>CAYGZL010000150.1:0-4104 GCA_964354345.1 uncultured Anaerolineaceae bacterium | reverse complement strand
GCGCTGCTCGAGCAGTTTCTGCAGCTCTTCACCCGCTATATAGCGCATCACCAGATACAGACCTTGCTCCGGCAGGCTGAACCAATCCAGGACGCGCGGCAGGTTGGGATGATCGAGGCGGGAGAGCTGTTCCGCGCTGCGCGTGTATCTGGTCGACACCTGCTGTGAAGCTTCCAGGATCGCCTTGACTGCCACAGAGCCGCCCTGGTCGATATCGTAGGCCAGGTAGACCGCACCAAACCGGCCCTGTCCCAGCAGTCCTTCGATCTGGTAGCGCTCTTTCAAGATTTGTCCGATGGATAGGGTCATAGCTTTACCTCAGCTTTTTCACCGTCCCAACCACGCCAGGCGAATTCCCAGGCCACGCCCTTTATGTTTGCCCATTGTCTTCTGCCTGTAGAACAACCCGCACATTGGCCTCCGAAAGGTCATTCTCCCCGTAAAAATATGGAGTCTGCGATGTTCATGGCGAAATTGTAACATAGCCTCCCAAGATGAGTGTTGTAGAGTCAACCGGGAGCCGTAATCACTCACCCCGCTTCGACGGATTGCCTGGCGACGCCGCCCGGGCGGAAACCTCAGCAGCCCAGCAATCAGCAGACCAGAAGCTCAAGGTGTTGGGGAGACCCCACAACGAAAACCGACGTGGATAATGTACCAAATGCCGGGGTAGGGACCGTAGCGGAACGCCATACGCAAGCTGGACCAATTGTCGAGCCAGCTCCCGCCGCGTAGCACCCGGTATTGCCCAGACTGGGCTCCGAGTGGATTATCGAAGATGGCTTCCTTATTGGAGTAGAAATCATCCGCGTACCAATCCGCCACCCACTCCCAAACATTGCCCGCCATATCGTAGAGACCATATCCATTGGCAGGGTAGCTCCCCACCTCGCTGGTATCTCCGATACAATTTTCCCCATTTGCTTTGCTGCAATCCATCCCATCCCCCCACGGGTAGTCCTTCCCTTCCAACCCGCCGCGCGCCGCCTTCTCCCACTCCGCTTCAGTTGGCAGGCGCGCCCCACGCCAGGCGCAGTAAGTGTTGGCCATCTGCCACTCCACGTAGATCAGTGGGTAATTCGCATATTGCGCATTGCCATAATAATCGGAATGAGTTTTGGAGCTCGTTAGCACTGGCGCCTGGCAAACTCCGGCCTCCACGCAGGCCTGGTAGCGTGCGTTCGTCACCTCATACACGTCCATGTAAAACGCGTCCAGGAACACTGCATGGGTTGGTTGCTCATCACTCTCACCATTTTCGCTGCCCATGGTAAATTTGCCGGCCGGGATCAGCGCCATCGGTACGCCTTGCGCATCGTCAGTGCGTGCCGGCCTGGGAGCAGGTGTGTTGGTCTCGATTGGCATTGTTGGTGAAGCAGCCGAAATTGGGACGGTTGCTTCCGACTGGTTAGTAACCTCCAACGGAGCAGGCATATTGGTCTCGGTTGGCATTGGAGGTGAAGCAGCCGAAATTGGGACGGTTGCTTCCGACTGGTTAGTAACCTCCATCGGAACAGCCGTTTCCTTGGGCGGGAAAAACATATTCCACCCGCCAGCAGATAGCCAGATAACGATAATAACCAGCATCAATCCCCCAGCAACCCCCGCCAGCATACGCCAGTCGATTGGTCTGTTCACAACCGCCGGTACCTTCGCCCCACGCCCACCTGGCGCTTGCTTCACCGGCGCTTCTTCCGCTAATCGCGGCAGCGTCAATTCCTCTGGCGCTTGTGAAAATCCAAACAGCGCCTGTTTGAAGGCGATCACGCTGGTGTATCTGTCAGCGCGTTTCACCTGCATCGCTTTGGCTATCGCTACGCTGACCGCCGCTGATACCTTTGTATTCAGCGTGCGTACCGGCGGCGCAGCCGCTTCTCCGAGCAGGATCAGCTGGCTGTCCGGCGGCGGCGCACCCGTCAGCAGCGTGTACAGCGTCGCTCCCAGGGCGTAGATATCGCTGCGCACGTCCGTTCCGCCCCTGACATATTGCTCTGGCGGTGTGTAGCCGGTCGTGCCGGCGCGACCGGTGGCCTCGGTCAGCTGGTTGACGCTGTAGGACTTGGCAATACCGAAATCCACCAGCACCGCGTTGCCCTCGGGCGTGATGCGGATATTCGCCGGTTTGATGTCGCGGTGGATGATCGGCGGCTGGAGACTATGCAGGTAGGTCAGTGCGTCGCACACCTGGCTGATCCACACCAGCGCCTGCGCCTCCGCAATCGGTCGCCCATCACGCTCATCCAGCAGAGTCTGCAAATCCTCGCCAGCCACGTAGCGCATCACCAGGTACTGCCCCTCGCCGGGCAGGCTGAACCAGTCCAGCACGCGCGGCAGGTGGGGATGATCCAGCTTAAAGAGCAGCTCCGCCTCACGTGCGTAAATTTCCTCCGCCCGCGTCGAGGCGTCCAGGCTCTCCTTGATCGCCACCTGCCCCTTCAGCTTCAAATCATAGGCCAGGTAGACCGCCCCGAACCCGCCCCCGCCCAGCAGGTCGTCAATCCGGTAGCGTTCTTTCAGAATTTGTCCGATGATTATAGTCATAAACCTCCTGAGTCAGCGGGTGCAGGCGCAGCGAAAACCGTTGTCGATGCGCCGGCTTTCGCTGAAGTAACGGTTGCGGTAGGCGCAGCGTACGTCAGTCGCCTCGACGGTCCAGGAACCCCCACGTACCACACGATCGCCTTGCGCCTGCAGGTTTTCGCGTCCATCATCGGGTTGGTAGGGATAGGGTTTGTACAGGCTGCTCACGAACTCCCACACATTCCCCGCCATATCCGCACAACCATAGGGACTATCGCCCGATGGGCTGTATTTTCCGACCGGACTCGTCCTGCCGGCGTTGCGCCCGAAGTTACAGCTATTGATGGTGGGCTCGAAACTGCCCCAGGGGTGGCTGCGCAGATCTGTGCCCCGGGCGGCTTTTTCCCATTCCGCCTCCGCAGGTAACCGGATCGCCAGCCCGGTGACTCCGGCTGCCCACTGACAAAAAGCCAGCGCATCCATCCAACTGACCAGCACCACCGGATGGTCCGCCTTGCCTTGGGGGGATTTCCTGCCAGATCGATCCCAGTTATACTCCTTCGCCCAATCCGCAGGATAGAACGGCAGTGGGTATTTGGGATTGGCCTGCATAAAACACTGGTACTGCACCTGCGTCACCGGATACCTGCCGATCCAGAAATCAGCCAGTTCTACGACATGTGCTGGTTTTTCATCCAGCACCCCGGAATTGTCCCCCATGGTGAACCTGCCCGCTGGCACACGCACAAAAACCATCTCGACGCCGCGCGCAATTTGAACAATCCATTCTTCTCCAAGCATCCTCCCCATCTCAGGCGCTTGAGGGGTCTCGACGCGCTGCTGCCTGGAGGACCGTCTGTCTTCTATTTCTAGTTTTGTAAAGTCTACTTCAGGATATATAATTTGGGCACTCGTCGGATATTCCGGTGTGTAGGTAACTACACCGCTGATTGGCGGTTTGCGGTTTTGTGTTACCTTAATTGGGGGTATGCTTTCAGCGTGTACCGGCTGGGCGCGCGTGGATTTCCGCGCAATTAGCTTGTTTAGGGGAGTGCTTCTCAATAATGCAGTGCGAAACTCGACGACGCTTTCATAGCGCTGGGCAAGCTCCAGGGTTTCATCGGTATTCAACCCTACCAACAGCTTACCCATGGTCGCGCCCAGGTCGGAAATGTCGCTCTGCACATCTACCTTACCCACCCTTAAGCGGTGGCTTAAATCCCCAAACAACATGTCCGAAATGTCGCTCTGCACATCTGCCTTACCCACCCTGGCAATCCCGTAATCCACCAGCACCACCTGGCCTCCTGGTGTGATGCGCAGGTTGGCTGGCTTGATATCGCCGTGCACGATCGGCGGCGCCTGGCTGTGCAGGTAGATCAACGCCTCGCAGACCTGCCCAATCCAGTCCTTGACCTGTGCCTCAGCAAAAGGCATCCCGCCGCGCTGCTCGAGCAGTTTCTGCAGCTCTTCACCCGCTATATAGCGCATCACCAGATACAGACCTTGCTCCGGCAGGCTGAACCAATCCAGGACGCGCGGCAGGTTGGGATGATCGAGGCGGGAGAGCTGTTCCGCGCTGCG
>CAYGZL010000149.1:0-29103 GCA_964354345.1 uncultured Anaerolineaceae bacterium | reverse complement strand
CCCACATTTTTCACCGCCGCCACGATTGCCTGCGGATTGATTTTAGTTTCATCGAACTCCACCACCATCTGGCTTTTGGCATAGCTGACCGAGATGCTTTTCACGCCCGGCAACTCGTCTTCCAGGCTCTCAATCGCGATGGCGCAATTGCTGCAGTGCATATCGCTGATCCGAAACGTTCTTTTTATCATGGTTGGTTATGTCATGGTGAATGATACTTGTGAAGCAAACTTATGTTCGGGGCCTGAATACTCACTCAGCGCTTCAGGTCAGTTATCGAATACAATCTGTCCCGTGTACATGCCCATCGAACAGGTGAACCGCATGATTGTGCCGGGTTTCTGGGGCGGGATCGTCACACTGATCCGCCCGGTGGCGGGTAATAATCGGTAGTATTTCAGCACCGGGATGACAAAGTCACGCGCACATGAAAACGTTTTATCCGTCACCAGTTGCAGGGACAGTGACTGGTTGGATTTTGCATGCAGCAGGGCGGGAAAGTAGCCATTATTCGCTACTTTCAGTTGCAGCACACCCGCCTCCGTTGAGCTACCCAGAGACAGGTTGGTGGAGGATTCGACGGCTGGGAACAACCCACGGGTGAGGTTATTGAGTGAGAGCGGCGAGCCGATCAGATTCAGGCCATTGTTTAACGAAAGTAAACCCAGGACCAACACCACCACTGCCACAAAGCGCAAGAAGTACTTCTCCAGGCGGGCGCCAAGGCGGGTCGCCAGGTAAGCGATGATGAAAAAGACCGGGCTCGTGCCGAGGGTGAATGCAAACATCAATGCGGCACCCTGCGCCGGGTTACCAGTGCCCAACGCGGTCGCCATCATCGCCTGGGTCACTCCGCACGGGATGAGCACAGTCAGCGCGCCGAGGAATAATGGGGCGATCAGATCGGTTGGCTGGTTAATTGCGTCGACTGGCTGATCTTGACCGGTTTTTTTTGCCAGGCGCCGGATGAAGCGGGTGATAAATTTCGGCGGCTCCAGGTTGAAATAGCGGGTAATTGGGTGGACATTCAACATCCGTAAGCCGTTGCCTAACATAAATACGCCGATGGCGATTAACAAGATGGCGCGCGCAAGCGGGCTTAACGTCAAGAACGAGCCAACCAGACCCAGCAACCCACCCAACAAGGTGTAGGCGACGATTTTCGCCAGCAAGAAGAGTGCAATCGGCGCGGCTGGATTCAACGCTGCTGAGACTACCGGTGCTGATCGTGTGGCTGATTGCTGGAATCGCCTGACGGTACCCTTGCCCGCCTGTGTACCTGGTTGGGGAGACTGGCTGAGATCGTGCTCAATCTGGTGGGCGAGTGAGTTGGCCAGCAGCCCGCCTTGCACAGCCAGGCAGCTCAATCCACCAGTGGTCAGACCAGTGATAAAAGCTAAGATAATTTGTTCCATTGAGTAGCCTTATTTACCCCACCGCTCGGGGGTAAATATAATCTACTAAATCTTATGGATTTTGTCAAATTAGCATTGTCTAATGAATTTTTCTACGATTATCAAATGGGCTGCAAGCACAGGAACCCGAGCGGCTCCAGCACCAAATCCATTATCGAAAGCGGCTCACCCCGCACCAGATCATTGAAGGAGTAGCTCATCCCATACAGACGCAGCAGATTGGCCGGCACTGTCTGCGGCTGCTCGGAGAAGTTGGCTAATACCAGGGCGCGCTGCCCGGCGGAGGAACGCACGTAACCCAGGACATGCGGATTGCCCAGGTTCATCACCTGCAGGTCATTGCCCGAGAAAACCGGGTTGGCGGCGCGCAGGGCGATCAACCGGCGTAAGCCCAGGTAGACGCGCCCCTCGACAGTGGTGGGGTCGGTGCGGCGGACGTAACGAGCCGCGTCAGCGGAGGGACGGTGCACCCAACGGCTGTCGCCAGCCCTGGCGGGATCGTCGCGGTAGGAGTAATCGTTGAGCGTGCCGATCTCGTCGCCCAGGTAGATCAACGGGATGCCGCCGACCGTGAGGATGATGCCGTGGATGAGCAGGATGCGCCGGATGGCCAGATCAACCTCGCCAGCCGTCTCCTCACGCGTGGCTTTCTCCAATCCGGCCAGCGCAGCGCAGGAGCCGGAGATACGCGCATCGCCGGTGCGGGGATTCTCTTGAAATGGCAGGCCGCGTGCAAAGCTGCCCTTGAAGCGCCCGGTGTAGAAGCTATTCAGGAAGCGGCGGTGCTCATAGCCGTTGATCCCCAACCGGGCGGCGTCTTCGTCGGAGAAGGTCCAGCCGATGTCGTCATGGCAGCGCACATAGTTGACCCAGGCGCAGCCGGGCGCGGTGCGAAAACGTTCACGCAGGGCCTGGTCCAACAGATTGACTTCGCGCGTGGCAATGGTGTTCCACAACAGCGCCATCAGCAGTGGATTGTAGGAGAGCTGACATTCGCCCAGGCTGATGTAACGAGCCACCTCATCAGGATGGACAATCGCCTCGGATTTGAACAGCAATGCCGGGGCGGCGATGCGGCAGCAGGCATTGAAGGCCTGGATTATCTGGTGCGCCTGCGGAAGGCTCTCGCACACCGTACCGAGCTTCTTCCAGATGAAAGCCACCGCGTCCAGGCGGATCACTTCCACGCCCTGGTTGGCCAGGAAGAGCATCTCCTCAGCCATACGGTTGAAGACGGCCGGGTTGGCATAGTCCAGGTCCCACTGGTAGTGATGAAAAGTGGTCCACACCCAGGCGTTGAGCTCGGAGCGGTAGGTGAAAGAAGCAGTACGCCTGACCAGGCGCTGCTCGTCGGGGAAGATCTCGCGCAGATGGCGCTCGTAAGCGTCGGGCATCTTGCGGTCGGGGAAGATGCGATAGTAAGATTGCGCTTCCAGGTCGCCAGCCAGGGCGCGCTGCGCCCATTCATGATTATCGGCGGTGTGGTTGAAAACCAGGTCCACCACCAGGCTGATGCCTTCCTGGCGGAGCTCGCGGGATAATTCTGCCAGTTGCTCCATCGTCCCCATGGAGGGATTGACCTCCCGGTAGCTGCTGACGGCGTAACCGCCATCGTTTTCCGGCTGAGGTACCTTAAAGAAAGGCATCAGGTGCAGGTAGGTCAGGCCCAACTCTTTGAAGTAAGGGATGCGAGCGCGAATACCCTCCAGGTTGCCGGCGAACAGGTCAACATAGCACACTCCGCCCAGCATCTTGTGCGAGTGAAACCACTGCGGATCAGCCTCACGCGCCGCGTCGAGCTGGCGTAGATCAATGGAGCGGTCGAACCAGGATTGGGCCAGCGCCACCAGCAGGTCTTCCAGATGATAAAAGAAATCATACTGGTCGGCGTATAAATCGGCATACAGACGGAAGAGGGTTGGGAAATGGGCTACCAGGCGGTGATGGAAGACATTCCAGGCAACCGGGTCAACCGCGGCCTGGGCAGAATAACGGCTCTCAATCCTCGGCCAGAGCCTTTGTAGCGTAACTTGCGTTTGGTGAGGGGTTGGTTCCATAAATAATTGCGCCTTTGTGTCTCAGCGTCTGTGAAATTAACGCTTACCTGCCAGTTCAGCCAGGGCAATTCCGCCCAGCACACCACTGCGGCTGCCCAGGGCAGGTGGAACGATGTAGGACTCGATGCCGTCCAGGATTTGGGATACCTGCAAATAGCCATTGAGCAGCGTCTGCACTTTATGCCGCACCAGTGAGAAAAGTTGCGGTTGGGACATCACCCCGCCGCCAATAATGATGCGTTGCGGCCCGAAGGTCAGGATGAAGTTATTCAGCGCCAGCGACAGGTAGGTGGCTTCCAACTCCCAGGCAGGGTGACCGGTGGGCAGGTTCTCGGCGCGGGCGCCCCAGCGCTTCTCCATCGCCGGACCGCTGGCCAGCCCCTCGAAGCAGTCGCCATGATAGGGGCAGGTGCCCGGGAATGGATCAGCCGTCCAGTCGTGCGGTATGCGCAGGTGGCCCATCTCGGGGTGCAACAGGCCATGGATCAGCTTGCCGTTTGCCAGCCCCCCACCGCCGATGCCGGTGCCCACCGTCAGGTACAGAAAGGTATCCAGACCTTGCGCTGCGCCCCAGCGACCCTCCCCCAACGCCGCACCGTTGACATCCGTGTCGAAGCCAACCGGCAGCGGGAAGACCTGCCGTAGAGCGCCAATGAAGTTGAACTGCGCCCAACCCGGTTTGGGGGTGGTGGTGATGTAGCCAAAGGTGGGCGAAGCCGGGTTCGGATCGACTGGTCCGAAAGAGGAAACGCCAATGGCTGTTAACGTACCATGGAGCTCCTGCTGCTGACGCAGGAACTCGAGCGTGCGCTGCATCGTCTCGGCGGGCGTGGTGGTTGGAAAGCGTGTCTCGGCGCGCAGATCGCCTGGACCGGCGCCGACCGCGACGACAAACTTGGTTCCTCCCGCCTCAATACCTGCATACAATGGACTCATGCTAATCTCCTGCTTAGACTATTTTTCTCTTCCACAAGCGAGCCAACGATAACCAAAGGGAGGTAAAACCAGCTCCAGACGACCTGGAACCGTCAGAGAGAGAGGCTGGTCTGTCAGTAGATCGAAGGCAGACGGAGCCGGCCATTCCAGGGCGATCTTTTGTGGCGCGCTGGACAGGTTGTTCAGGATCAGCAAGCGCTCTGCCTGGTAAATACGCCAATAGGCAGCAAGGGCTTTATTTTCAATATCCACCCATTCCAACCCACCCCAACCGAAGACAGCATGCGCCTTACGCACCTGGATCATGCGCCGCAAGGTGTGCCACAGCGATCCGGGATCGTTTTGTTGGGCAGCCACATTGACCGATGACGGAGCATATAATTCACTGCCAATCAGTGGTGTGTACAGGCGGTCAGCCGGAGTGGCGGGGGCAGTAAAACCGGCGTCAGGCTGGTCGCTCCACTGCATCGGCGTACGTACCCCATTACGATCGGGTAAATCGATATTATCGCCCATGCCGATCTCATCGCCATAATAGATAATCGGCGAGCCGGGCAAACTGAAGAGCAGTGCATAAGCCAGCTCGATCTTGCGCCGGTCGTTATCGAGTAAGGGCGCCAGGCGGCGGCGGATACCCAGGTTAAGCCGCATGCGCGGCTCAGGAGCGTACTCCTGCCACATCCATTGCCGCTCCTGGGGTGTAACCATCTCCAGCGTCAGCTCATCATGGTTGCGCAAGAAGGTGCACCACTGGCAGTTTTCCGGAATGGGTGGGGTGCGGTTTAAGATCCACTCGATCGGTGTGCGCTCCCCCTGGCGTAAAGCCATGTAAATGCGCGGCATGACCGGGAAGTGGAAACCCAGTTGAAATTCATCGCCATCGCCAAAGTAAGGGCGCACATCTTCCGGCCATTGGTTTGCTTCACACAGCAGCACCGCCTGGGGATAGCGCTCAGCGATAAACTTTCGCAAGCGCTTCAGGTAGGCATGCGTCTCGGGAAGATTTTCGCAGTTGGTGCCTTCGCGCTCAAAGAGATACGGCACCGCGTCTGCCCGGAAGCCGTCTATGCCTAAGTCGAGCCAGAATAGTGCCACGCGCAGCATCTCTGCCTGGACTGCCGGATTATCGAAGTTCAGGTCTGGCTGGGAGGCGTAGAAGCGATGCCAGTAATACTGCCCGGCGACCGGATCCCAGCTCCAGTTTGACTTCTCGGTATCCACGAAGATGATGCGGGCGTCACGATATTTACGATCGTCGTCCGACCAGACATAGTAGTCCCGGTAGGGCGATTGTCGACTTGCCCGAGCAGCCTGGAACCAGGGATGCTGGTCGGAGGTATGGTTGAGCACCAGGTCAGCGATGACATGCATCCCCCGCGCGTGAGCCGCCGCCAGCAAAGCCCTCAGGTTCTCCAGAGTGCCATAAGTGGGGAGGATTTTATAGTAATCGGCGATATCGTAGCCGTCGTCGCGCAGCGGGGAGGGGTAGATCGGCAGGAGCCACAGGCAGTCCACACCCAACTCTTGCAGGTAATCCAGCTTCGTCAGCAGGCCGGGCAGGTCGCCGTGTCCATCGCCATTACTGTCACAGAAAGCCCGTACATAGACTTCATAGAAAATCGCGTTTTTGTACCACATGTTAGTGTTTAGATGTTGAATGTCGGAGGTTCGTTGATAATCAGCTTTGCCATTGGCTGCTATTATAAAACAACCTGAGGGGGGTGGGGTATCCGGTATGTCCATAAGGCAAATAATACCATTCCAGTTTATAATTAAGCGCTGCGAGGGTAAAATTCCCCCTGACTCTTTACAGCCAGCCAATATATAAAAATTATTGTACAATTAAGATATAATATATCTGCATATATTATAAAAGGAGGGGTTAACCCTTATGGAAAAACCAGAATATTTGAATATTTATTATCAGATGGTGTTGATCCGCCTGATCGAAGAGCAAGCCGCCCAACTCTACCAACAGGGCAAGGTTGGCGGATTTTTACACCTCTATATCGGGCAGGAAGCAGTAAGCACCGGCTTGATCTCGGCGCGCTTACCCCAGGATCGCGTCATCACCGCCTACCGCGACCACGGGGTGGCGATTAACTGTGGTATCAGCGCCAAAGAAGTGGTGGCCGAACTGTTGGGTAAAGCGACAGGCTGCTCAAAAGGCAGAGGCGGCTCGATGCATATGGCAGATGTTAAAAAGAACTTCTGGGGTGGTCATGCCATCGTCGGGGCTCACCTGCCCATCGCAGCAGGGCTGGCCTTAGGCGATGTGTATACCAAACAGAATAACGTCACTATCTGCATGTTCGGCGATGGCGCCACCAATATCGGCTATTTCCACGAAGCGCTCAACCTGTCTAAAGTCTGGAAGTTACCCGTTTTATGGGTGTGTGAAAACAATCATTACGGCATGGGCACCACGGTCGAGCGCGCCTCAGCCGTCTCTGAGATCGTCCAGAAAGCCGAAGGCTACTGTATTACCAGCGGGACCGTAGATGGTATGGATGTGATGAAGGTGCGCCAGGCGGCTGAGCAGGCCATCGCGTACATCCGCGCTGGCAATGGCCCATATTTCCTGGAAGCACTCACCTACCGTTTCAGGGGGCACTCAATGGGCGATCCGGAGCGTTATCGCCAGGCTGAGGAAGTACGCCGATGGCAGGAGAACGACCCCATCGGCATATACCGGAAATACCTGGTCACCAACGGGATATCCGCCGAGACTGAGTTGGATGATCTGGAAATAAAAGCACAGACCGAGACGCAAGCCGCGGTGCAGTTTGCGGAAGCCAGCCCTGAGCCAGCGGTAGAAGCCCTGTTTGAAAATATCTACGTGGAGAGTTAGCCATGCCCCGAATAACCATGCGTGAAGCCATCTCCCAGGCTTTGTGGGAGGAAATGGAACGCGATCCCCGGGTGTTCATCCTGGGAGAGGAAGTTGGTGTATGGGGTGGTACCTACGCCGTCACCAAAGGTTTCTACGACCATTTCGGTCCCGAACGAGTGCGCGACACCCCCATCGCCGAGGCAGCCATCATCGGCGCGGCGATCGGTGCCGCGCTGACTGGCCAACGCCCGGTGGCTGAGTTGATGACGATAAACTTTGCTTTTTCAGCCATGGATCACATTGTCAACGAAGCCGCCAAGCTGCACTACATGTTCGCCGGGCAGTTCGTCCTGCCGCTGGTCATCCGAGCCGTTGGTGGGGGTGGACGCCAGCTCGGTGCGACTCACTCGCAAACACCTGATGCAGTTTTCGCTCATTTCCCCGGTCTGAAAGTCGTCGTGCCAGGCACTCCGGAAGATGCCAAGGGTTTGCTCAAGAGCGCGATCCGTTCCCAGGATCCGGTTCTGTTTATCGAGCACGCCACGCTCTACCAGGTGCGCGGCGAGGTGCCGGAAGGCGACTACACCACGCCAATCGGCATATCCAAAATCCAACGTCCGGGGCGCGATGTGACGATCGTTACTTACAGCAAGATGCTGGAGATCTCCACCAAGGCTGCTGACCAGTTGGCTAAAGAAGGCATCGAAGCCGAGATTGTCGACCTGCGCTCGTTGCGCCCGTTAGATATGGCGCCGGTGCTTGAGTCGTTCAAGAAGACCAACCGGGCAGTGATTGTCGAAGAAGGTTGGCGTTCTTTTGGTGTCGGTTCCGAGATTGCCTCCCGCATCTATGAACAGGCTTTCGATTACGTGGACGCCCCGATCCAGCGCGTCGCCCAAAAGGAAGTTCCGCTGCCGTATAATCGCACCCTGGAGCAGTTGGCTCTGCCGCAAGTCGAGGATGTGATTCGGGCGGTTAAGGAGGTGCTGTAATGGCTGAAACGGTGATCATGCCCAAGCTGGGTTTTGATATGGTTGAAGGCACCCTGGTACGCTGGGTGATCCTGGAAGGCCAGCCTGCCTCCAAAGGCAATGTGCTGGCTGAGATTGAGACCGACAAGGCGACAGTCGAGGTTGAGACGCCCTATAGTGGCATTGTCGCCCGCCACCTGGTGAAAGCGGGCGAGATTGTCCCGGTAAACACACCCATCGCTGTAATTACCGCACCGGGCGAACAACCCACTGATGCTGGAATACCGGCTGCGCCGTCCGCCGCCCAAATAACGGGGGCAGCAACACCAGAGCGCGCCGTGGGAATGTCAATCCCAACAACCACCGCCCCACTTGTCGAAGCTGGTGCAGTGACCGATCGCGTGAAAGCCACCCCCCTGGCGCGGCGCGTGGCAGAGGAGCAAGGTGTTGATCTGAAGTCCTTCCGAGGCAGTGGCCCAAACGGGCGGATCATCAAAAAAGATGTGACGGCTTATCTGGCCACGCTGAGGGTCACACCGCCTCCAGCAACTATCCCCCTTACGCCAACTCCCATCTCCTCAGCAACCAACCTCCCCATCCCACCCGGCGCGACCTCAGCTATGCATGCTTCACCTATGTCTGCACCAGCTGACCAGATTACGCTGCTGCCTCGCCTACGCGCCGCCATCGGCCGGCGGATGACCGAGGCCAAGCAGCAGGTGCCTCACTTTTACGTGACCCACGCGTATGACATGACGGCTGTAATGAGCTTACGTAAACAAGTCAATACCCTGTTGCCCGATAGCGAGAAGATTTCGGTCAACGATTTTGTGATAAAAGCGGTTGCTCAGACCCTACGCCAGTTCCCTAATTTAAACGCGTCTTTACAAAACGATAAAGTCTTGCGTCATGGGTCGGTGAACATCGGCGTTGCCGTTGCGATAGAAGGTGGATTGCTGACAGTGGTGTGCCACGAGACCGACCTTAAGTCGTTACGCCAGATTGCCAGCGAGGTGCGCAGCATGGTCGCCCGCGCCAGGGATGGGAAAGTGCGACCTGACGATATCGAAGGCTCGACATTCTCGGTCAGCAACCTGGGCATGTTCGAGGTGGAGCATTTTATCGCCATCATCAATCCACCCGAGGCGGCGATCCTGGCGGTCGGCTCGGTGCGCGAGGTACCCGTGGTGAAAGACGGCGCCATCCTGCCTGGTATGCGAATGAATGCCACTCTCTCAGTAGATCATCGGGTGAGTGATGGTGTTGAGGCGGCTCAATTCTTACAGGCTTTGGCCAAGTTCTTGGAAGAACCTCTGCGGTTGTTGGTTTAAAGGCAGGTGGAGTTATTGGTTTACATCAAGCTGGCGCGCCTGCCAATCGGCGCAGATCTGGCGATTAACCCAAATGTTTTCCAATACTCCCTGACGCAGAATCGGATCCTGGATTCCCTGGGCAATTTCCATTAAGCGAGTGTAGGCGCGGCGGAGATACTCGTCTGCGTCAGCTGTGCGACCAGTGGCGCGTAAAGCGCGCGAGTGAGCCCAGTCGTATACTTCGATATGATAGGGGAAAATCGCGAAAAATGATAACGCTTGATTTGTGGATTGCAAAGCCAGATCGGGTTGGCCTAAAGCTAAATAGAAAGCTGAAGCCAGGATACGACAATCCGCCATATCGAGCGGGTAATTACCGCACTCCAGGATCGACATGGCTTTGTGGATATGCTCTAATCCCAGCTGTAATTTCTGCTCGCCTCCTTCTAATAAATAGAAATAGGCACGCCGGTGATGAAAAACCGCCTGGAGCACGATCAGATCCAAATCACGGGATAACTGCTCAGCTCGTTGAAGGTTCTGCCAGGCATCCTTCATTAATCCCATGTCCGCCTGTACGCGGGAAACATCGATATATAATTTAATCATCAAATCCCGGTTAGCTGACCCCGCTGCAATGCGCTGGATCTCTTGAGCAATATCCAACATGGCTTGAAGCTGACCGAACCACCCCAAAACTTCAGCCTTCGAAGCCAACAACTGGGCCGTGAGATAGGCATCCTCGCGAGGCAGCGCCTGAGACAGGTGGTCATCAATAAAAGCCAGGGCGGCTTCGTATTTACCCCGCCAGCGAAAACATAGAGAGACCATATTGGCGATTGCGATCGTCAGACCCTGTCTGGAGTCAATTTCCACGGCGATGTCCAGAGAGCGCTGGAAATGCTGGTCAGCTTCTTCTACCCGCCCAACCCATACCTGGCATATCGCCAATACATTCTCGCCATTGCATTCCCCTTGACGATCACCGAGCTCGCGATGCAAGGCCAACGCTTCTTCTGCGATGGGCAGCGCCTGGGTATGCTGGCAGGTATCCATCAAAGCAATCGCCAACCGGCGCAGACTGGTGGCCTCTTGAACTCGATCTCCGGCCTCGCGACTGAGGGTAACCGCTTCCTGGGCATAAGCCAGAGATTCGCTACTCCGTCCAAATCCTTGTTGCCCAACAACCAGTGACAACGAGTGCAGGCAGCCGGCTGCCTCCCCTTTCAGACCGGACTCCTTAAATAATCGTACCGCAGTTTCTAAATGTTGAATACAGGCGGGATTCTTATCCGCTGACCAGAGCAACCAGCCCAACCTGCGTAAGGCATGCGCTTCACGAACGACATCCTGTAAACGAAGGGCAATTGCAACCGCTTCTTCGGCCGAGGGGCGGCTCTGCGTGAAATCCGTAGCCAGGCCATAATCCACCAGGGCAATCAGCGCATCACAGCGACGGGTGTCGTCGTTCAGGCGATCGGCGATCAACACCATCTCCAGGACATCCATTTCCTGAGCTTCACGCTGGCTGATCAGATCGAGAATGTGCACCCGTTTTACCAGAATTTCAAAGCGGCGCGGTAAATCGTCGGGGATCAGACGCAGAGCCTGACCGTACAAGCGGAGCGCGTCCAGGTTGGCGTATAAAGAAAATGCCCGATCGCCAGCTCTTACATACTGATCCGTTGCCAGGCGTACGTCTCCCGCCAGCCCTGAATGGTACGCCAGGGCTTCATAATCCTGGGGATGGAGTGCTTGAATCGCCCCGGCAATCCGGCGATGTAAACGGACGCGGCGCAGACGGCTGACGCTTTCGCGCAAGGTGGTTGGGATCAACGTATGTACAAAGCTAAATCGCACTGGATCGCGCTCAATTAAGCTTGAGACGGGTATTTCCTGGATTAATTGGGCGCGTTGAGCTTCTTCCAGATGCTCAATTAGAATATCTTCGTTCTGCTCGCTGGCCCAAAGTAAAGTGCTGAAGTCAAATTCACGCCCGATCATCGCTGCCAGACGCAGGGTTTCCTGGGCTGGGGCGGGCAGGCGGTTAACCCGGCGTTGGATAGTCAGGCGTACACTTTCGGGGAGGTGCAATTCATCCAGACTGGCGGTTAATACCCAACTACCATCCTGGCGAACCAGCTTCCCTTCTTCGATTAAGGCTTTACATACCTCCTGGATATAAAACAGGTTTCCCTCAGTGACACGCAAAATGCCATCCAAAAGATTTTCCGAGATCGTCTGCTGAAATGTTGCTTCCAGGATGGCGCGGATTTGCTCACGGGCAAAGCGTTCCAGGCGTAAGCGAGTTGCCAGCCGTTCGCGGGTCAAGTCCAACAAGATATCACTCAAACTTCCAGCCGCTTCCACCTCATCTTCGCGATAAGTCAGCAAGATCATCAAGTGAAGATGGGTTTGCCGGCTGCGTCGTGCCAGGTGCCTCAGGAAATACAAGGTGCCCGCGTCGGCCCATTGCAAATCCTCAATCACCAACAACAAGGGGATCTTGTTCGAAAGGATATCGAATAAGACAATCAGGCTCTCAAACAGGCGGTGTTGGTCAGCCAGGGACTCCAGGGAGGGGTTGGGTGGAATATCTGGAAAGCCGGTAGCCAGCTCAGGCGCCAGGGTAAGCAGATCCGCCATGATCCGGTTGGGTACGTGCACCGGAGTCACCCCCAACCCTGAGCGCACCAATCGTCCGATCGGCGCGTATGGCGGCATCCCTTCTTCATAACATTCACCCGTCAGTGCTTTGCCCCCAGAAAGCTCAGCCATTTCAATCACCTGGCGTACAAAAGGTGTTTTCCCAATGCCTGATTCGCCACAAATTAAAAGTACGGATTGGTCGCTTGTTCCTGAGACAGATTGCGTCCATAAATTACGAGCTTCAGCCAGTTCACGTTCACGACCAAGTAAACGATTATGCCAGAAGGGATCTGCAAACGCCATTACGGGCAGTCCCGGCTCATCCTGTTTCGCCAAACGTTCCAAAACCTGACGGACTTCAGTTGCGGAAGCCGGACGTTCAGCCGGGTTTTTTGCTAATAAGCGGAGAACCAATGCCTCCAGGGAGAGCGAGCAATCTGGTCGGTAAGCGCGTAGTGGGGCAGGTGGGGTATGCAAATGCTGGGCGACGACATTGAGCGGATCCTCACCCATGAAAGGCAAATGACCAGTGATGAACTCATACAACATGACGCCCAACGAATAGAGATCGGTGCGCGCATCCACCGGTTGTCCTAGAATCATCTCCGGCGCCACATAGAACACTGTCCCAACCAGCGCCCCTTCAATTGACAACCGCGATGAGACCGAACGCGCCAGGCCGAAATCAGTCAGTTTGACCACCCCTTGCGGGGTAACCAGGACATTTTCGGGCTTAAGATCGCGATGGATAATGCCATGTGAATGGGCATGCTCCAGTGCATCACAGATCTGGCAGGCGATCCCGATTATGGCGTTCAGTATATGCGGTGGATTTTCATGGAGTGAACCACCATCTACCAATTCCATGACGATATAGGGGATCATTGGATTGCCAGATTCGACTGAAGGGGTTTCACCTGCATCGAAAATATCCACAATATTAGGGTGGTTCAAGCGCGCGGCTGCTTGTGCTTCATGCAGCAGGCGCGCGCGTCCCGCAGTGCCAAGCCCGCTGGTAGTCAGTACTTTGACTGCCACCGGACGGTACAATAGTAGATCATAGGCGCGATAAATCACGCCCAGACCGCCACGGCCCAACTCTACATCCAGACGGTAACGGTTATTAAAGGTTGTACCAATCATAGCCGGCTCATGATAACATAAATTGAACGGAGCCAGGACAGGAAGGATGGAGGTGGGATTATTCTGCTGACCCCGCCAGGTATTCCGCCAGGAGCAGGAAGACCGCCGCAGTCCACGAATATCCCGGGCAGCGTAAGCCCTGACCGGTCAACGCATTGAAATTCTCCCAGAAAGCTGGTTGGCTCACGCACAGATCACAGAAACGTTCAGCCAGATTGCGCGCCAGGAGCGTCTCATCTCGTCGCTTCTTGTCTTCGCCTGCATCCAGTAATCCGTCAACAATCAAATAAGTAGCTGGCGCCCAAATTGGTCCGCGCCAGTATCCATCCGCTTCGTATTTTGGACTGGAAGTAGCTTCCGTCGCCAGACCATACTGTGTGAGAAATGGACCGCCTTCCGACAAATCGACGAGTAAACTCTGGCGGATCCGTTTGGGCAGGCGATGACCCAGCACGAGGGGGAGGTAATTCAACAGGGATTGGGCAGGCTCGGCAGAGTTTTGTCCGTCGAGGGGTGAATAAAAATGATTGTCCAGCACGCCATGATCGAGTAAGTCTGATAACTGTAACTCAGCGCGGTGTTGCCACCGCAGGCTGGCAACCTTTTTACCCAGTGCCTCCGCCATAAAAGAAAGCCCCTCACACTGGAGTGTCAAATGAGCAGCCAGATCAGCGCCTTCCGTTGGATAACCCTGATCGAAGACAGTGGCATTATCCCAACCCGAGTCGTTTCCATGGTGATACTGGCACAAACCATCCCCATCGAAATCACGCTGGGTGTACCACCAATCTGTCAGGCGGGCAATGGGCTTGTAGAGATCCCTGATAAAAGGCAACGCTTTTTTTACGCCGATGCGATCTGCCATCTTGCGGATGCTCCACCCCTGAATCGGTGGCTTGGTGAAGCAATAGATCGGTTCCAGATCTGTGATCAAATCTGGAATCATACCGTTTGGGTCTTGATACTCGAAGAACATTAAGAGCTGGTTGAAAGCCAGCTCCGGATCAGCGTGGGCAACCGCCAGGGCGTTGAAGCAGTTGTCCCAGGCCCACACTGCGTTCATCCAGGATTTGCTCATTAAGATCGTCGGGCGGGTGAAAGCGCCTGCCGCCGGCGCCTGGCAATTCCACAGAAGGAACCAGGCCAGTTCCGCGGTGGACTGGTAACGCTCAGGGACTTTCGGCAGATGTTTCTGCCAACGGGCATAGTCTTTCTCTCGCTCAGCAAGCGCTTTATCCAACGCCGGGTAATTGCCAGCCCACATGCTTTCATAAACATCGAAACGCACGGCTCCCCAGGCGATGGCATTTTCCCCCGGAAGAAAATCAACCGTCGTTGGGTAAGAAAAGCCCTTAATCGTTTGTACTGCAGTCGTGGGTGTCGCATTAAGCAGGAGACTGGTTCCTTCACTCGCCCGAAAATGATGAATGCCTCGGGCGGCTGGATCCACCAGGCAGAGCTCGCTGGCAGTCGGCTGGTAGCGCGTGGCAAAGGATTTACACGGCACCCAGCGCACACCTACGCCGCGCCCTTCGAAGGTCAGAGTATCTGCATTGGCGAAGGCCAGAGTTGCCTCACCGCCGCCCTCACCCTGGAGATCCAGGCGGTGGGGTTGCGCACTCCAGGTGTAAGGTATTTCCACCCCATCGCGTAGCAGAGCAATCTCGAAAAACTCATGCGCTAAAAAGGTAGCCTGGGGACCAGTGACTGCACGCCGGCTGCTGGTGCGGTAGGCCAGGCGTGGCGTTCCACTGGCTGTGGAGCTGGTCAGGATCAGAAAAGACCCAGCCATAGAGAAGGGGATTTCATGCAGGTTAAAAGTCAACATTGAATTTTCTTTCTATAGATATACCAAGGAGCTTTATTAAGAACTTATATATCATCTGATTTTACTCCAACTAAAAGCCTTCTGACAGAGGTGGTATATTGTTTAATTAAGAATTCCTTCGTGCGCCTGCGTTTGATATGCGAGTTTCTGGTGTTAAAATATACACACTCGTGAGTTGCACGATCCTCTAATCTGCTTAATACCTCTGGTGATATCGATGCCATCGATTAACTATGATTTACGCTATTTATCAGCCGGGCTGTCAATCCTGGAAGATTACTTGCTGAGCAAGGAACTGTATTGGCCGATCGGGATCACTGCTCCAGCCAGCGAGACCCCCTATCCTCAACTTACCCTGGGTGGGTTGTTACTGGCGCGCGCCCGCTTGTCCTCTCGCCAGCTGGATGCAGCGGTGGACAGGGAATTAACCCGTCTGACTACCCGGATGGACACCCTGCGCGAGCAATGGCGAACGGCCTGGGGTAACAAGGCTCACAAGGAATTTCATGCCCGGTTCAACTTATGGCGGGATTTCATTGAGGATTACCGCGATAAACCGCATGCCCATTTCGATCGTTATGCCTTTGAAGTCATAAGGCGGGTACAACTCGATCTGCTCAAATCAGAAGTCAAGCAACTCAGCACGGCTGACCTGGAAGCCCTGGAGGGGTTGGACTATCTCCTACGCACATTGTTGGTCAGGGGGGATTTTATCTGGGAAGCGGATTATCAACCTGGTTTTCCGAGTCCAACTTTCTGGTATCTCTACGGTAGCCTGCCATGTTAATCTAAACTCCGGATGCGGGTATAATAGCTCAAACTTAACGAGGTTGGTTCCGTGCGTTTAATATCCTGGTCACCCGCACCGGCAGACGCCACACCGGTGCAAAGAAAAAATTTTATTAATGTAGAAATTGATGCGATCGGAATTGGGCTGGCTAGCGCAGCCAGCCCATTCTTACCGGTATTCCTGACCCGCCTGGGCGCCTCAAATTTCCAGGTGGGTTTGCTATCTTCTATGCCGGCTTTCACAGGCCTGTTCCTGGCCCTGGTGGTCGGTCGTTTTTTACAGACTCGCCGGCAGGTGGTGCCGTGGTTCAGCGCGGCGCGGCTGTTGGTGGTATCTTCCTACGCCCTGACTGGTTTGATAGCTTTCTTCTTACCTCAAAAATACCTGGTCTACGGTGTATTGGTGATTTGGGCGCTGGCGACACTGCCCCAAATCACCGTCGCGGTCGCCTTTTCCGTGGTCATGAATGCGGTCGCTGGACCCACTCATCGCTACGAATTAATGAGCCGCCGGTGGTCCATTTTAGGTCTGACATCAGCCGTCACTGCCCTTTTAGTCGGTCAGGTGCTGGTGCAAATGAAACTGGATTTTCCATTAAATTATCAGATCGTTTTCATCGGTTTATCCCTGGGGGGACTGATCAGTTATTACTATTCCAGTCATATCCAGCTTCCGGATGTCGAACCCCCCAAGGAGGAAGCCGGTCAGACGCTGAGTCATCGTTTACGCAGCTATGTGCGTACGATTAGCGGACAACCTGATTTTGTACGCTTTACGATCAAGCGCTTCGTGTTCTTATCTGGCACCTCCCTGGCTGCCCCGCTCTTCCCTCTTTATTACGTGCGCGTCGTACAGGCCAGTGATGCCTGGATCGGTTTTATTACTACCGCCCAAACAGCAATTTTACTGGTAGGTTATATCTTATGGACGCGCCAGTCGCGCCTGCGCGGATCGCGCTTTGTGGTGCTTTGGACAACTTTGGGGATGGCACTTTATCCTGCGTTGGTCGCCATGACACAACGGGTTGAGTTGATGGTCGTATTTGCCGGTATAGCGGGTATTTTCCAGGCTGGATTGGATTTAGTCTTTTTCGATGAACTGATGAAGACCGTTCCGGTCGAATATAGCGCTACCTTCGTCTCCCTGGCGCAAAGCCTGCAGTATTTATCAGCGGTAATTGCCCCGCTATTGGGCACTCTCCTGGCCAGTCAAATCGGCTTGAGCAACGCATTACTCATCAGCGCTGCCATCCGGCTGTGTGGCTACTTCTTATTCGCACTCTGGAATCCAAGGACTGTTAAATCAATGAGGGTAAATCCATTATGAACGCCAGCGTTAAAATCGGTCATATCTGGGGAATTCCGATCGGCTTGCACACCAGTTGGTTCCTGGTCTTCGCATTGACCACCTGGTCGCTCGGGAGGGGTTACTTCCCGAATGAATACCCAGGCATGAGTAATGTTGTAAATTTCAGCCTGGGATTAATCACCAGCCTGTTATTCTTCGGCTCGGTCCTGGGGCACGAGTTAGGCCACTCGGTAATTGCCCTCCGCAACCAAATTCCGGTCAAAGGCATCACTCTGTTCATCTTCGGCGGAGTCGCTCAAATCAGCCAGGAACCTCGCTCCCCCGGTGCTGAGTTTTTCATCGCCATCGCTGGCCCGGCAGTCAGCCTGGGTTTGTCAGGCGCCTTTGGTGGATTGTACCTGCTAGCCCAATCAATCCCTTTCCTGGCTGCCCCCAGTCTATACTTGATGCGCATCAACCTGGTTCTGGCCTTGTTCAACCTGATCCCAGGCTTTCCGCTGGATGGGGGTCGCGTTTTACGGGCGCTTATCTGGAAGTTTACGCGTAATTTTCAACGCTCAACTCATATTGCTTCACTGGCTGGGCAATTGGTGGCATTCGGTTTCATTGGCATTGGTATCTGGACGATCATCAACGGTCAGCTTTTCAACGGGTTGTGGTTAATCTTTATCGGCTGGTTCTTACAAAACGCGGCCGCCAGCACCTATGCGCAGTTAACCCTACAGAATACTCTGCGCGGGGTCAAAGTTTTCCAGGTCATGCAACCTGCCTGCACCGAAGTGCCAACCCATATGCCGGTCAGCCAGTTGGTTCAAGAATATGTTCTCAGTGGCGGACAACGCTGTTTCTATGTCACTGACAATGGCCAGTTGGTGGGAATGTTGACCTTGAAGGATATCACGAACATTCCCCAGGCTGGTTGGCGTGATCTGACCGTCGGTCAGGCCATGCTGCCCATCGACCGGTTAACGCAGGTCGAACCTGATACCGAGCTCCTGACTGCCCTGCAGACAATGGATAATGCGAATTTCGCCCAGGTGCCAGTGGTTGAGCAAGGCCGGCTGGTGGGGACATTATCGCGCGAGCAAGTCGTGCATTACCTGCGGGTGCGGGCTGAGCTAAAGATATAATTACATGGGCATATGACACCCTTTTTGCAACTCGCCCTGGCGTTAGCCTTAATCATCGCAGCCGCGAAAATCGCTGGCTATTTCAGTTATCGCCTGGGTCAACCAGCAGTGTTAGGCGAGCTTCTGGTAGGCGTTCTATTGGGACCTACCGCCATCAACCTGCTGAATATCACATTTTTTACGGATCAGCATCTTTCAAGCGTCATCTATGAACTGGCTGAAATCGGTGTGTTACTTCTGATGTTCCTGGCTGGATTGGACCTTGAATTCTCTGATCTGGCGCGCACCGGGAAAGTTTCCATCCTGGCAGGTGCATGTGGGGTGATATTTCCCCTTATGTTCGGTCTTGCTGCGGGCCTGGCTTTCGGTTTGGCGCTCCAATCCGCCATCTTTTTAGGCTTAATCCTGGCCGCCACGAGTGTCAGCATTTCTGCTCAAACCTTAATTGAATTGAAAGTGATCCGCAGCCGGGTCGGGATCAGCTTACTGGGCGCGGCGATCTTCGATGACATCCTGGTGGTACTGGGTTTGTCAATCTTTTCCGCCTTAACCAACGCCGAAGCAGGAAGTAGATTCCTGGATATTCTCTGGATTATCCTGCGCATGACTGTCTTTGTCGGCGGCGCGACCTTCCTGGGGTGGATCCTTCTTCCCCGCCTGAGTCAAAAGGTAGACCATCTGCCGATCAGTCAGGGATTGATTGCTTTTACTCTGGTAATGATCTTTATCTATGGTTGGAGCTCCGAAGCTCTGGGGGGAATGGCCGCTATTACCGGTGCATTCCTGGCGGGATTGGCCTTCTCGCGCAGCCCGGTACGCGAAAGGATCCATTCAGGGATGAACGCCCTGGCTTATGGTCTCTTTGTACCAATTTTCTTTATCAATATTGGATTGACCACGGATGCTCGCATCCTGGTCAGTCCATCCTTCTGGCTGTTTCTGGTATTGGTCATCCTGGCCATCCTGGGAAAGGTGCTCGGCGCCGGTCTGGGAGGCTGGTTGGGTGGGTTGGAGCGGAGAGAGGCGCTGCAACTGGGCATAGGGATGATCTCACGTGGTGAAGTAGGCCTGATCGTTGCCTCCGCCGGCATCACCGGAAATCTGATCAACCCGGCTGAGTTTGCGGCGATTGTTGGGGTAGTGATCGTGACCACACTGCTTACACCGCCTCTGTTGCGTGCCGCCTTCCACCACGCCAAGCCACCTTCCCCTGCACTCCCGGCAATGTTGAAAGGAGAAACTGAATGAGCTTCCTGGTTGTTTTAATAATTGATGATCCAGACAACTGCCAGGCGGTTTTAGACGCCTGGGAAGACGCCGGTACGACAGGGATCACGATTTTATGGAGCTCCGGGTTGGGGCGCCTGCGAAAGGCTGCGTTTCTGGAGGATATGCCCCTGATGCCCAGCCTGCGTGAAGTATTGTCCAGACAAGAAATCCACCACCGAACACTTCTATCCGTGGTGAAAGATGAAGCCACAGCGGACAGGTTGGTCGAAGCCACTCAGCGTATTATCGGCGACCTCGACCAACCCAACACAGGTTTCCTGTTCGTTGTTCCTGTATTGCGAGCTTATGGCTTGAACCGAAAAAAGAACTAAATGATTAACCCTGAGTTGTCATAGAATGCGTTTATGACAACTCAGGGGTAAAACCTGATGATCAGACTGACGGCAACCCTGCCATGGCTTCCTGAATCGCGGCAGACGGATACTCATAATTTTCCAGCTTACCACTCAGGTACGCTTCGTAAGCAGCCATATCAAAGTAGCCGTGACCGGAAAGGTTGAACAGGATAACGCGCGGTTCACCCTTCACCTTGGCATCCATGGCTTCATCAATCGCCGCCCGGATAACATGGGCGCTCTCAGGAGCCGGGATAATGCCTTCCGTCCTGGCAAACAGCAGCCCTGCCTCAAAGGTGGGGAGCTGCTGGACGGCTACCGCCTGGATCTGACCGGCGTTGACCAGTGCAGATACGCTGGGCGCCATGCCATGGTAGCGCAAACCTCCGGCGTGAATCGGAGCCGGCATGAAGGAGTGCCCCAGGGTGTACATCTTAACAACAGGTGCCATCTGCGCCGTATCACCATAATCGAATGCGTAGATCCCCTTGGTAATCGAAGGCGAAGCGGTGGGCTCAACCGCCACAAGACGGGTCTTCTTCCCTTCTTTCAGATTCATCCGGACAAACGGGAAAGCGATGCCGGCGAAATTTGAGCCGCCGCCCACGCAACCCAGCACGACATCTGGATATTCCCCAGCCAGATCCATCTGCATGAGTGCTTCCTGGCCGACCACCGTCTGGTGCAAGCAAACATGGTTTAGCACCGAGCCCAGGCTATACTTCTTGGCGCCATTGGAAGTCGCAGCAACTTCGACCGCCTCGGAGATGGCAATTCCCAGTGAGCCCGGATTAGTTGGATCTTTCTCAAGCAGAGCACGACCGAACATGGTACGATCCGTCGGGCTGGCATAGACGCTGGCGCCGAAGGTCTCCATCATGATGCGCCGGTACGGCTTCTGATGGTAGGACACCTTGACCATATACACTTCGAGATCCAGCCCGAAGATGTTACAGCCGAAAGCCAGGGAAGAGCCCCATTGCCCGGCGCCGGTCTCGGTCGTCAGGGCTTTCGTGCCATCTATTTTATTAAAAAAGGCCTGCGCCACGGCGGTATTCGGCTTATGGCTGCCGGTGGGCGAAACACTCTCGTTTTTATAGTAAATATGCGCCGGGGTATCGAGGGCTTTTTCCAGGCGCCGGGCGCGCTGCAAGGGAGTCGGGCGCCATAGTTTGTAAATATCCCGGACTTCATGGGGAATCTCGATGTACCGTTCGCTGCTGACTTCCTGCAAAATGAGCGACATCGGGAAAAGCACCGACAGGAAGTCGGGTGTGACTGGTTCCAGGGTCTGGGGATGCAACACGGGCACGGGAGGTACCGGCATATCGGCGTTAATGTTGTACCAGAACTTGGGCAGGTCCGTTTCCCCTAAGACAAAACGAGTTTGATCAGACATTCGAATCTCCTTTCAATGATAAACAACCGTCGGATAATTAAAAGCGCGTTCATCCCAACAGGGGACGAACGCGCTCAGTCCGTGGTGCCACCCCGATTAGGCTGCCTTAACTAAAAACCCCGCCGATGATGCGACGGGGGTAGAGGCCAGCCTCACTCGGTATCGTCGGCAAAAAACAATTTGCTACAACGACCTGCCTTTCTAACGGGGGCAAATCCGGTGCAGGCTATTCAGTGGTCGCAGCAACCACCTTTCACCCTACAACTCTGAGGTCCATTCGGTTCTGGCGTACTGGCGGGGTTTCCACCTGCTCCCGCTCTCTGGACAGCCGTTTCGAAACGTACTCGTCCTCTTCGACGTATTTTGTGGATAAAGTTAGGGGGATTATAAGCCAAAGGCGGATTTTGTCAAGGAATTTTTGGATAAGGTGGATTTCGTTATACTCAATCCAATAGACGATATTACGTTATAATGCGAGGGATGGATACAAAATCACCAACCTCTAAAAGTAAAATCCTGGCTTTGATCCCGGCGTATAACGAAGAGCCGCGCGTTGTGGCGGTCATTGCCAGCGTGCGGAAATATCTGCCTGTGCTGGTCGTGGATGATGGCTCAACCGATAAGACTACCGTAGTCGCCCAGGCAGCTGGCGCCATTGTGGTTCCCCAAATGCCCAACCAGGGCAAAGGCGCCGCGTTGCGAACCGGTTTCCGTTATGCCTTGGAGCAAGATTATACCGCGGCGGTCACCCTGGATGCAGATGGACAGCACGACCCAGACGAAATCCCTTCCTTCCTACAGGTCTTTAGTGACCCATCACCCGATTTAATCATTGGTCAAAGGGATTTTAAACAGATGCCTCTGGTGCGGCGCGTGTCGAATACCTTAGGGCGGAGTATGTTTTCCTGGGCGATGGGGCAACCGATCGCCGATAACCAGTCCGGTTATCGCCTGATCAGCCGGCGTTTGATGGAAGCGCTTCTGGACAGCCAGGAAAGAGGCTTTGAATTCGAGGTTGAGATGATCCAGGTGTGCATCCAACGTGGTTACCACCTGGCCTGGACACCCATCCGTACGATTTACACCGGTCAAGGCAGCCACATCCAGCCGCTCAAACACCTGGTGCATTACTTCCGCGTCGTCTGGCAGACCCGGCGCAGGATGCGCTCCTCGAGATAAACAGCCAAATCCTCAATTGTATCTGACTACTCCGGCTCCTCTTCGCTGGCGACCATGATTGAGCCAGGCTTTTTCAACGATTCGGTGGCTGCCTGGCGTACTTTGGCATCTTTGTCCTTGAGAGCAATCTGGAGAAGCTCGAGGGCGCGTTCATTCCCAATCTCGCCCAGGACTTCGATGGTCGCGATGCGAATTTCCGGATCGGAATTTTGGAACGCTTTGGCAAGAAAGTCAATCGCCCGAGTGCGTTCATCACTATCAGCGATCTTTGCTGCGGCATGACCAATTGCCCGTACCGCCGTCCGCTTCCAGATATCAACCGTTTGACGTTGGTAAGCTGCAATCAATGGATCAATGATACGGTAAAATGGCGCGGGATTATTGACATGCGCCGGAAGGAAGCATAGCGTCGTGATGGCGTCTCCCTGTGCGCCAGGCACTGGATAGGATAAAGCAGCGATGAGGGTGTCCACCGCGGGTTCACCGATTCTTGCTACGAGCATGAGGATGCCCATGCGCGCCCACCCAGTTTTCTTACTTAGCCCATAAAACAAAGGCTCGACGGCGGGCTCCCCGACCTCAACCAGGGCATCAGCAGCGGCCTTACTCAAGTCGCTATCTTTGCTGTCTAGCGCCTTGATTAAACCCTTGACATCTTTTTGCTCTTTTAGTTTTTGCACATTCGGTTTGAATAAAAACATGGTACTCCACCTTTGCTTACAGGTCAGGTTGAGGGACGAAACCCAACTTACGTTCAAGAATAGTAAATATCGAAGGATAATCGTTCTTTTCATCAGCGGGATGGTGGGAAGAAGACACTTCGATCCAATCGTGTAAATCAAGGGTGGGGAAGAACACATCACAGCCCGCGCAAGTTTGGACGTATGTCAGGTAGAGCCGGTCGGCGCGCGGCAAAGCCAGGCGATATATCTCACCGCCGCCGATCACAAAGGCTTCCATCTCGCCTTGCGCTTCAGCCAGAGCCAGGGCGGCTTCGATTGAGTTTACCCGCACCAGGTTCTTCTGTTGCAATAACGGATAGTCCGGTTGGCGGGTGACCACCAGGTTGATGCGTCCTGGCAACACCCGCCCAATGGAACCATAAGTTTTTCGACCCAAGATAATATGGTGGCCCCAGGTTAATTTTTTAAACCGTTGTAAATCTGAGTTGAGATGCCAGGGTACGCCACCGGCTTTCCCGATCCCTCCCTCCTGATCCAGGGCGGCTATCAGGGAAACAATCACACCGACACCTCAGCTTTGATGTGCGGGTGGGCCTGGTAATTGGTCAGCTCGAAGTCTTCGTAACGAAAATCGAAGATAGATTTCACCAAAGAGTTCAGCTTCATCTGGGGCAGCGGGTAAGGTTGGCGGGTGAGTTGCAGGCGCGCCTGCTCCAGGTGGTTCAGGTAAAGATGGGCGTCGCCGAAGGTATGGATAAATTCACCCGGTTGCAGAGCGCACACCTGGGCGACCATCATGGCCAGCAAGGCATACGAGGCAATGTTGAACGGCACGCCTAAAAAGACATCCGCCGAGCGCTGGTAAAGCTGGCAAGACAGCCGTCCTTCGGCGACATAGAACTGGAACAGTAAATGGCAGGGCGGTAAGACCATCTGTTCAACATCCCCCACATTCCAGGCGCTGACGATCAGGCGGCGTGAGTCAGGGTTGGCTTTGATTTGATCCAGCACCTGGGTGATCTGGTCAATTGGACGTCTATCAGCGGTAGGCCAGGCGCGCCATTGTTTACCATAAACGGGACCTAATTCACCAGCCTCATCCGCCCATTCGTCCCAGATACGCACCTGGTTTTCTCTTAAGTAGCGGATATTGGTTTCGCCCTGCAAGAACCATAACAGTTCATGAATGATCGAACGGGTGTGCAGCCTTTTAGTGGTCAGGAGCGGGAAACCAGCCGCCAGGTTGAAACGCATCTGGTAACCGAAGACAGACAGCGTGCCGGTACCGGTACGATCGCTTTTTCGTACACCGTGGTCGAGGATATGCTGAAGCAAATCAAGATATGGGCGCATCGGACAGGCGTCGAAATTGGGGAAGCTTACGGGAATTATAATCGAAGAAGGTGAGGATGTTACCCAAATTTGCTATATAATACCGCTACCCCAGCAAGGTAAACAATATGAGACTCCAACGGCATTTACTCAATCCCCTGCTCCTCCCAGATCCCACTTCGGATTGGGAAACTTACAATGTTTTCAACCCTGCGGTGACCTACCACAACGGGGTGTTCCATATGTTTTATCGTGCCCAGGGGCTAGACTGGATCAGCCGCATCGGTTATGCGGTCAGTGCGGATGGTTTGCATTGGAATCGCCTGCGCCGACCGCTGTTAGAGCCGGTGGATGAACGCGAGTCACGCGGTCTGGAGGATCCACGTGTAACCGAAATTGACGGGGTGTTTTACATGGCATACACTGCTTACAGCGTCCATAATTACGGATCTGGCAAGCCTACCCACGCTGGCGGGGGAATTACACCCATGTTCGCCCGCAGCCAAAACCTGGTTACCTGGGAGCGTCTCGGTCCGCTGGTTGAAGGCGAGGATAATAAAGACCATGTGCTCTTCCCCAGGCGGATTAACGGTCGCTTCGTTACCTTGCACCGTCGCCATCCGTTGATCTGGCTGGCTGAGAGCGATGACCTGCACGCCTGGCCGGCGGAGACTATGCGACCGCTCTTTGGCCCGCGCCCCAGCAACACCTGGGATAGCGCTTCCGTTGGCGGCAACGGTCCGCCCATCGAGACTGAACACGGCTGGTTAATGTTCTATCACGGCTATAATGCTGATCATATCTACCGGCTGAGCGTTTGCCTGCTGGATTTGGATGATCCTGCCCACCTCATCAACCGACCAAAAGACTTTATTTTTGAACCGCAAGAGCTGTGGGAGCTGCGCGGCGATGTGCCGAATGTCGTTTTCTCCTGCGCCAACCTGGTGGTGGGAGATAAAGTTTATGTGTATTATGGCGGAGCTGATCATGTGATTGGTCTGGCGACTGCTCCCCTGGCTGAATTAATTGATTACGCTCGTTTTGGATAAATCTGAGTATGGCAGATCTTTGGACAATCACTGAAACCGGCTTTAACCCCCAAAGTCTCTTTCATACAGAGACGATCTTCACTATCGGAAACGGATATCTGTCTACAAGGGGCGCCTTCGAGGAAGGGTATCCCGGCGATCACCGGGCAACCTTTGTACATGGAGTCTTCGATGCCGTGCCGATTGTGATTACCGAGCTGGCCAATGCGCCTGATTGGCTGGCGCTGGTCGTACTGCTCAATGGTGAACGTTTTTCATTGGATAGCGGAGAAATTTTAGATTACCAACGTGACCTGGATTTGAGTCACGGGGTATTATCACGGAGGGTGCACTGGCGCTCACCTTCCGGTTTTATTGCGACTCTTGAGTTCCAACGCTTCACCTCCCTGGCTGATCCACATACACTTTACCTGCGTTGCCAGGTGGTGCCAGAATTTCAGGGAACGGTCGAATTCCGCGCCAGCCTGAATGGCAATATGGATAATGAGGGCGTCGCCCACTGGCACTGGGTTTCCCAGGCTCAGCAAGATGGTGTAGTATGCCTGCTCAACCGCACACGCGCCTCGAACATCGAGCTGGCCAGCGCCATGCGCCTGGCGACAGTGGGTGAAATACAAGCCGAGGCGTTCTGGGATGTACAGAATACCCCGACCCGCAGCGTCATCCTGCACGCCCTGCCTGGTCAGCCGCTGACTATGGAAAAAACAGTCAGCCTGTTCACTTCCCGGGACACCCACGATGTCAGTCCGGCAGCCATCCAACAAGTGGCTGACTCGCCTGGCTGGACAGAGGCGCTGGCGACCAACACGCACGCCTGGCAGGCGGAATGGGCACGCAGCGATGTGGTGATCGAAGGCGATGAAGAAGCCCAGATTTCGATCCGCTTCAACCTGTTCCAACTGCTCATCGCCGCCCCGCGCCAGGATGAGCAGGTGAACATCGGCGCGAAGACCCTCTCCGGCTTCGGTTATCGTGGGCATGCCTTCTGGGATACGGAAACCTTTATTCTCCCCTTATTTATTTATACTGCCCCTCCGATTGCGCGAAATTTATTAAATTACCGCTATCATCTTCTCCCGGGCGCGCGAGCCAAAGCCCAGGCTAACGGTTATGAGGGAGCTCAATTTCCATGGGAAAGCGCCGATCAAGGCGATGAAGTCACCCCTACCTGGGTGCCACACTTCGCCGACCGGACAAAATTGGTGCGCATCTGGACCGGGGATATCGAAATCCACATTTCCGCTGATATTGCTTATGCCGCCTACCGCTACTGGCAGGTTACTGGCGACGATGCCTGGTTCAGCGAGCGGGGCGTTGAGCTGGTGCTTGATACCGCTAAATTTTGGGCTTCGCGTGCAGAATGGAACGCCGAGACAGGTTGCTACGAATATAACGATGTGATCGGCCCCGACGAATACCACGAGCATGTGGATAACAACTTCTTCACCAATCGAATGGCCCAATGGAACCTGCAGGCTGCTTTCGAGGTGCTGGATTGGTTGCAAACGCTCGCACCAACCAAAGCGGCAGAGATACGTGAGTGTCTCGACCTGGATGAAAAACGCCTGATTCACTGGCGCGAAGTGATCGCCAGAATGTATTTGCCAATGACCCCTTCCGGCCTGATCGAACAATTCGAGGGCTACTTCCAGCGCCGAGATGTTGACCTGGCCGCGCTAGAGCCGCGCAACCAATCGGTGCAGGTGATTTACGGTATAGAAGGCACCAACCAGACCCAGGTGCTCAAGCAGCCGGATGTGGTAATCCTGCTCTATTTGTTGCGTGACCACTACCCGGATGAAATTATCAGAACCAACTACGCTTACTACACGCCGCGGACTGATCACACCTATGGCTCCTCTCTGGGACCTTCGATCCAGGCGATCATGGCTTGCGAGATGGGCGAAGTGGCGGAGGCCTATGAGCATTTCATCCGCGCGGCACGGGCCGATCTACGCGATGTACGCGGCAACGCCGGAGATGGCATCCATGCCGCCTCGGCTGCCGGTACCTGGCAGGCAGTGGTCTTCGGTTTTGCCGGATTACGGATTACACCCAGCGGCTGGCATACCAGGCCACGCTTACCAACCCATTGGAAACGCCTGGCTTTCAAGTTTTTTTGGAAAGGCAAGTTGTATACTGTGGATATTAAATAATAGGAAAATGAAATGAATATTCGGGCTTTTATATTCGATTTAGATGGCGTCTTGACGGATACTGCAGAATACCATTTTCGGGCGTGGAAGCGGTTGGCTGACGAAGAGGGGATCCCTTTCACCCGTGCAGACAACGAGGCGTTGCGGGGCGTCTCCCGGCGTGAATCGCTGCTCTTGTTGCTGAAAGGTTGCAAGCTTTCCGAAGCTGAAATGTTAGCCTGGATGGAACGGAAAAATGATTACTACGTTGCCTCCCTGAGTGAAATTACCCGAGCAGATATATTACCTGGCGCACAGGATTTGCTGGCTGAAATCCGCCAGGCTGGCCTACGCATCGCAGTGGCCTCCGCCAGTAAAAACGCGGGTACAGTGATTGGCTTATTAGGCCTGGGCAGCAGCATCGATATCCTGGTAGATGGAAACACGATCCAGATTGCCAAGCCTGCACCGGACTTATTCCTGGAGGCGGCGAGGCAGGTCGGGGTTCCCCCGGAACAGTGCGTCGTAGTGGAAGACGCGCAGGCTGGAGTTCAGGCCGGGATTGCAGCCGGAATGCGCACCATTGGGCTCGGTCCGGTGATACGCGTCGGAGCAGCCGATCTGGTATTATCTGACCTATCGGGAGCGCGCCTGGCTGATCTGTTGCAGCGCCTGGAAGGGTAAATAAATCTGATGGGCGAACGATACAGGATGATTGTTGGTTGGTTTCAAGAGGTGAATGATAACTTCAGCGAACTGATACTGGTCAATGTGCTGTGGTTTATCTTTACAATCCTGATTATCCCGGCGCCAGCGGCTCTGGTGGCGTTGAATTACTCGACGAATTTACTTGCCCATGACAAAAGAGTCAATTGGCGCACCTTTCTGGAAGCCATGCGCCGGTATTTTGGACTGGGCTGGCTGTGGACTGTGCTTAACCTGGGCGCTTTCGCCTTGATAATTATTAATATCATTTTCTACGGGCGTATACAGGCTGGCTGGGCGGTGGTTGTCCAATATATCTATTGGGTATTGCTGGTCTTATGGAGCCTGATCCAGTTCTTCGTTTTGCCATTCATCATGGAACAGACCGAACCACGCCTGCGTACCGCGCTGCGCAACAGCGTGGTCGCCCTGCTGCGCCGGCCGAGGGCTTATCTGCTCACCATCCTGATGATATTCATCATCCTGGCCCTCAGCAGCACCCTGCTGATCCCGGCCTGGATCCTGATCACCGCCAGTCTGTGTTCGTTCCTGATTAACAAGAGCTTACTCCACATGCGGGATAGTCTGCTTCCGCCAGCCGAAAACAAGCCTCCGACGACGCC
>CAYGZL010000148.1:0-14820 GCA_964354345.1 uncultured Anaerolineaceae bacterium | reverse complement strand
CCTGGCCCTCAGCAGCACCCTGCTGATCCCGGCCTGGATCCTGATCACCGCCAGTCTGTGTTCGTTCCTGATTAACAAGAGCTTACTCCACATGCGGGATAGTCTGCTTCCGCCAGCCGAAAACAAGCCTCCGACGACGCCTGGGTCATCTCTAGACGGGTCGATCCGTATTTAAGTATACCCGGGCGTGCTGGATGTCGAGGTGGATTTGCTCGAGTAACGCTGGCACTGAAGAAAAGCGCTGCTCATCCCGCAAGCGTTTCATGAAAGATAGTTTCATTAGTTCGCCATACAAGGGCCGGTCGTAGTCCAGTATGTGAGTTTCCAGACGAGGGATTGGTGGTGTATTTTCGAAGGTGGGCCGATAACCGAGATTTACGACGGCTGCTCTCTTCTCATCACCGACAGTTGCCTGACCAACATACACCCCCGGCCTTGGGAGAAGTTTCTCCGGCCAGACATCTAAATTAGCCGTGGGAATGCCGATTGCGTGACCACGACTATCGCCATGCACAACTACGCCCTCCACCTGGTAAGGTCGTCCGAGCAACCGCCCGGCTTTTTCTACCTCGCCTTCTGTTAGAGCTGCCCTCACCTGGCTGGAGGAGACCGTCTCGCCTTCCAGGGTCACCGGTTCAATCATATTCAAGGTATAACCCAATTGATCACCGAATTGGCTTAACTCCGCAGGAGCGCCTTCGCGACTGCGCCCCAATGCAAAATCGTATCCTATCAAAAGGTGACTGAAATGCAAGTGGTGGTGGAGCTCGCTGACGAAATCCAGCGCAGAGCGTCCCGCCACCTGGCGGTCAAATGGATAGGTAACGACCGCGTCTACACCGAGTTCTCCCAGAAGAGTCGCTTTTTCATCGGGTGAAGTTAAGTAAAATCTCCCCACCTGACCGCGCAACACGAAAGCCGGGTGGGGGAAAAAGGTTAAAACAACCGCCGGCAGTCCCAAGGCGTGAGCACTGCCGACGATCTGACGAATTATTTCCTGGTGGCCGCGATGGACACCATCAAAAGCGCCAATCGTTAACCAGGCATCCTTTAACCAGACGCCTGCCAGGGAGGAATAATGGCGCATACCTGGCATCAGGCCTAGGATTGGAAGAAAACTTTACGCGGCTGCCATTCGCCCGTGGCTTCATCGGCTTCCATCAAAGCCACCAAATCGCCTTGTTGGCTGACGCCTCGCGCCCAACCCTTCTGGCCTGTCTCAACCGGGATGCGATGACCATGCCGGACTAATTCGACCTGGTCAGCGTCCAATTCCAACATCGGCCAATCAGCCAGCGCTTCAGCCGCGGGGATCAGGTATTTATACCAGTTACCGATATCGAATGACTCCTGTATGCGGCGCAGTTGCACCGCATCGCGCAAGGTGAAACGACCGCTCTTGGTGCGCCGCAACCCAATCAGGTGAGCGCCTACCTCTAAGGCTTTCCCCAGGTCATTGGCTAAGGAGCGCACGTAGGTGCCTGAAGAGCAATACACATCGATCACAACTTCCGGCGGCGCCCACTCAAGCACTTCCAGGTTGTATACCTGGATCATGCGCGGCGCTAAATCCACTTCCTCGCCTTCGCGGGCGATTTCGTAAGCCCGGCGGCCTTTGACCTTGATTGCTGAATAAGGCGGTGGAACTTGTTCGATCTCACCGATAAATTGTTGCAAGATTTCCGTGAATTTATCTTCGGTAATATCCACCACTGGCGTTGAGTTGACGATGATGCCTTCCGAATCGTATGTATCCGTTGAACTGCCCAGCCGGATGGTGGCCTGGTATCGTTTATCCGAGGCAGAGACGTATTCACTCAACCGTACCGCCGGACCAATCAGGATCACCAATACACCAGAGGCGCGTGGATCGAGTGTTCCTGTATGCCCGGCGCGCCGGATTCCCGTGCCTCGCCGGATGATCTGTACAACATCATGTGAAGTCAGTCCAACAGGTTTATCAACCACCAGGACGCCCGACACAACATTTTTAATATTATCATCTTGTTCCATATTTATCCCCAATCCCTAATAGGTTAGAATCTGACAACGTCTGCGACGCTGTTCCCTTCAACTAAAAATTTCGTAGCCTTTATCACGGCTGCACAGATTTCTGCTAAATTCCCCTCGATTTCTGCACCCGCCGCTGCTGCGTGCCCGCCGCCGCCAAATTGTACCGCGATTTTGGCGACATTAAATCCCGGTTTTGCTCTCCAACTTACTTTCACCTGTCTTTCGGTTTGCTCAACGAATATCATGGCAATATCCACATCGCGCATCGCTGAAAGTACATTGATCAAGTCAGCATCGTCGCGACCGGGATAGCCTACCACACGGCGATCGGTCAGGGTCAGGGTCGTCCAAACCAATTTACCCCAACGCTCCAAGCGCCCCAATCCGCCCGCCCAATACCGCGCAGATTCAAATGATTGCTGTCCGAATGCTTTTTGATACAATTCTGGTAAGTTACTCCCACGCTCCATTAAATCCGCGGCCAGGCGTAAAGCCTGGGGGGTCATATTGGAAGTTCGAAACCCAATTGTATCCGTAATTATCCCAGTAAGCAAGGCGGATGCCACCGGCTGAGTCAAGGGCAGGTTTAAACCAGGAATCCAGGTGGCCAGAATTTCCGAGGTAGCCACCGCTTCAGTTTCTACCACGTTATACCGGGCAAAATTCGTATTGGTAATATGGTGGTCGATATTTAAGTCGGGTGGTAAATAACGATCGAGAGAACCCCCGGTTCGTCTCAGTTCCGAACAATCCACGGCGATAATAAAATCAAACTCGCCTTCCGGTTGTGTACGCACTTGATCACTCCCTGTCAGGTGGCGCAAATCACCCGGCACGCCATCCACCGAGACCATTTGCACCTGCTTACCAGCCTCCAGCAAAGCCAATCCCAACCCTAATAATGCGCCAATCGCATCACCATCAGGTCGGAGGTGGGTAACTACCAGAAATCGCTGAGCAGATTGGATTAACGCCGAAACCTGGCTGAGCAGGTCATTGCTCACGGCTTTCCTCCTCATCTGGAACAACGACCGGATTGGCTTGCTCTTCCGAATGTAATGAAGCAATCAACTTATCAATCCGTTCGGCGCGCTCAAAAGTTGGGTCCCAATGGAACCGCAGGCGGGGAAAAGTCCGCAGCTCGATGCGTTGAGCCAGTTCACGCCTTAAAAATCCTTGCGCATGTCTAAAGGCTTCCAGAATTTCAGGTGAACGTTCAGAACCTTCAAGCGCAGAGACGTATACTTCAGCGTACGAAAGCTCTCGATCGACTTTGACACCAGTAATGGATACCCCTACCAGGCGGGGATCTGAGACCTCCTGGAGCAACATCACGGACAGCTCTTCCTGAATCCGATCAGATATTTGTTGGGCGCGTGTTTTATTAACCACACCTACCTCACATTCGACTCGTTAAAACTCAGCGATAATCACCTTTTCGAGGGTGTAGCATTCGATGCTATCACCGACTTCAAATGCATCGAAACCTTTCAGGGAAATACCACACTCTGAACCGCTGCGCACTTCACGCACATCCTCCTGCAGATGCTTGAGAGATCCCACACTGCCCTCGTGTACCGGTTGACCACGACGGAGAACACTTGCCCGTGCATTCCGTCGAAATTCGCCATCCGTCACCCGACATCCCGCAATGTTACCGAGCTTCGATATGCGAAAAATCGCCCGCACCTCAGCATGGCCGATTACGATCTTCCTCTCCTCCGGCTGTAGCATGCCTTGCAAGGCTTTCTCAACATCCTCAGTCAGGCGGTAAATAATATCATACAATCGGATCGAAACGCCTTCTTTTTCCGCTAACCGGCGTGCGGAGGTATCGGGTTGGACGCTAAAACCGATAATTACCGCTTTGGACGCCGCGGCTAACATGACATCGTTCTCACCGATACTGCCGGTTTCGGCGTGCAATATGTTAATCTTGATATCCTGCTGGTCCATCTCCTTGAGCGAATTGACAATCGGTTCCAGCGATCCTTGCACATCAGCCTTGATAATCAGGCGCAGTTCACGCACCTCGCCGGCCTGGAAACGCTCAAAGAGTTGTTCTAATGTCACTGCGTTCTTTTGCACGTCTTCTGGCTGCGGCTTGCTTTGATCTTTCGTATGCAAAGTCGCCCGGGCGACCTTTTCCGAATCTACCACCTGGAATAAGTCACCAGCCTGTGGGATATCGTTCAGTCCCATCACTGAAACCGGTGCGGAGGGACCGGCTTTGCGTAGCTTACGCCCCCGGTAATCAAACATCGCCCGAAGACGGCCATAGCTATTACCGGCGATAACGACATCGCCTACTTCCAAAGAGCCATTTTGGACCAACAGGGTGGCCAGCACGCCTTTTGCGCGATCTCGCTCGGCTTCAATCACTGTGCCAATGACTCGACCTTTGGGATTGGCGCGGATGGTCGTGTTATCTGCTACCAACACAATCGCTTCCAATAAATCTTCGATGCCGCGTCTCTGCTTGGCCGATAGGGGTACTACGATGGTATCCCCGTCCCAATCATCCGGCACGAGACCTACTTCAGCCAATTGCTGCTTGACCCGTTGCTGATCGGCGTTAGATTTATCAATTTTATTCATGGCGACAATGATCGGCACATGCGCCGCGCGCGCATGGGCGATTGCCTCGCGGGTTTGCGGCATGACTCCATCATCCGCAGCGACGACCAGCACCACAATATCCGCCCCTTGGGCGCCGCGCGCCCGCATGGCGGTGAAAGCTGCATGGCCGGGTGTATCCAGGAATGTGATTATCCGTCCATTATGGTCTACCTGATATGCGCCGATATGTTGAGTGATGCCGCCTGCTTCGCCAGCTGCAACATCCGTATCCCGAATCGCATCCAGTAAGGTTGTCTTGCCATGATCCACGTGACCAAGGATAGTCACAACTGGCGGACGGGTGATTAACTCACTTTGGGGTTCATTGGCGATCAGACGGCGCCAGAGGGGGATTTCGCTGAGATCCTCTTCTTTTCCAAGCTCAATCGACTCGAGATGGGCTTCATAACCTAATTCGGAAGCAATAATAGCAGCCGTTTCGAAATCAATCGGCTGGTTGATATTGGCCATCACCCCGTTAGCCATCAAGCTTTTGATAACCTCGATGGGACTGACTTGAATAACTTTGGCAAACTCCCGCACGATAATCGTGGGAGGTAATTCAATCACTTTAATTTGTCCGTTTTCGCTCATTTGGCACCTCCTTAAATAAAAACCCGCGTTCCGCTTGACAGCGCCCCGATGAGCCCGACGGGCATTCCGATTTTATGGTTGCACAGCAGACTCTTCAGGTAAGGTAGCCATAAAAGCTAATAACATTTCATGGTCTTGCTGGGTTAACTCAGTCTTGAGCGCGTGAGCCAGTGCGCCTTTCAGAGCGCGCTCCCAGCAAGACCGCTGGTCGTGGAGGTACGCCCCACGACCAGACAGTTTCCCTGTTGGATCTATCTGCACAGCCTCCGGACGGCGCACGAGGCGGATTAACGAGCGCTTGGGCAATACTTCTCGGCAACCCACACACGTACGTTGGGGCACATGCTTACGTCGAACGGCTTTTTTTTTCACCTTTCACAGTGGGTAAACGGCTTGTGTCACCGTCTACCAATTCTCGGTCCATTCACCTTCACCACGTTTGCGTTTCTTGTGCACAATCATGGCGTTCTTTTCCGGATCGAACTCGACTTCCTGGAAACGCTTCTTCTTCTTCTTGGTATGTTTTCGATCCGTTTCTTCTTCCTCTTCGTCAAGCTCATCCAGGCCGAGTTGTTCGGGTGTCATGGAGAAGAGCTCATCCAGGGTTCTCGGTTTTTCATCCTTCTCCGTAACGGCCTCAGCTTCTGGAGCAGGAGCTGGTCCAACGACTTCTACTGCTTCTTCCTTCTTCTCAATCTCTGCTTCGGTTAGCGGGGCAACTTCCACTGACCCTGCCAGAGCAGCCGCTAACACTTCAGGAGCCTTAACTTCTACGCCAGGTTCAGGTAGAGCAAGCTCGATCGCCGGCTCAGGCTTTCCAACCACGGCCTCGACCGCCACTGGCGTTTCAGCGACAGGTTGTGAGACGATTTCAGCCAGCGGCTCAGGCGCCGCAACCACGGCTTCTGGTGCAGACTCGGCTGGGACCAGAACCGCTTCAGGTACAGGCGCTGCAACGACTTCAAGTGGAGCTTCGACCGGTCGTAGTCTGGCTTCGAGGGTTTGGAGCGCCTCTTCTAACTCGCGCATCGCTTTTGGACCCATGCCATTCAAGCGTTGGATCGAATCCGGATCGAGTTTCATCTGGAGCATTAAATCGCCCACAGTCTGAAAACCAGCTTCACTGATGACCGCGAAAACCCGGTCGGAGACGGCAAAATCCTGTAATGCAATCTTATATGCGTCCGCGGGGATGTCAGCCTGAACGATAAGCTGGCGCTCTTCTTCGAGGCGCTTATCACTCTGACGCTGGCGAATGATCCCGCGCTCAATGCGATCAACAAATTGCGCCAGCATCTGGTATTCTTCTGGCGTGACTGGGCGGCTTTCAGCCTTCTTCGCCAGGATATATTCGATCTGTGGCACAATCTCGGCTTCGGTCTTCACCAGGAAGGCATAAGCCGGATCCTTTTGTAACTTGTGCAACGAGTCGGTGGCTGCCTCCGGCAGGCTTTTAATATCAATTCGCCAACCGGTGAGTTTGGCAGCCAGACGTGCATTTTGACCATCGCGACCAATTGCCAGGCTTAATTGATCTTCCGGAACAACGACAGTGGCCGTCTTGGCGCCTTTCGATTGTTCGTTCAGAAAGACGCCAGTCACTCGCGCCGGGCTGAGCGCTTTGGCGATATAAACCGCCGAGTCGGGACTCCATTCGATCACATCAATTTTTTCTTCGTTTAACTCACGCACGATGGCCTGAATGCGCACGCCACGTACACCAACACACGCACCGACCGGGTCAACGCCGGCCTGTAAGGCAGCCACCGCCACCTTTGAGCGCTGGCCAGGCTCTCTGGCAATCGAACGGATCTCGACCATGCCGTGATATATTTCAGGCACCTCGTTCTCCAACAAACGCCGGAGAAAGTTACGATGGGCGCGTGAAAGCACAATCTGTGGACCACGCGGCGATTGCTTGACTTCAAGCAACAAAGCCCGCACCCGATCACGCAGACGAAACCGCTCACCCGGCACCTGCTGGCTACGCGGTAAAATGCCCTCGGCGCGCATGTCCAGACCCAATGTCAGACCGGTGACATTCATCGTCTGCACGACGCCACTGATTATTTCACCCGTTTGCTTGTTGTAATGGGTAAACTGTGCATCGCGTTCCGCCTCGCGGATGCGCTGTTGGATGACCTGACGCGCCGTTTGAGCCGCCACGCGACCAAAATTATGCGGTGTGCTTTCAACGACAATCATCCCACCCACCTTCGCGGATGAGTCCAGCCTTTCAGCTTCTCTCAAAGATACTTCGGTGCGAGGATCTTCGACCGTTTCAACGATCTCTTTTTCAACATAGATGAGCACCTTACCCGATTCAGCATCAATCAAAGCATCCACGTGTTGCGCATTGGAAGCATTGACCGTCCGGCGGTAAGCCGAAATCATCGCTGCCTGCAGAGCTTCCAGAACAATCTCTCTCGGCAGTTGCTTGTCTTCCAGCACCTCATTAAAAGCCAGGACAAACTCGTTCTTCATCTTTATCTCTTATTTCTTCAATGCGAGTGCTTTTTGTAAAGCAATCTCAGCCCTTATGCGTATCCTTCTATTATACGCAGAAAAGTGGGGAGCACCCACTTTTCACCACTCACTAATATTCGAACCGCTTAACCGAACGGTGGCTATTGTAGCATGGAAGCAGGTGGTTGGCAAGATTTTCAAAGTAATTAATAATATTAATTTACCAATTATTAACCTTCAACAGTTTTTTCTCCATCCGCCAGGCCGGCTCGTTCACTTCCCTTTGATTGCCATCCACATCCAGGTAAGACCACTGCCCTGGATCAGCCCCGACAACCTGATACCCCAGGTTCTCATACAAACGGCGCGCTCCCGGGTTATCACAGGCTACATTCAAAGTCACCCGGCGAAAGCGCTTTTTTTGGAGATATCTTTCGACCACACCCATCATCTGAGTGCCCAATCCCTGGCTGCGGTACTCCGGTCGGATGCGAAAACCATAGATGTAGGCGCGTGTTTTTCCGTCGGAAAGTTCAGTCCGTGCCCCGTCCAACTGTAAGAAGAGTTGCCCGATGATTCTGGCGTCGGGTAAGTCAGCCACCCACATCAAGGCTGTCCCTTGTTGAGTACTTTCGAAGATCGCCGCGTAAAGCCGGCGAAAGTGAGTGAATTCTCCCTCCCACTCTAAAGCTGGCAGGTCAGCCTTTTCCAGAAGGCGGATTGTCACCTGGGATAACCAGGTTGTTGAAGGCGAGTAAAGGGCCTTGATCGCCATTGGAGACCTGTTACTGATGAGTCTGACTCGCCGGAGAAGAGGTAAGGGATCCGAGCAGGACTTCCAATAAAGCAGCCTCCTGCTCAGTTGTTTTAATCTCGCCATCTAGCCAGGCCTGGCGTAACCGGTTCAGGATCGTGCGGTAGACCGGTCCGGGAGGCAAACCCCGGGCGCGCAGATCAATCCCAGTCACATGTGAGGTAACTTTTTGCCAGTCGCTGACATAGGACTGCAAAACGGATTTCAGATGCTCTTCCTGTGTAGCCAGGTAAACCGCATACCGGCTGAGCGGAGGTAGATCGTCCAGGCGGACGACCACCTGGCTGGGAGCTACACTGCCCAGTTCAGGTAAATCGCGCCATAGCTCAACGGCTGCCAGCACGATATGGGTCATAATGATGGGAAATTTTAACCGTAAGCAGACCTGTTGCGCCTGTTCCACCGGTAAACGCAGCAACCACCAGGTATAGGCTAACTCGCGCCGGGTGGCTTGTGGATCGCCCTGCCGATCCCCCCAGTGCGGGTCTAACGCCATACCAGGCAGACGGACCAGCAGATCGTGCAACCACTTATCCCACCCCAGTGCAGGGTGGATGGCCTGCAGCAGGCTCAGCTCAGCCAGGCGCGCCAGGCAACCGGTCACGTTTGGCTCACTCAGACAATTATTCAACTCATGCCGAATCCGATCCCCTGAGACGCGATCGAGCAGCGAAAGCGCTTCCTTCATCAACTCTACAGTGCGTTCTTCGATTTTAAACCCAAACCTCGCCTCGAAGCGCACTGCACGCAACATGCGGGTTGGGTCATCCACGAAGGACAGGGAATGGAGCACGCGCACCTGGCCGTGGCGTAAATCATTCAAGCCGCCCCAGTAATCGTGCAACTCACCATAATGATGCCCGTCCAGGCGAAGGGCGAGTGTGTTGATCGTAAAATCACGCCGGTGTAAATCCAGCTTGATGCTGCCCCGTTCAATGGTGGGCAGCGCAGTCGGGTGGGTGTAAAACTCAGTGCGCGCCGTGACCAGGTCCACCGCTTCGGGCAAGGCGGGATCATCCAGCAGGATTGGGCCAATCGATTCTATCGTTTTCTGTGTAGCTGGCGCACCATCCTTCATCTCAGGCGACCGTAAATGCCACTTGGCGGTACCGAATTGGGCGTGGCTGGTGATATACCCACCATGACGCTGCACCAAGGCGCGGGCCAGGCGGATTGCCTCTCCTTCTACAACCAGGTCAAAATCTAGACTGGGCCGGTTGAGCAGCAGATCACGCACAAAGCCACCGACGATATACAACGCCGACCGTTGTTCATAGGCAACCTGGGCAATGCATTGCAAGAGCTGCAAGCGAGCCACGGGCAATGCGGCCTCCAGACGCTGAGCCAGGTTCTGCTGGCTGGGTATCATAGGTTGGGGGGTCAAAATTTTAAGCAAGTCGGTGCGCGTCACGATCCCGATGATTTCACCCGTCTGCGACTGCACTACCGGAATCTGTCCCCAACCGCTCTCCGCCATGATACGCTGCAGGTGCTCGATCGAATCATCCGGCTGCACCGTGAAGGCACCTTTATCCATCAAGCTTTCGGCAGTGACATGCAGGCGATGCCCCAGGGCGCGATCGACGCTGCGCCGGGTAAGTAGACCAACTACTTTACCCTCTTTAACCACCGGGTACCCCTCATAGCCAAACCGCTGCATCCGATCCGCCGCCTCATTGAGCGGGGTCGTCTCGATCAAGACCTGCGGACCGCGCGACATGATTTCAGACACCGTAATCGCTGGACGCACATACTCCGATAAGATCTGCACCAGCTCCGTGTACAGCTCTATCAGGGAGCGGTCGCGTATTAAAACCGCCGCAGCGCGCTCGTGCCCCCCGCCCCCGAAATGCCCCAAGATTTCCGCAACATCAATATGGTCATCGGTCGAACGGGCGATCATTTGCACGCCGCTGCGATGGGCAACCAATAAAAAGATCGCCTCCGGATCGAGCAGGTCACGCAGCTTGTGGGCGATGCTGGAAAACTCTTCATCCATGCCCTGCGCGTCGCCCCTGGCGATGATGATCGTATGTCCATGAATCGGATGAACTTCCACTTCGGCGCGCAGCCGTTCATACAACTCCTGCTGAGCTAAGGACAGGGGGTGGTTTAAGAAATTGAGCGCAATCGACAAACTGGCGCCTTGCTCGACCAGGTAGGCCGCGGCGCGTAAGTCGCGCGGGGTCGTTCGCGAATAAGTCAGCGAGCCGGTATCTTCATATATACCGAGTAACAACAGCGTCGCAGCGACCATCGCCAACGGGCCGTTGCGCTCTTTTAATTCCTCAACCAGCAGAGTCGTTGTGGCACCGACCTCATCGCGGATCACCACCCACTCCACCGGCAACCCTTCACGGGAGGGGTGGTGGTCAATCACGCGCACGCGCGTCGCGCTGCCCATACCCTTGAGCGTGACCATCGATTGCGTATCTACCAGAGTGATATCGGTAATCGTCTGAACGGGCAAATCACGCGGATCTACAAACGGCAACTCAATCCCATACAGCGTCAGGTAGGCGCGCACATTGCGGTTCATGCGGCGCGGCAAGACAGGCACGGCGCCTTCATCTAGCAGAAAAGCACCGAGCATCGAAGCCAGGGCGTCGAAATCCGCCTGTTCGTGGGTCAGGATGACACGCTGCATGAAGAGCATACTCCTTACATCAGATTCTATTATTGTAATCCACATTTAACGGGCGTTGTGGAGTTCCTCACAACCACGGAATCTATGACGCATACAGGGTATCATGATATACTGACCACGATCAGGAGGACGATGGACGATAGGCTCGAAATTCTCTGGGATGCGCTGCTGTCACGCCAGGCTGAGACGATCCGCCTCGCGTTTGCCCAACTCAGCCAGGCTGACCAGGCAACTGTATTGCGTCACCTGTGCCAAATGGTCACCGAGCCAGGCTGGCAGATCGATCAACGCCTCTCCGCCCAGGCCGCCTTGGACGCCCTGGGAATTCCCTCTGATTGACTGAATACCAATTGCTCTATATAATTTAGCCCCATGGATATCCAGGAATTAACCACCGTGATGCACAATTTCGTGCGCGCCCAGGGCTGGTATGAACCAGACAGCCCGCGCCAGCAAACCTTACGCAACCTGGCGATTTCACTCAGCCTGGAAGCAAATGAGGTGCTGGAGCATTTCCAATGGAGCGATGAGCTGCAGGACCCTGATGGGCTAAGCGATGAGCTGGCTGATGTGGCGCTCTACCTGTTACAACTGGCCAGCGTCGCCGGGATTGACCTGGAACAGGCTATATTAAAGAAACTGGAAAGGAACTACCAGCGGAAATGGGGTGAATAAACCGCCGGTATAGAAATGAACGTATGACAGACAGTAAACTCCCCACGCGTAGTGAAAATTTCTCAGAATGGTACAACCAGTTGGTGCTGCGCGCCGAACTGGCTGATTACGCGCCGGTGCGCGGCTGCATGGTGGTGCGCCCGTATGGCTGGGCCTTATGGGAAAATATCCAACAAGGTCTTGACCGGCGCTTTAAAGAAACGGGGCATGTCAACGCAGCCTTCCCGCTGCTTATCCCGAAAAAATTCTTAGAAAAGGAAAAAGAGCACGTCGAGGGATTTTCACCAGAGCTGGCCATCGTGACCATCGGCGGCGGTGAGATCCTGGAGGAGCCGCTGGTTGTCCGCCCGACCTCCGAGACGATCATCGGCTACATGTACTCGCAGTGGATTAAGTCCTACCGCGACCTGCCGGTTTTAATTAACCAATGGGGGAATGTTGTGCGCTGGGAAATGCGCACCCGCCTCTTCCTGCGCACCCTGGAATTTTACTGGCAGGAGGGGCATACTGCCCACGCCACCGCGGCCGAAGCGGAAGCCGAAACCTTGCAGATGTTGAACATCTATGCTGATTTTGCCGTCACTGATGCGGCTGTGCCCGTCGTACCGGGGATCAAGAGCGACCGGGAAAAATTCGCCGGCGCGGTGCGCTCGATGTCCATCGAAGCCATGATGGGCGATACGCGCGCCCTGCAGGCTGGCACCTCGCACTTCCTGGGTCAGAACTTCGCCAGGGCCTTCGATATCCAATTCCTGGATTGGAATAACACCTTGCAGTACGCCTGGACCACCTCCTGGGGGCTCTCCACGCGCTTTATCGGCGCCATCATCATGACCCACGGCGATGACCAGGGGCTGATTATGCCGCCCAGGTTGGCGCCCATCCAGGCAGTCATTGTGCCCATCTTCAAAAACGAAGACGAGCGCGGGCGCGTGATGGCAGTGGTCGACCGGGTGCGCCAGGAGCTGTCCGGTTTCCGGGTGCGCGTGGATGACCGCAGCGGATTGACGCCCGGGTTTAAGTTCAATGAGTGGGAGCTGCGCGGCGTGCCACTGCGCATCGAGATTGGCCCGAAGGATGTCGAAAAAGGCACGGTCGCCTTTGCCCGGCGCGACCAACCCGGTAAAGCGGGAAAAACTTTTGTCCCGCAAACTCAACTGGCCAGCCAGGTCGATGAGATGCTCAAAACCATCCACCGGGCGCTTTACGAGCGCGCCCTGACTTTCCGTCAGGCACACACCCACGATCCACAGGATTATGCCGAGCTGCAGGAAGTCGTGCAAAATGGCTGGGCGCACGCCTGGTGGTGCGGCAGCGCCGAGTGCGAGGCCAGGGTGAAAGAAGACACCAAAGCCACCACGCGCTGCATCCCGCTGGAACAACCCGGCGGCCAGGGGGCGTGCATCGTGTGCGGACAACCCGCCAGCCAGATGGTCATTTTTGCGCGCGCCTATTGAGCCATTTGAAATCCTGCGCATAAATTGTGTTGAAACCCACGCGGATTGGGGATAACAAACCAGCCATGCCAGCCATCCGACCCGCCTTGCTCAAACAACAGGCCGCCCTGGTCGCCGATCACTTTGCCGATCCGGCCGCGTTTGTGCGCAGCCTGGGACATTTGCTGGAGCTGTACGCTGACCGGGTACAGCGACCCGGCATGGCGGGGACACCGCGCCCCTTGCTGCCTGCTTATCATGTTCGCCCACCGGTGCTGCGGCAGGTGCTCAAAGAGCTAACCCAACGGGCGGAGGTCAATCCCGATCAGGGACTGGCGGTCTGCGATCTGCTGTGGGAGCAACCCTATCTGGAGTGCCGGCAGCTCGCCATCCAGCTCCTGGGTCAGATTCCGACTGCGAATGAGACCGCGATCATCGACCGGATCAAAAAGTGGCTGCCAACGACGCCTGAAACAACCCTCGTCGAGCTGCTGCTCAGCCAGGGTTTTGCGCGTCTGCGCCAGGAAAAACCGCTGGTGGTGATCGACCAGATGGATACCTGGCTGGTGCAGAAGCACCTGAAGATGCAGCAAACCGGCCTGCGCGCCCTGCTCCCCATGGTCAAAGATGCCCGCTTCGAAAACCTGCCGGTGTTCTTCCGCCTGTTGCAGCCTCTGCTGGGGGTGATCCCAACCGATCTGCGCCCTGATCTGCTGACTGTGCTGGAGGCGCTGGCCCGGCGCTCGCCTCAGGAAACTGCCCTTTTCTTACGCCAATCTTTACACCTGCCCAACCATCCCGATCTGCCCTGGCTGATCCGCCAGCTTTTACCCGGATTTCCCACCGAAATTGGTAACAATTTACGCAGTGCGCTGCGCGCGTCGCGCCAGTGATCGATCAACCGACGAGAGACCACTGGCGAGAGACCGCCGGGAATGGTTGACAAACTGTAGTTTAAGGGTAAAATACCTTGCGCAAGCCGAAGTGGCGGAACTGGCAGACGCGCTACGTTCAGGGCGTAGTGGGGGTTCCCTCGTGTGGGTTCAAATCCCACCTTCGGCACAGCCAACCCTTCCCTCTCTAACGGGCATTGATCTTGCACGGTAGAGAGGGAACCGTTTTTAACCGGGTACAGTCTTGCACGAACCAGAGGTTTAAGGTAAGATCAGGTTATGGCTACACGCCAATCGAATTATCGCAATCTGCTACTCGTCGGGGGTTTAGTTGTGATCGCCTGGCTGGTTATTGGATTCAACGGTCGGGTGGAAGACTGGCGCCGATTGACTGCTGAACAAGCCAACGTGAAGAATATCTATGCCGGCCGGCTGGCGACCACAACCGCACTAAAGGCGCAAATGATCTACGCCACCTCGGACCTGGCCGTCGAACGCTGGGCGTATGAGGATGAGCGTATGGTGCGCAAAGGCGACAACCCGGTCGTGCCCCTGGCGGCGCAGGGAACGACCCCCACCCCGACCGCCCAGCCGCCCGTCACGCCCACTCCACAGAACAATCCGCAAAGCTGGTGGGATCTGTTTTTTGGGCCGTAAGATCTT
>CAYGZL010000147.1:0-47197 GCA_964354345.1 uncultured Anaerolineaceae bacterium | reverse complement strand
ATGGCCACATTAAGAGCCTGGGAGCGCCGATATGAATTCCCGGAGTCCGAGCGGACAGCCGGTGGGCACCGGTTATATTCGGAGCGGGATGTTATCCGTCTTCGGTGGGTGAAGGAGCGAATTGATGAGGGCATGCAGACTTCCCAGGCGATTCATGCCTTAAGACACCAGGAGCAAACAGGTCATTTATTGCTCGGCCAGGAATCCTACCCACTTACGCTGGATTTTCAGGGTGAGACGCCAGTGGTTCTGGTCGGTTATCATCAGCGGTTATGCGAGGTGCTGCTTCGGAGGGATCTACAGGCTGCCGACATGGTTTTAAATGACGCGCTAGCCGCCTCCTCGCCAGAGAAATTAATTCTCCATGTAATTGGCCCGACGCTTTCCAAGATCGGTGAATCTTGGGAAAAGGGGCAAATTAATATCGCGACAGAACACCTGGCGACCAATTATTTACGTCAACGCTTGTTGATGTGGATGATTAATGGACCGCCGCCTCGGATGGTATCCCCAATTGTGTTAGCATGTGCACCAAACGAGTGGCACGAGGGCAGCTTGTTGATTCTTGGCGCATTGCTTCGCCGCCAGCGCTGGCCAGTTACTTACCTCGGACAGGCAGTGCCATTAGCTGATCTGGCTGATTTTATCAAAGACTTACGACCAGTAATGATTGTTTTCGTAGCGATGACCGAATCAACCGCGATAGAATTAACAGCATGGCCAAAGTACCTGCCTGAGGTGAATCAAAATGGAAAGCCCATTGTGGGTTACGGTGGACGAATTTTTACCTTGCTACCTGAATGGCGTTTACGCATACCCGGCATTTTCCTGGGAAATACTTTCAGTGAAGGATTAGATCTCATCGAGCGATTATTATCTGGGGTCTAAGTCAGTTCATAACAGGCATTTATGAAGAAATATTTTAATTTTCTCATGGTTGTAATCCTCCTACAAGGAGCTGTAAGCGGATTGCTTATCAGAGCTGAAAATGCTCATGCAGAAAACAACATTCCTGGTAGCGCGGCAGGTACGCCCTACTATTCAATTGTGTCTTGTATGTTCGATCTGCCTATTGGTATAACCGAGGAAGATATCGAATGCGGTTACCTGACTGTCCCGCTGTACTATGAAGGAACAGGAGAAACAATAAAGACAGATGGAGCTCCCCTCCAGCTGGCAGTCGCCCGTTTGAGGAGTCGTTTACCCAATTCCGGTGATGTTCCTTTGTTCATGGCTCAGGGAGGGCCAGGTGGTTCTACGATTGACGTCTTCTTGCAGCAAGTCTTGATCAGCCCGTTGTACGGCACGCGTGAGATTGTTTTATTCGATCAACGTGGCACGCTTTATTCGAAGCCATTTCTAGATTGTCCTGAATTACTCGACTTAACCATTCAAACCCTCGATAAAGATCTCAGCGTAGCTGAGTCAATTAAGATGAGTAATGAAGCCTCTCTGGCTTGTCGAGAACGCTTGAGTGAGCAAGGCATTGATTTATCCGCGTTCAACTCCCTGGAAAACGCCGGAGATGTGGATGCGCTGCGAAAAGCCCTCGGATATGAACAAATTGATTTGTACGGCGTTTCTTATGGAACTTTCTTAGCCTTGCAGACCGTGCGTTCCTATCCTCAGAGCCTGCGAGCGGTTATTCTGGATGCGGTTGTGCCGCCCCAGGTAAACTTTATCACCACCGCGCCGCAAACTACAAATCGCGCATTTGAGGCGCTATTTACCGCTTGTGAACAACAAGACAGTTGTCGCACAAGTTACCCCAATCTCCGCGCTTATTTCTACCAGCTTGTAGATCGCTTAACCAAAAGCCCGGTAACCTTCTATTTGCAGGACTCCGCTACAGGGAAAAATTATCAAACTTTGATGAATGGCGACTTCTTGCAAAGCGTCCTTTTCCAGATGATCTATTCAACCGAGTTGATACCTTTCCTGCCAAAGATGATTTGGGATGCAGGGCATGGAAAATATAACCTGATCCAGCAAATCATGCCGATGGTCATATTTGACCGGACGATGAGCAACGGCATGTATTATTCGGTAACTTGCGCCGAAAATAGCGATTTTACTCCTCAGCAGATTGACTTAAGTGGTCTACCCCCCCAACTGTCTAAGGATGCTATAACCGAAGCAGAAGGATTCATCAATCTATGCAATAGTTGGAATGTGCAGGACTTGACAACACAGGTTGACCAGGTGATTACTAGCGAGGTGCCTACCCTGATCTTGAATGGTCAGTTTGATCCAATCACACCAGCCTACTTTGGTGAACTGGTGGCAAAAACACTGAAGAACAGTACCGTATTTACATTTCCCAATACAGGGCATGGATCAGCTTTTTCGAGCGGGTGCTCAATACAAATCGTTTCTGATTTTCTAAGTAATCCTTCTTCCTCACCTGATGGATCCTGTATCCAACAACTACCACCCGTCAAATTTCACACCAGCAACGATGTCATGGAATTGCCGGTGGTTTACCGGATCTTGAACCTGAATGGGAATGTGTTAACTGAGCTGTCGGTTTATGGCGTGAGCACGCTCATCCTGGTCTCTGCTCTCTTCATTTACCCCGCAGCCTGGTTGATCCGCGTCATTCGCCGGCGACCCGTTGAAGAGTCATCTGTGACCAGCCGGCTGGCTACCTGGTTTGCAGCATTAAACGGATTTTTAACCGGATTTTTCTCCCTGGCGTTAATTATTTTATTTTTCGTGATTATTTTGGATAAACAGAACCTTTTTATCCTGGGTGTGCCCCGCTCCTCCACACCGCTCTTTATCTTCCCTTGGTTAGTTGCCTTGACCACCCTTGGAATGGCATACCTGGCTATCGGCTTGTGGCAAAACGACTACGGTTCTTTGCGTCGGAGGATTTATTTCACGGTCTTGACGATTGCAGCCCTGTGTGTGACTTATTTTCTTATTTCTTGGGGAATGATAACGGTATTATTCGGATAATGCAAATGACCACCTTTTTTGTGGTCATTTGCATCCTTCCTGGTGAAATTCGTCGTACGGCAATCTATAAGACGCCAAAGACTCGATACACCTCGTCAATTGGCATACCTGAGGCAAGCTGTTGGCGTTCCTCGTTTTCCTTGTTGTAAATATATTCGACGCGTAACAGCACTTCATCCACTACTTCCTTCGGGATGAGTTGCACGCCGTCATTATCACCAAAAATGTAATCTCCGGGTGTCACACGCACATAGTGGGTAATATGACCGGGGAGATAAATGGGTACATTGACCTCAAGAATCGTCCAGCCCCCGAAGGCATTCGGGCGTGTACCGAAGGAAAACATCGGGAAATCGGGCATTTTCAAGACATATTGGGTATCCCGGCAGTTCCCCCCGATTAACATGCCCCGGCAGCCGTGCGCATAGGCTAGTTGGCAGCTCATCTCACCGAAATACGCCGGTTGTAGATCACCACCACAGTCGAAAACCAGGACACTACCCGGCGCAGAGGTGGCAACGGCCCGCATCATGCGTTTTTGTGGGTGGCCTCCCTCCGCTTCCCAACGCGCCTCCACCCGCGCTTTTTCTTCTGGGAAATCGGCCAGGTCAACCTGGGAATGCATTTTAACCGGGATGGCTCTTCCAACCAGTTGCATGCCCTGGCGTAATGCCTTAAATTGGGAAGAAAAAACTGTATCTCGAACGCCGACTGTATACAGTGAATCGGATACTGATCCACCGTAACCCGCCAGGCGGAAGCGATCGATTCTTTCAGCATCGCTGATGTTTAACTTGCGGATTTCTTTGGGGGGGTCAAGTTCTGACATGTTCTTCTCCTTAATATAAAATCAATCTCTTTGCACACGGACATGTGTGTATTGCTGAATCTTGTTAACCCATCCCTGAATCTGAACCGCATCCGGTAGCGGGATACTGTTCAGGGGAGGCGTTTTTCCCAGGCGCTGGCTTTTCGAAGCGCCCAGGTCGTGATAGGGTAAGATGTGAATTCCTGTGGATCGCTGCATCTGGTTGGCGATCTGGGCGATCGACTGGAAATGGTCGTCTCGATCATTAATTCCAGGTACGATTGGACAGCGCAATACAATGGACGCACCAGCTTGATCAAGCGCTTTTAGATTCTCAAGGATCAATGCAATTGGAGCGCCTGTGTAGACCCGATGGTATTCAGGGTCAGTTTCTTTAATATCATAATAGAACAGGTTCACAAACGGCATAATTTTGATATACCTTTGCTCAGAGCTAAAACCGGAGGTTTCAAGACAGGTGTGCAGGCCAGATTGTCGAGCAGATTGAAGTAAAGCCAGGGTGAACTCGAATTGCTGCATCGGCTCGCCTCCAGAGAGAGTTAAACCGCCTCCGGAGGTTTGGTAAAAGAGGTGGTCCTTCAGCACAACCTCCATTACAGCTTCCACACTCATCTCTTTACCACAGATCTCTAATGCCTCGGAGTAACATTCACGGGTGCATTGACCGCACCGGATACATTTGGAACGGTCATAACGGTGGACAGGATCTGCGGTAGAGGTCACTGCTTCAAAATGATGACAATCGTTCGCGCAGACCTGCTCACAATAATGGCAGGTGATGCATTTTTCTGGCAGAAAGAAGATCTCCGCATGGGTGGTCTGTCCTTCAGGATTATGGCACCAGAGGCAATGCAAAGGGCAACCTTTAAGGAAGACTGTGGTGCGGATGCCATGTCCGTCGTGGATGGCAAAACGCTGGATATCGAATACCAGACCGTGAATCATTTAAATTCCATTGTATTCCGTGCGTAATATCACCTCAGCCTGCATTTCTGGCGTCAGGCGGGTGAAATAATCGGTATAACCACCGATACGCACTACCAGATCGCGGTAGGCCTCGGGATGCGCCTGCGCTTCGCGTAAGATGCGCTGATCTACAACATTGATCTGAGTCTCGAAACCTCCCATCTGTAAGAAAGTGAGGACCAGGTCGCGCAGTCCTCGCACTGATCCAGGGATTGAAAAAAGCGAGGTACTGAACTTCAGGTTAAAGGCAGCGCCGCCAATCAATGGCGCAGCGTCCCAGGATGTGACCGATAGGGCTGCCGCAGTCGGTCCATTTCGTTCACGCCCTTGAGCAGCACCACAACCATCTGCGAAAGGAAAATTCGCCTGGCGTCCATCTGGCGTAGCGCCGCATTCCCGACCTAGATGTTCGTGCATGATCCAGCAAAATGCTCCAGGAACATAGGGGCTGTCGTCTGGTTCCAGGCGGTGCTGAGCACAAATGCGACGCAACACGGCGATGATCTCCCCAACCAGGCTGTCAATCTCAGAACAGTCATTGCCATACTTAGGGTAAGCATGCAGGTAACGCTGGCGTTCGACTTCGTAGCCCTGGTAGTTGGCCTCCAGGATGTGGTGAAACGCAGCCAGCGTGTGGCGTTTTAGATGATACACTTCTTCCCGTAGTACATAGAGCGAATCCGCCAGGTTGGCCAATCCGACAAAAGAACACTCTACCCAGTTATACCGCGCCCCACCATCGTCAATATCCCGACCGCGTGCGATGCAATCCCGGGTAAACACGCTTTGCAGCGGTTTGCCACCGTGTTGTTGGCGCTGGATGCGGTTATCATTTTCAACTGCTACAGCAGTAGCAACCTGCCGCGCCAGGCGTTGGCAGTAACGGTCTGTGAAAGCTTCGAATGTAACTGCCTCAGTACCTGTCTGGACTTGTTCTGCAATTTCATCTATCAATAGTTTACAGGTGGAGTAGTAGGGTGAAGCCACCCAGATATTGCTGGAGCCTACGGGTGTGATTTCAACACAAGTAGAATTCACATAATTCCAGGATTCCTGCGGGGGAACGCCGTAAAGCTGTAAGCCGCGTTGGATAGTCTCATCGCCAAAGAAAGCCGGGTTTGCGTATCCCCGGGTGATCAAATCTATCGCCAGGTCAATCAATGTAACTGGCGTACCGGCATGCCAGCAAATTCCAACCGTAGGATAAACCAGCTTTGTTCGTCGCAGCGCTTCCAAACAGAGATACGAAAGCGGGTTGGTCAAATCCTGGCCATTTGCATCCCGCCCGCCGACCATCACCGAGATTGCCAGGCCATCTGGAATGTTTTCGTTAAGGAGCAGGTACAGATTCTCCAGGAGCAGCAAAGCGTATTCAGGCGTGATCTTACCAATGGCCAGGTCGGCCAGGTAGTAAGGAGCCAGGATGCGATCCAGGTGGCCTGGTGAAACCAGCCAGGCGCGATCAGCATATTGGCAGCCCAGGATTGCCAGCCAGGTGAGTTGTAAAGCCTGTCGAAATGTCTCAGGGGGGTGATGGGCAACATGATGGCAGGCGGCGGCCATCTCCTCGAGCTCATGTCGACGTGGCTCGGTTACCTGTGGCTGATCACGACCAGCGAATTGGCTGTTTTGCTCAGCGAGGCGAGCCGCATTTTCGATAAGGATTGTAAAGCCATCCAAGGCAGCACAGAAGGATTGGTAAACTTCGGCCGTTTTTTCGCAACTTGAGTGACGGCGTTGAGCGAGATCCGCTTTCAAATTATCGAGTCCGAGGCTGAACAAACGGCTTAGATCGAGCTGGCAGTGACCAGTTTGACCAGGGGTAAACACAGTTGGATAATGCGCCAGGATATAAGCTGTGGCCTTTGGACGTTCCACCTGCCACTCAGGCAGGTCTAGCGCCAGGCGACCGACTAATAACTCGAGATCATCCAGCGCCAGTGGCATCCCGATCAGCAGGTCGCGGGTGAGTAGACCCCGCCGGATAGTCCAGGAAGAAACAGTTGGTGTAGCTTGAAGAGAACGGGCAATCAAGCGTGGATCGCCATCGCAAGGCGGCAGGAGGGTTTTGCGCTCCTGGCAGCGCTGGCGCAGGGTCAGGGTGCGGGGATCCAGGTTTTCAATGGCAATGAAGGGTGACATATCTTAATTTGGTAAGTGGTATCACTTCTTTGAGGAAATCAAGAAAAGGAGTTGTGCTTTATTATATGGCAGAGTGACGAATCCGTTAATCGGTTCTGGCCTATTTATTAAGAAGATGCCCCACATCACCAGATGTGGGACATCTTTTATACCTTTCAGCCTAACCATCAGGGGTGGGTGACGGGGGTCGAACCCGCAACCACTTGATCCACAGTCAAGTGCTCTGCCATTGAGCTACACCCACCGTATGGCTCGATTTACGAGCGAATGCGATTCTATCATGAAGCAGGGCAGTTATCAACCATCTCGCGTAGCGTGGTAACAATTTCTGCTTGAGGAACGGTCTTCTGCTTTGCCGTCCGTAAGTCCTTGAGCGCGACCTGACCGCGTGCGCGCTCATCAGGGCCCAGAATGATTGCGATTATCATGCCCATGCGATCAGCAAATTTGATCTGTTTGGCCATCTTAGCAGGTTCGGGGTAACAGATGACTTTAAAGCCAGCCAGACGCAACTCAGCCGAAAGGCTCAGAGAGGCCAGCCTCGACTCTTCATCGAATATCGTGACCAGGATTGGCGCCGGCGAGGCAGCCAGTCCTGATGGAATGCAACCGAATTTCTTCAAAACCAGGCTGGCAACCAGATCACCCATGGCGAAGCCGATTGCGGGCAATGGTTCCCCACCAACATCCGCCACCAGGTTGTCGTAGCGTCCACCACCAAATATGGAGCGGAACTCGCCGTCGCAGTCCCAGGCTTCGAACACCGTACCGGTATAATAATCCAGGCCACGGATGATATACGGCGCATAGCGAACGTATTCCTTGACGCCAAGGGCGTCCAACGCCTGAAACAGACTCACCAGCGAGTCGGATTTCCGCCATAATTGGTTATTCCCCAGCACCGCTTTCAAACCGGTCAATTGATACGGAGATAATCCGACTTCGATTGCATAAGCTTCCCATTCTGCAACTTCCATCTTGCCCAGCCGGTCTATCAAACGGAATACTTCCCTCTTTTTCTCGGTTGGTACACCTAGAGCTTTGAGCTCTTCATCCATCAATTGGCGGTTGTTCACCAGGATGTTTACCTGAGCCGGGGTGATGCCTGTGGCGCGCAAGAAACCTGCTCCAACCGCAACCATCTCAGCATCGGCTTCTGGCGAGTCAACCCCGATCAGGTCTATATTCCATTGGTAAAATTCACGCGTGCGTCCCTTTTGGGGGCGTTCATAACGCCAGAAAGGTCCCCACGACCACCAGCGAAGGGGATAGATGAGCTGACGCTGGCGCTGGGCAATCATGCGCGCCAGGGAGGGGGTAAGTTCAGGGCGCAGGGTGATTAAATCACCGCTCCGGTCAGGAAAGACGAAGGATTGCTCCTTCACCAACTCCTCACCCGATTTGGCAGCATAGAGTTCGATCGACTCCAGAAAAGGCGTATCATATTCCTGGTAGCCATAGGATTCAGCAACCTTACGAGTAGTTTCGTAAAGCCAGGTGCGAACAGCCATTTCTTCGGGATAGAAATCCCGAGTGCCCTTGATGGATTGAATCATTGCTTTCATAAACATACCTATCCTACGATAAACATTTCCGCGGATAACAGTTCGATAATAGAAAATTGAAGCGGTATTTTAACACACAATCCAAAGACCTGGCGAGGGGCCTTAAAGAGAGGAATCTTCAGTACCCGCCGGATCGCCTGGTTTCAACCGGTCGGACATCATTCTTGAGTAAGATTGACCCATCAATGGAGAGGTAATCAGGAAGTCTGCCGTGGCCCGATTGGAGGCAGTTGGGATGTTATATAGAACCGCCAGGCGCAGCAAAGCCTTGACATCCGGATCGTGTGGTTGAGGTTCCAGAGGATCCCAAAAGAAGATCAAGAAGTCAATTTCGCCCTCAGCAATTTTGGCTCCGATTTGCTGGTCGCCACCTAAGGGACCACTCTTAAAGCAGTAGATCAGCAGATCAGTTTCATGAGCAATCATAGCGCCGGTAGTGCCTGTGGCGTAAAGATGATGGTGGCTCAAGAGCACTTTATTGTACTTTACCCATTCAAGCAGGTCAGTTTTACGTGAATCGTGAGCGACCAGAGCAATCCGCTTTTGAGCAGGTAGAGTAATCCTGTATGGCATTGGACCAACTCCATTGGCGACTGAACACCGTTGGGAAATTATAAAAGGATCATTTTTACTTGTGGTGTACTCAGAAACTCGGCTCCAGATTCGGTGACGACGACATCTTCTTCCAGGCCGATATATCCATAACCTGGCACTGCCAATCCAGGCTCGATCGTATACACATGGCCTGCTTCCAACGGGTAATTGGGTGTATCACCATAACGCTCCCAACGGGGACCCAGCACACCCGCGCCGTCGTGCGCCTGGCGCCCCAGATGGTGACCGGTGGCATATTTATATTCGTCATATCCAGCGCGGGTGACAACTCCCCGCGCCACGGCATCCACCTCCCAGCCGAGTTTGCCGGGTCGCATGGAGGCTACAGCCTGTTGGACCGCTGTAACAATTGTGTCGAAGCCACGTTGCACTGCTTCAGGAGGTCGTTGTTCGCCCGGAGCCAGGATGTATGCCACTCGCTGGAGATCAGAACAATATTCCTCATGCTGTACGCCGAAATCGATGTGCAAAATGTGACCGGGTTCGAGTTGGATATCACTGGGGCCAATATGACCGACTGGGGATAGTGGCCCGGTATTTACCGATGGGCAGTTGGCATAATCCCAGGCTGCTTTCACCCCGTGAGTCTCTACTTCAGAATGCATAAAATCACCGATCTCTCGTTCGGTAAGACCGGGTTGGGCGAAGGCGAATGTGCGATTAAAAATGATCTCCGTTGTGACAATCGCAGATTTGATCCGATCAATTTCGCGAGGGGTTTTGCGACTGCGTAGAGCACCGACGACGCTTTCGGCAGATATTAAACGATCCTGCCACAAGGTGCCCGAGAGATATTGCCTGAGAAGTTGATACATTCCAAAGGATAAACCATCCGCATGGACATCATTTATCGAATAATTAATTGCGATCTGGCGAGGTTGAAACCGTTCAAGGATTTCCACGAGCACGCTTTGCATCGACTCGTGGTAGGGGATTACTAAGGAATAGGCTCCGATGCGCCGGGCAGCCTCAGCCTCGAAATGCCCAACGATGGCAATCCGCTCTCCAGATCGGGCTAATATCAGTGCACTCTGCCAGGTCAGGTCATGACCGTAGATTAAAGTCAAAACCGGATCACCCCCTGCGCTGGTTTCACGAACGAAGGTCAGCCAGAGATCAACATCCTTTTCGTTTAAAATATCAATCGCCTGGTCAACTTTTTCTTGGATTAGGTTTTTCATGGTAATCTCCTGGATTATTACCGGACAGCTCCACTTATGCGCTTGCTTTCCAGATTGGCGTGCAAATTAAGGTAGCGCAGCCAGGCGCGACTGCTCAATGGACCGAAATGGTTGTGGAGAATTTTAGTAGTAACCGGCACATCAGCCTGATCGAGCTGACGGATCAAGTCTACCGTAGTCTGGCGAGTAGTTTGGAAATCTACGCAGAGCTCTGACCAGGTAGACTGTGGATCGGGTCGGTAGGTGTTATATTCGTCTTCAAGCGATGGTTCACCCAAGGCGACTTTTAACCGGCGTTGACCCCACCTCTCAATACCGATAATGTGACTTAGTTTTTGCCGGTTGGCAGTGTTATCTGTCGTTGACTCAAGGTGCATAGAGATGCGTTTCCCGGATTCTCCAAAGGCAACCGCAAATCCCGCCAGGGACAGGGCACGCACCGGTCGTTCTAACAATAAATATGTTGCCAGGCCCAGAAACCGTTCTTTGATGCCCATAAATTATCCTCCGAGTTGAATTGTACGATATAGAGTGCCAGCCCGTTCACTGAGAATCTTCATGCCTATTTGCGCACCAGCAGGCGCTCGTATTACCCATTCTCCGCGCCCCCGGTGGTCGGTGGGCGCCGCACCCCAGATCATAGTAACATCCAGTTTGTTGCTTCGTCCGGCCAGGTGGTCCAGTTCCGAGCGGACTTTGCCATTGATCAGACTTACGCCAGCAGGTAACTCCAATTCAACCCGCAAGGGACGGACAGCCTGGCGCTTTTTGGCCTGTTGGCTGGTATGAGTTGGCAAGAAACCGGTATTCTCAACGACCAGGTTGATCCGGAAATCAGTCTTTAATTTTAAATCCGGAGTTGTTTTTCCAGTTTCCTCTTCTAGCGGCGTCACCTCCAAAGTGTGGATGGCCAGGTGAGGCAACAACTCACCTAACGCTATAGCGAAGGGAACATTGCGCGCGGCTTCCGATCCGATAAAGGCGGCTGGTGGATTACGCCAGGTGTACATTGAGTTCCAACCACCCAATTCAACCGGGCCAAGTTGGGGGTGGTTGAATGGATACCAGGCGACATACGCACCCGCTCCGGCGTGTGCATCAGCCCATTGGAGAATTTGTACATCTTCATGATGCGGGTGATCCTGGTACCACTCAATGAATTTACGATTCTGAATGCCGGCTTCTGAAGGCAAGTCCCATAACTCGACAGTAAAGGCGAATACACCCCGGTGGTCATACATCCAATCATCGAAGGCACCAGTGGTGATTTCTTTTGGATGATATAGGAAATCGTGAAAAACAGAGACACAACGATACCCGGTGAATTGAGTGCCCATTTGTCCGATTTTCTTATAAACCCACAAATCTTCGGTATCCAATTCACTATCAGGCTTGGTGCTGGAGCAACGCAGGATGACGCGGCTATAGGTATGGTAGGTTACCGCCAGGTTGATATTAGGGTGTGCGACAATAAAATCAGCGACAGCCTTAATCTCCGGCTCAGAAGCGGGATAAGGCCCAGCGCCGTTTTGGTCGCCTTCGGGACGCCACTCATAGGGGAAGTTACGGTTGAAATCTAATCCTTGCTGAGGTCGACCAAGTTTTATGAGGTAACCATCATAATCCTCAATCATTCCCTCCGGCAATAAACGATAATAGGCGCCGCCAGATTCGTTGGGAGACCGTTTTTCCATCAGGCGTGGATCGAGTGAACTGATCTTCCAGTCGCCATTGGGATCGGGGATGCGCATTTGTAAAATCACCCCATCCTTATCCAGATCTTCGGCATGTAAACCTTCCTGTTTTTCTTCAAACGGATAAGGTCGGACGCCAGAACGGATGTAACGGGGATTAGGCGCCATCGCCCAGGCCGCGCCATCAGGATTGATCCGTGGCGCGATATATAATACGCTGGTATCTAGCAAGTGAGTCAGGCGCTCCTCTTTGCCATAGTTTACTAACAGGGTGTAGGCAAGCATTAGGGCGGTTGTTGTTCCTGCGATTTCGGTGGCGTGGATGTTGCCATCTATCCAAAGTGCCGGTTTTTCAATGTCTGAACCTGTTTTTTTGTTCGTCAAGGTCAATAGCCAGAGCGGTCGCTTTTCGTAACTTTGCCCCAGGTGGGTGAGGGTTAACAGATCTGGATATTCTTGAACCCAGGTCGGAAGAATGGCTTCTAACTCTTCGTTGGTAAAGTAATGGTTGAAATCCATGCGTTTATAACTCCAGGTTGGTTTCCAAGAAATATCCGGTTTCGATCCGGTTATTCTCGAATGGGAATGGGACGCCATCCACATAAGCGGTTTTTACCTTCACTCCGTGGACGTGTAAGAAGGTTTTTTGGTAAGGGAAAGGATAATTCCCTGTTGATCGACATTGTAGATAGAGCGACGATCCATCGCCTCGGAGATAAAAATGGTCAAGACGACTCTCTCCGTACCCATCGCCGGCATCGCAATACAGGGAACCGGCGAAGTGGTTCGGTAGATATAAATGATCCTGGGTGGAGTACAGGTGCAGGTGAAGTTGTCCGGACTCAACCAAAGGTAAAATCGAGTCAGCGCGGACAAACAAAGGGATTTGTTCCAGGTTAACCGGTATGGAGACTGAACTGGATCCCGGGTAAAAACGATCATCCCAGAAACTCAACCAGGTTCCGGCCGGCAGAGTCACTTGACGGCTGGCAGCCTTTTCTTCTAAAACCGGCGCGACCAGCAGGTTGTTGCCAAGGAGAAAGGAGTCAGAAATGTCCCATAGATCTGGATTATCTGGCTCGATCCAAAAGAGTGGTCGCACCAGGGGCGCCCCTGTCTGGCTGGCCTCCCAAGCCAGAGTGTACAGGTAGGGCAGTAGTTTATAATGCAGTCTCATATAGCGCCGGATGATACTCGTGTAAGGCTCGCCAAACACCCAGGGTTCGCGACGAGGAGACGTTCGCGAAGAGTGGGTACGGAAATAGGGTAAAAAAGCTGCCAGTTGGAACCAGCGTAGATAGAGCTCGGCTGAGGGATTACCACTAAAACCGCCTATATCTGGACCAGAGAAAGGTATCCCCGAGAGGCCCAGTCCCAGCACCGTGGTAAGCGTCATACGCAGACTCTCCCAACTCGTGTTAGTGTCGCCGGTCCAGTTCCAGGCATATCGCTGCTGCGAAACCCAACCAGAACGTGAGATGATCCAGGGACGCTGGTTCGGGCGAAGTTTCCGTAAGGCCTCATAACCAGCCCTGTTCATCTGCAGTGCATAAAGATTATGAGCCTGGTGGTGATTACCAATCTGCCCATCCATGGTGTGACGCGTGCTGAGCGGGAGAGTCATTTCCTTACTAGCAGTAAATGAGGATGGTTCGTTCATATCATGCCAGAAACCCGTAATACCAGCTTCCAGCAAGCGTTGGTAATACTCGCCCCACCAGGCGCGGGTCTTCGAGTTAGTAAAATCCGGGAAGACGCACCATCCTGGCCAAACCACACCCTGGGCTGGTTTCCCATCGGCTGCCAGGCAAAAGGTTTGCCGTTTTAGCCCTTCCTGGTAGACAAAATATTCAGGATCCTGTTTAACACCCGGATCCAGGATGGTGATCAAGTGTAAATCTTGCTTAAGTAATTCAGCGGAAAGGCGCGCCAGATCGGGGAAGCGTTGCGGATTGATAGTAAAAACTCGATAATCCTGCATATAATCAATATCGAGGTGTATGGCGCTGATTGGCATGTCGTTTTCAATAAAACCAGCCACGACTTCGCGGATATCCGCTTCTGTGCGATATCCCCAGCGGCACTGGTGATACCCCAGACCCCACAGCGGTGGTAGAGGGGTGCGCCCGGTGAGTTCGGTGAACTTTTCCAGGGCTTGAGCCGGTGGACCAGAAATGAAATAGTATTGCAGCATACCGCCCTCAAAAGTCAGGCGGGACAGTTGATCAGAAAACATCAGGAATGTATCGTGGTAATTTTCATAGAAGATTAAATAGCTACCCTGTGAATTAAGGCCAAGATAAACTGGCAAGGGCATATAGATCGGGTCCGTACCTGGTTTGTAATTCCCACCTGCTTCGTTATTCCACAGGCGATGGGAGCGCTGGCGAAGATTGAAGGGACCGGATTGTTCACCTAAACCCACCAATTGCTCCTCGGGGGGCAAGCTCGCGAATGCTGTCCATGAAAAATCTTCTTTGTCCTGCCCAGAATAAATAACAGTTTGAAACTGGGGAGGCGGCTCCTGGCGCAGGTGTTTTTGAGTGGCTGACCGAAAGTGGACGGCGCCATCTGGAAATATTTCTATTTCCAGTGTTGCACTGGAGATTATCTGGTTTGGAGAGGAACGCTGCGTTATAGGAACAGACGGCCAATCTTTCTTATCGATAGCGTAAGGCAGCGGAGGATTGCCTGGTGTCCAGGACAGTCGGGTGATATCGGAGGCCAGGAAGATTACCTCAAGCTCGGCTTGATCAAATATATACCGGGCGCCATTGGGCAGGGAGCGCATTTGTTTAAGTAGGCCGGGTGACTGTAAGGGCCCCTTTGTTCTTTGAGAGTATTGGCGATCCTGGCGCGCTTTTAAGCGCGTGTTTTGTAGGATGGACAGTACTTGCCAAAAGTCAATCGATTTCAACAGCTTCGGTATAGATTTTAACTCGGGCATATTATTTCATCGGCTACTCTACTGGCCTGATACATGCGTATATTGATCTCAAATGATAACTCCATTGGATATTAAGCCGAATTGATTAATCTTCTCCTTCAATCCTGAATAAAAGATCTCTATCACTCATTTCATCGCTAAAGGAAAATAAATCCCCAATTGATTTACGCATGTAGTTGCGCCAGATGGCTTCGCCAAATACGGGAGCAACAGAAATTATTTTGAGGTGCGGAAGTCGCTTTTTTACAGGAATTGGTACCGTATTGGTTGTCACGATTTCTTTGATCTGAGGGATTTTGGACAGGTGATCAAGAGTATTTCCTACAAAGATGCCATGGGTACAAATCAAGGCGATCTCGCGAATGCCGAATTTCACCAAAATCTTACACAAGGAAATGACTGTGCCACCGGTGGCGATTTCATCATCATAAACCAGGACGCGGTGGTATCCTTCCACCTGCCGGGCAACGGAATTGCTGATTTTCACCCGGGTATCCGATATGCGCTCCTTGTCTGCGCCGGCTATGGTTAATCCCAAGCCTGCGGCGAATCGGGCGGCTGGTTTCGAGCGACCCATGTCCGGAGCGACGACGATCGTGTGGCGTGGGTTTGGGATCTGTTCCTGAAAATGTTTGGCAAACAACGGGCGAGCCGTCAGTGGATCTGTCGGAACACTGAAGAAGCCGTGCACCTGAGGGGAATGGAGCGTCATTGTCATCACGTGGGTAGCCCCCGAGGCCTGGATCAAGTCGGCGAACAACCGCCCAGCGATCGAGATGCGGGGGGCATCTTTTTTATCTGATCGGGCATAGGAATAATACGGAATAATGGCATGCACCTCGCGCGCACCTGCGCCACGGGCGATATCCAACATCATGAATAACTCGATTAAGTGATCACTGACTGGACGAATCAATGATTGTACGATGAAAACGACTCTCCCTCGCACAGATGCACCAAGCTGGATGGAAAGGTTATCATTCTTAAACCGGACAAATGTGGTTGAATCTAATGGAATAGACAGATAGCTGGCAATCTCCCCGGCTAATTCAGGATGGGATTGTCCGCTGAAGAAACGAACATCATTGGGATCGATGGCACGCATTTCTCCTCCCCAAGGTAAAGTGGCTTATCATCGCGGATTGGAAAATCGTCTTTCTGCATCAGAATAAGGGATCTCCAATCCCCTAAACTTTATTTTACCATTGCTAACAGGTTCTTATCGAGTAGCCATTGGGAAGGGATAAATGTTTGCTATAATCGATGTTGAATATGACCACGCTGCCTGAGGCTGCCCATGTTATTCATCAAGCACTGTCTATTTTCGAGAGCGAGTATATTACCGAGTTCAACCAAGGCTATATGTTTCTATTCAAAACGATTGGATAGAGAAGTAAATAAACTATTTTCTATCAGGAGGCTTGTATGGAATACCTTGAATTAATCACCAAACGTTACAGCGTCCGATCCTATAAACCGGATCCCGTCGAAGATGATAAGCTAGAGAAAGTGCTTGAGGCCGCACGTCTGGCGCCAACTGCGGCCAACCGGCAACCCTTCCAGATCATTGTTATTCACACCGCCGGTCGACAGACGGAGTTGCGTCGGATTTATCATCGTGAGTGGTTTGCTTCAGCGCCTTTGTTAATTTGCGCGTGTGGCGTGCCACGTCAGGGTTGGGTGCGGTTTGATAATCGGCGCTATCTGGAGGTTGATGTCGCAATCGTCATGGATCATCTGATCCTGGCTGCAGCGGACTTGGGATTAGGCACCTGTTGGGTGGCGGCTTTCAACTCCCAGGCTGCCCGTGAAATATTACACATACCCGACGAAGTAGAGCCATTAATTTTCACACCTCTCGGTTACCCGGCGGATCAACTTGGCCAGAAAGAACGAAAACCCATCTCGGATCTGGTACGTTACGAAGGATGGTAGAAGGATGGCCGGATTAACGCTGTTACCGTTACCGCGCCACATAGATTCTCATTCAACGGATTTTAAGCTAAAGAATCACCAACTGATTTGGTTAGACACGGATCAACCTCAACAGCTTCTGTATACTGCGCAGCGATTCCAGCAAACGCTATTTACAAAAACTGGTTTGAGCTGGGAGATTGTCTGTGGAAAATTGGTCACGCACGAGAAATTACCCGGATCATCTATGAGTTTAACCATCCGGGTGAAGCCGGGCGAGCCAAGTCATGACGGGATAACTGTTTATCCCCAAGGTTACCGGCTGGTAATTTCTCCTGATGGTATCGAGGCAATTGGGAATGATCTCGCCGGCGCTTTTTATGCAATCTGTACCTTGATCCAGATCCTTGAGGTTTCTGGAGGGGTTTTACCCGGCTTAGAAATTCGAGACTGGCCAGATTTCCCTGCGCGTGGCGTGATGTTGGATATCAGCCGGGATAAAGTACCTACCATGCAGACGTTATACCAGTTGGTAGATCTTTTGGCAGGCTGGAAAATTAACCAGCTTCAGCTTTATACAGAACACACTTTTGCCTACCGCAACCATCCTGAAATCTGGTCAAAAGCCTCACCGGTGACTGGCGAGGAAATTCTAGAGTTAGATCGTTATTGCCGCGAACGTTTCATCGAGCTGGTTCCAAACCAGAACTCCTTTGGCCACATGCATCGCTGGTTGGAACATCCTCGCTACGCCCCTTTAGGCGAAGTTCAGGGTGAATTCACCTCACCTTGGGGAGAAAAGCTCCAACCATTCAGCCTTTGCCCCATCGATCCAGGGAGTTTGGGGCTGTTACGTAGCCTCTATGATGAATTGTTACCGCATTTTTCCAGCCGCATGTTTAATGTCGGTTGTGATGAGACTTTCGATCTCGGGCAAGGACGCAGCCAACAGGCCTGTGTAGAACGCGGCGCGGGACAGGTTTACCTGGATTTCTTACTAAAGATATACCAGGAAGTGCAGTCGCGCGGTCGCACGATGCAATTTTGGGGCGACATTATCTTGAACCATCCCGAGTTGATCACAGCCTTGCCCAAGGACATGATTGCTCTGGAGTGGGGGTATGAGGCTGACCATCCCTTTAAGGAGCGAACGGTGCGTTTTGCGCAGGCAGGCATTCCATTTTATGTCTGCCCGGGTACTTCGTCCTGGAATACCATTGCAGGTCGAACAACGAACGCTTTGGGGAATTTACTCAATGCGGCTGAAAATGGTTTGAAGAACGGAGCGATTGGTTATTTAAATACAGATTGGGGCGATAACGGTCATTGGCAGCCGTTACCGGTGAGTTACCTGGGATTCGCAGCTGGGGCAGCTTATTCCTGGGCGTTCGAGGCAAACCGTTCCTTGGATATTCGCCCGGCCTTAAGCTGGCATGCCTTTCAAGATCCGACAGGTGGATTTGGTGAGACAGCCTATGCATTGGGCGAGGTTTATCGGGAGGTGGGGATAGAACCGAGCAACGCCAGTGCCTTGTTTGGTATTCTGCAAAGCCCGTTAGAACGGTTGCGAGGCTACTCGGAAGTTACTCCAGAACGCCTTCAGCGAACTCTGACCACGGTAGATGAAGCAATGCAATCACTGGTTAGCGCACGCCCACATGGTTCCGATGCCAACCTGGTTCGCCGTGAATTTGAACTGGTCGCCTGGATGCTTCGCCATGCCTGCCAGAGGGGCATGCTTGCTCTCCAGGACCAGCAACCGTCCGCACTCGGAAGAACATCCCAACAACGTCAGAACCTGGCTGAGGATCTCTTGGCGTTAATGGGCGAGTATCAGCTTGTATGGTTAGCCCGCAATCGTCCTGGGGGCTTGATCGACAGCCTGGCTCGATTTGAAATCACCCGCCGGGATTATCGAGGCGATTGACTTGGACATTCCGCTGTATATTGCTGAACAACTCAATATCCGCCTGCAACAGGTGAATGCAACGATCGAGCTGCTGGATGCAGAAAATACATTGCCTTTCATCGCCCGTTACCGGAAGGAAATTACCGGCGGTTTAGACGAAGAGCAACTCCGCCAGTTGATTGAGTTATTGGGTAAGCTACGCGCCCTGGATGAACGGCGCCAGACAATCCTGGCAACGATCGAGGAACAGGGAAAGTTGACAATCGAACTGCGCCAGCAAATCCTGGAGGTTAAGTATCTGGCTGAGTTGGAGGATCTTTACCAGCCCTATAAACCTAAACGCCGGACGCGCGCGAGCATGGCTCGAGAGAAAGGCTTACAAGGACTGGCCGATTTAATTCTAAATCAATTCCACACGAACCAGTCTCTGGAGATGCTGGCCCAACCCTATTTAAATGATAATGTGACTAGTGTAGAAGAAGCCTGGGCAGGCGCAGGCGATATTGTAGCAGAAACGATCAGCGATCATCCTGAGGTCCGTCGTCAGATTCGGGAGAAAGCCTTGCAGTGGGGGTCTCAAAGATGCGAGAAGATCGAAGAAGCAGAAGACCCTCGCAGGCTCTATGAGTTGTATTACGACTTCGAGATGCGCATCGATAGACTCAAGCCCCACCAAATTATGGCAATCAATCGCGGCGAGGCAGAAAAAGTACTACGGGTCAAGCTGGTCATCCTCGAACACGATTGGCAAAATGCTGTATACGGGATTTTCCAGCCGGATCGTCGCTCTCCATTGACGGATAAGCTGCAAGAAGCAGCGGTGGACGCAGCCAACCGTCTGTTATTACCTGCGATTGAGCGAGATGTGCGCCGTATCCTGGCTGAACGGGCAGAAGAACAGGCAATCCGGGTTTATGAAGCTAATTTACGGGGTTTGCTTAACCAACCTTCCTTGGCGGGTTTCACGGTCTTAGGGATTGATCCAGGTTTACGATCCGGGTGTAAAGTAGCTGTGATTGACCCAACAGGGAAAGTGTTGGATACCGATACAATCTACCCGCATGAGCCGCAGAAGCAATGGGAAGCGTCCTTGAAAACCCTGGCTGGTTTGATCATCCGCCACTCGGTGACACTTATCTCCATTGGAAATGGCACGGCTTCGCGCGAAACCGAAAAATTGGTCGCTGAATTGATTCAGCGACTACGCTCCAACCAAGGTGATGCATGGAGTGGCAAGAATCGTGTGACCACGCAAAAAGTACCGATAGTGGGGTATCTAATTGTGAATGAAGCCGGAGCCAGTGTCTATAGCGCCAGTCCGTTAGCGCGCAGCGAATTACCTGATCTGGATGTCAGCTTGCGGGGTGCAGTTTCAATTGGCCGCCGGGTTCAGGATCCATTGGCTGAATTGGTGAAAATTGATCCCAAAGCGATCGGCATTGGGATGTACCAACACGATGTTGATCAGAAACGCCTGACGGAAGCATTGAAGGGCACTGTCGAGAGTGTGGTGAATGCGGTTGGGGTGGATGTTAATACAGCTTCACCTGCATTGATGTCTTATGTAGCGGGTATAGGGCCAAAACTTGGAGAACGCATCGTAGCATATCGCAACGAGCATGGAGAATTTAGAAACCGCAGTGAATTACGTAAGGTTACCGGATTTGGCCCCAAAGCCTTTGAACAATCTGCCGGATTTTTACGTATTCGTAATGGAGATCAGCCTCTCGATGCGAGCGCGATTCATCCAGAAAGTTATGCGATCGCTGAAGCGATTATAAAACGAGCGGAAATGACGCTGGCTACGCCTGTGACTGAACGCATGCTGGCTTTGGAAGCGCTGCTGGCTCGCCAGCCAATTGAGACATTAGCCAGTGAATTTGGGATAGGTGTGCCAACATTGCATGATATCTTCGAGCAGTTGGTGCGTCCCGGACGCGATCCACGCCAGGACTTACCAGCTCCTATTCTTCGCACCGACGTCTTATCTATGGAGGACCTGCATCCCGGTATGCGTATGAAAGGCACAGTTCGTAACGTGGTGGATTTTGGGGCATTTGTGGATATTGGCGTTAAGCAGGACGGCTTAATCCATCGCAGTCAGATCCCGAGTGGAACAGTCCCGAGAGTAGGCGATGTGGTAGAAGTGGAAATCCAGAAAGTAGAAATCGAACGCGGCCGGATTGGGCTGGGTTGGGTTAAATAATCCAGTAAGTCTATACATCAAGGAGTAATTTATGGAAATTAAAGTTTTTCAAGGTCAGATCGAATCGGTGACCGCTGACGCAGTCATTGTGAATCTATTCGAGGGTGAAAAATCACTCAGCGGATCGACCGGAGCAGTCGACAGGGCGCTCAATGGCGCAATTTCTGAACTGATGGCAAGCGGTGATTTGACAGGCAAGGTAGGCGAAGTCGGATTAATCTACCCGCGCGGCTTGATCCCGGCTCGACGTGTCGTGGTCGTGGGGTTGGGGAAATTGCCAAATGGCAACGCCGGAGAGTATTTCGACCTGGACGCTGCCCGGCGCGCAGCCGCCTTAGCAATTAAGAAAGCGCGTGATCTGAACGCTCAAACCGTGGCGACAGTCATCCATGGCAGTGGGGACGGCGGTTTAGGGAAAGCAGCTGCTGCTCAGGCTTTAGTGGAAGGTTCTCTTCTGGCTTCTTATCGCTACGCGGCACCAAAGAAGAGTGGCGAGCCGAAGAAGGAAGTGCAAACGTTATGGGTAGTCGAATCCGAGGTTGAAAAACTGGCTGAAGTTGAAACTGGCGTGCGGACAGCCGAGGCGATTGTCTCAGGGGTGTGTCTGGCGCGTGACCTGATCAATATGCCCGCCAATGAAGCGACACCGACACGGATGGCTCAGGCAGCCGAAGATGTGGCAGTTAGATTTGGGATGAAGCTAACGGTTGGCGACCGGGAATGGGCTGCTCAGCATGGTATGGGCGCTTTCCTGGGGGTCGCTAAAGGGGCAGGTGAACCTCCGAAATTCATCGTTCTTGAGCATCGTAGTGATCAGGAGCAATTGGATCCGATCGTGTTAGTGGGGAAAGGGATCACCTTTGACACCGGAGGCATCTCTATCAAGCCTTCCGATGGATTGCAGGCCATGAAAACAGATATGAGTGGAGCAGCCGCGGTAATCGGCACGATGATGGTGGTAGGTCAATTGAATTTACCTCTACGGATCATTGGGATTACGCCTTGCACCGAGAACATGCCGGATGGCAACGCTTATCGCCCTGGGGATGTCTTAACCGCCAGTAATGGGAAGACGATTGAAATTATCTCGACTGATGCAGAAGGACGCTTGATCCTGGCCGACGCATTGGCGTATGCTCAGCAGTACCATCCCAAGGTAGTGATTGACCTGGCGACTCTGACTGGCGCCTGTGTTGTGGCTCTGGGCAGTGGAACTGCGGCTGGGCTATTTTGTAATGACGAAAAGCTTCAGCAAAAATTATTAGCGAGTGGTCAAACCACCCACGAGCGGTTATGGCCATTGCCTTTGTGGGAAGATTATAAGAAGGCAATAAAATCGGAAGTCGCTGACATGAAAAATTCCGGCGGGCGGAACGGTGGCGTGGCGACATCTGCAGTATTTTTGCAGGAGTTCATTGATTACCCCTGGGCGCACCTGGACATTGCCGGCATGGCTGCGACAGAGAAAGAGGATGCATATATTCCCTCCGGTGGCGTTGGATTTGGCGTGCGCTTGCTGGTAGATTTCTTGCGCAATTGGTAGACCAGGATGGAAACACCGCCCGATGTGGGAGTTCGGGTTGGTTCAGGAGGATATCCTGCCAGTCCACCCAAAATTCATTACCCCTCCCAAATGGGGATCGGTTTACGCCTGGTCAATGCATTGATCCGAGGGAAAAAGCTAAGTTTTTCGTGTGAAAGCCGCAATTGGATTTCTCGCCTGGAGCCGCCCTTAAGAGTCATTGGTAATGAAAATATCCCAGGCGCTGGACCTTGTCTGGTGGTATTTAACCATTACTCGCGACATGGTTTCAGCGCCTGGTGGATGGTATTTGCACTCAGTGCAGTGCTACCGGTTGAGGCGCATTGGATTATGGCATCGACATGGACTTTCCCAGATGCTTTTCGTGCCCGTACACTCACACCCTTTTCTGAATGGTTGTTCCCAAAGATTGCGCGTGTCTATGGTTTTACAGTAATGCCGCCGATGCCGCCTCGCCCTCAGGATATTGTTGCTCGAGCGCAAGCTGTACGGAGGGTGTTGGCTTACGCTCGAGCTACACCCAACCCGGTCATCGGTTTAGCACCAGAGGGCGGAGACGCGCCAAAAGGTGTTTTACAAATGCCCCCACCTGGTGTTGGACGTTTCATCTTACATCTGATCGATCTCGGCTTGGAGATTATCCCGGTTGGGGTATTCGAAGAGCAGGATCGGTTATGCCTGTCTTTCGGTGAGTGCCAGCAACTCAACGGTTTATCAGGTCAAAGGGGAGAGAAACTCGACCAGACCGTCGCACAGCAGGTAATGAGTTGGATTGCTGCTTTATTACCAAAATCCTTGCAGGGTGAATTACTCTTCGATGGACCTTAGGGTATGCAATACACGCGAAGTTTGATATTCCTGATTACAGGTATATTGATTACAAACGGATTGTTTCATAGTGGGGTTATGATCTTTCCATTGTCTTTAACCTGGGAGTTTCGGACTGATGTACTCGTCCAGGACTCACACGGTGCAGTTGGTCGAGTAGTTCTACCGGTCTATCACGGTGATCTGGATCGAGATGGTCAGAATGAGCAGGTTGTGGTTGATCAAGGACAGGCGTGGATTTACCACTCGGGCCAGGTAATGTGGCATAGTTCTTCGGATTGGAATGTTATTGATGCCCAGGTGACCGATCTTAACCATGATCAGCAGCTTGAGGTGACCCTGCTGGTTTGGCGCGCTTTTCAACCCTGGCCAGTTGATCGCTTTCTACCTCATGGAGGGCGGATTGCAGGGCATCAAGATGCTAACGGTCAGAGTTGCCAGCTGGTCTTAATCAGTTGGCGCCGAGAAGCTTTCCGAGAGTTATGGGTTGGTTCAGCGCTGGCGCGTCCGATTCTGTCCTTCCGCTCAGCCGATCTGGATGGGGATACCCGGCAAGAACTGGTGGTTCTGGAAGGCGAGTATCTTGAGACAGCAGGTTCCAGCAATCCTCGCTGGCCTGCTCGTTCTTTGGCGGTATGGCAGTGGTCTGGTTTTGGTTTCAATCTACTGACTCGTCAGACCGGATTTTTCGGGACGCTCTCGATAATGACCCGCTTGAGTGATAAGTATCAAATTGTAATGGACCCGTAAAGAATATATGGAAGGAGTTTCATATGATTCGCAGCAGAATATTTTATTGTCTGGCCAGCATTCTTGTACTCATGCTTTCTGCATGCAGTATAGTTAATCCGCAAGGCCAAACAGCAACTCCTGCACAATCGCCGCTCGCCTCCCCTGGAGCGATTGAGGGGGTTCTGTCACCGACTGAAACGACCATTCCAGCTACGAAACCAGTTGAACCCGAGCCTACCGGATCGCTAACTCCAACTGCAACGAGGATCGAGAATTTACCAGAAATACCAGCAAATGTATATGGGCCGGTATTTGCGGAATATTCGGTTGCCGCAGTAAATTTGCCGACTAGGTATAAGGGAGGTTACACCTTACCGATCGATTTAAATACGGTCAGGGGTTTGGATATCGTGGCAGAACAGCGGTCAAAGCCATTCTCGAAGGAGCAGCAGAAGCTGTTAAGCCAAAATGGTTTTGTCGTTCTGATGCCAGTGCCGGGGAAGTATCAAGAGTTTTACCAGGTTTATGAAATGCAGCGTTATATGCTTGACCAGCCGTTATTTATCACAACCGACGCGGTATTTCATATTTACCATCTGTTATTTGATAAGCTATTGCGCGATCTGGAGCGGGAGCAGTTTAGTCTGGATTTGAAGAATTTGACCAGCGCACTGCTTAATGCCTCCCATGAGCAATACCAAACCCTCAAAGGTACACTGCTCGAAGAACCGGCCCGCCGCAACGTGGCATATTTTGCTATCGGCGCCCAACTCTTGGGATTGCCTGATCCAATTCCTGCTGAAGCAAACGACCTGGTGGCAGCCGAGCTTGCATTTATTAATGCCCACACTGGCGCACATATTTCGCCCATTTGGGATCGTGCTGATTTACCGGACGATAAAAAGCTCATTGAAGATTACAGCCAATATGTTCCCCGAGGGCACTACACGCGCGACGAAGCTCTCCAGCGCTATTTCCGAGCGATGATGTGGTATGGTCGCCTGACTTTCCGCGCCCGGGATGAATTTGAGACACGCCGGGCTTTGTTGCTTGTGTCCGCGATGCGCCAGGCCACAAGTACCGACGGTGCACCAGCGGTTGATGTCTGGCAAGATCTCTACCAACCAATCAACTTTATCGTGGGTAAAGCCGATGATCTGTCCTACTTTGAGTATAGTAATTTGATGGATTTAGTCTATGGCGCGAATGCTAAACCAGCCGCTTTACAGGATGACGGTAAATTGGCCCAGTTCCTCGAGTTAGTGCGGAAACTGCCGGCTCCACAAGTGAATTCCATGTGGGTGTGGATTTGGGAGGACAAGAAAGAGGCTACCCAAGGTTTCCGTTTCATGGGGCAGCGATTTACCCTGGATGCGTATGTGTTTGGCCAGTTGATCTGGCGGAATGTTGGCACCCCCGAAAATCTCCGCACTCTGCCTAAAGGCCTGGATTTCTTCGCTGCCGTGGGATCCGAGGAAAGTTTAAATATATTGAAAAGCATGGGTGAAAATCAGTATCAGAATTACGACCAGCAAATGAATAAAGTGCGTCAGGAAATCAAGAATTTGGCATTAGATTCCTGGACACAGAACCTTTACTGGGCCTGGTTATATGCTTTTCAACCTTTGTTACCTGAGAAGGATGCAAAGTATCCCGCTTTTATGCAGACCCAGGCCTGGACTCGCAAAGAGTTGAACACTTCTCTGGGTTCTTGGACGGAGTTGAAGCACGATACGCTTCTTTACGCCAAGCAGGTCATGGCTGAGATGGGAGGCGGTGGGGCTGATGAACCGCCGCATGGGTATATCGAACCCAATCCTGAAGTCTACAGCCGCTTGTTGGCGCTGGCACAAATGACACGTGACGGTTTGGATTTACGGGGCTTACTGAATGATCGAATGAGAAGTTCATTGGAAAATTTAATCGATCTATTAAGCTTCTTAAAAACCTCTTCGGAGCGCTTATTGGCTGGTGAGACGCTTTCCGACGACGATTACTGGCGCATCCAGTACTTTGGCGGAGAATTGGAGGCGCTGACCTTGTCCGCCTCAGACTGTAGCGAAGGGGATGTTGGGATGTGTCGCGATTTGAGCGATCAGAAGGCTGCATTGGTCGCCGATGTCGCAACCGGTTTCACACCAGACGGTAACCTGGTCGCCTTAGAAGAGGGTGTTGGGCAACCCACCGAAATTTACGTTATACTGCCAGACCAACCCTGGCGGATTGGCGTTGGGGCTGTTTACACCTATTATGAATTTACTGTACCCGCTGATCAGCGCATGACCGATGAACAATGGCAGGCGTTAGTCGAGAAAGGTAAAACGCCGACTTTGCCAGAATGGACAAAGATCTTTATGGTGCCGTAATAATTACCGGGGACTGGGATGCAAGTCATACCTGTCCCCGGTTGTTTTTCCTGCGGTACGTAATTTGGCGTCGGAAAGAGAGCTTCACAACTTCCCAAAACAAGCGCATGGGCGAATTGCACTCCTCTATTGACCGGGTTGGTGGGCGGGGTTAAAATAACCCGTGAAACATCAGATATGAGGTGATGGTATGGCGATTTATGAATATGTCTGCTTAGATTGCGGGAATAAGTTTGAAATCATCCGCCCAATGCGCGATGCCGACACGCCAATTGCTTGCCAGAAATGCGAGAGTGAGCATACCTCTCGCAAGTTGGCGGTTTTCTTTGCGCAGAGCGGGGGTCGTGTAGTCGCCGGCGGCAACGGCGGTTGCGCTTCCTGTTCAGGCGGCTCTTGCGCCTCATGTGGCAATTAAGTTGAAAGGCGTTCTTCTAAGATTCTAGCCAATTTTTCAGCCAGAACCTGGCGAGAGAAATGTTTAACGGTATAAGCTCGGCCGTTGGCCCCCATCCGTTCTCTTTCGCCAGGGTTGTTTTTTAATTCCCTTAAAGCAATGATAAGAGCATAAACATCTTCGGGTGTGACATAGCACCCGCCATGTACAGATTCTAGAATCTGCCGGGCTTCACCATCTACACTGAGCACGACGGGTCGCTGGCAGGCCCAGGCATCAAAAAGCTTGGATGGCAGTGTTCCTTTAAATAGAGCGATATTCTTTAGAGGTACTAAAGCAACATCCGCTGCTGAGAGGTAATCGGGGATTACCTGGTGTGGTTGTTCTGGCAACAAAGTCAGGTTGGGCAAGTGGTATTTATCAGCCAGGGCAACGATTTCTGCCTTTTGAGGGCCATCACCAACCAGTAAAAAGTGGATTCCTGGTTCCGATTGAAGCTGCCTGGCAGTTTCGATAACCATCTGTAATCCCTGAGCAATTCCGTGAATGCCTGCATAGATTGCCACAAACTTGTTTGCCAGTCCCAATTCGGCGCGTAAACTGTCACGCCCCGCCGGGCGAAACTGGAACAAATCAATATTGGCACCGTTAGGGATCAGGATAATTTTATCGGGTGGGATACCTCGGCTGATCAGGTGTTCGGAAATCCCTTGCGTGACGACAATCACCCCTCGTGAATGGTGATAACAGCGTTCCTCCAAATGGGTTGCCCAGGCGATCGCGCGCGGGTTGGTTAACTCACCTAGCGCGACTGCTATTTCGGGCCACAAGTCCCGTACCTCGAAGAACATCGGAGTGTGTTTGAGAATGCTCAACGCCAGCGCCGCGCCGCCAACAAATAAAGGAGGTGAACTGGCGTAGATCAGGTCGTACCTTTTCCGAGCTAAGAAAATTCCGGCTAAAGTGGCATTGACCATATAGCTCAAGTAGAACAATATCCGATTACGGAAATTCTTAACTGGCGAGGCTTTAACCCACACCCGGATCACATCTATCCCCTCCAGGTCAGCGCGACCATAAAGTTTTCCACGGTAAGCAGGAGGAATAATGCCTGAGGGGTGATTGGGCACCTCCACCAGCATGGTTACAGCGTGACCAAGGCGGACGAAATTGCGCGCCATCTCATAGGCTCGGGATTGCGTGGCGCCAGCTTCGGGAGGGAAATACTGCGAAAGGTACAAAATGCGCATAGAGATCCTTCACTGCATACAGGATCACAAACGGTTTGTTCAGAGTGACGGAGGAAGGAGGCTCTGCAAAAGTTGAGAGTAGACCTGTATCAAGCGTGTTTCAGCTGCGTGCCAGTTATATTTTTGTTCAGCCGCCAAACGACCAGCTGAACCCATCTGAGCTCGTTGAGCAGGATCCCTCAAGGTTTCGATTGCTTGCCGAACTGTATCTGAATTAACCACGGGGAGCAGGATTCCACAGCCAGTTTCTTGCACAATCCGACCAAGATCGCCAACCGGGTTAGCAATCACCGGTCGGCCCGCCGCCATGGCGTTGCCCAGGGTATTCGGGGCATTGTAAATGGCTCCTGGATAATCGGCGCGCAGGCAATAATAGATCACATCTGCCAGACGGGTGTAAAGTGGTACAAGATCAGCCGGAAGCCAACCGAGGTAGCGCAGGTTAGCGGCGCCAATAATAGCAGCTTCGATTGCCTGTCGTTGTTTGCCATCACCCCAGAATATCACATGAACATTACTCAAGCATCGACCGGCTGCAACCAGGGGTAGAAGCTCGCGATTACGCGTAAAACCACCGATGTAAGCGACTACATAATCGGTTGGCGCCAACCCTATCTTTTGACGGGCTGCCTGTACCTGTACTTCGGTCAGCTTATCAAAGGCTTCGAGTGTCGGGTAGTTACCGATGGGTGTGATTGGCTGAATTCCCTGCCTCACCAACCGGTCTGCCAATACAGAGCTGGCAGTGAGGGTTGTATCGACATCATGAAGCCAATGGCGTTCCAATCGCCGCAACAGCCAGATCAGCGGGGATGGCAGGTATAGTGACATCAGGGAAGGATAATCTTCGTGTGCATCAAAAACTAACCGGCAACCAATGTGTTTTTTAACCTCCCTGCCGGCGTAAAGTGTATCCAGATCGTGACAATGAATAACCTCTGGTTCTAACTCTATAGCGGTACGTAAGGCAGCCTTCCAAAAGCGGGGCAAGGAAAATAATTGCCTCCATCCCACACCATATGCAGAACGGACAGATTGAATTCGAACAACCTTGACTCCCTCATGAGTTTCTTGAAACGGAAACTCAGCTTGGCGATCCCATCCGACAACGGTGATGCTGTGCCCGGCGTTTGTTAAAGAGATGGCCTCCCGCTGAACGCGCGTGTCTGGTCGGTAAGGGTTGGTGAGTAGCATTACGATGCGAGCCATTAGATGTCCTCAAATTAGATGAGCCAATTCAAGCGAGTAAACCCTGGTAGAACATTTCCATTTTGGTCATCTCGACATGCTGATTCGCACGGTCTCGCACCATCTGGATATTTTCCTCCCGAAAGCGGACGTTCTCATCGGTGGCTTTTAATACCTGAAGCATTGTGTCCCTCAGAGGTGTGGTTTGGCGAACTGGCACAAGCCAACCGTTCACGCCGGGCTGGATCCATTCCCGCAAGGCTGGTAAGTCAGTGGCGATGACTGGCACTCCGCAAGCCATTGCTTCCAGGACAGACACTGGCGTGCTGTCGCTCGAAGGAACCGAGATGACCAGGTCGGCAGCCTGGTATAGTTCCACTGTTTTTTCCCAGGGAATAACAGGCACAACAATTACTGTGTTGACCAGGTTTAAGCTTTTTACCAGGACCTCCAATTGACTGCGATAAACAGGATCTGTATTGTAATCTCGTAGCACCAGAAGTAAATTCGGGAAATCGGTTTTAAGCATCGCCACGGCGCGTAACAAGATATCCAGGTTGTAGATGGGATGCATCGCGCGTGGACAGAGGATCACCGGATCACCGATGAACCCAAGTCGTTGGCGTAATTCGTGCTTCTTCTTAACCGGATGGAATAATTCCAGGTCGACGCCCCATTGCACCAGATGGGTATTATCTGCAGGAGCACCATATTCGATCGCCAATCGGCAAAGATCCTGGGCATCAGCCGTGACCAGGTCGGCTTGAGAGAGCACCCGGCGGGTCAACCAGGTCGCCAGGGTGGAGTGTTGCGGGTATTGGTACAGGTCGCTGCCCCACGGGGTAACAATAAATGGATGGAAACCGCTAAACGCACCCAGCCATCCAGCGCTCGTTACCCGGTGGGCGTGTAAAATATCAGGCTGCCAACGGAGGATGAAGCGACGTGTCCAGATCATCCATAGCAGATATTTCAACACAGGGGTTCGGTTACGTTTCGGCAGGTTGAATATCTCAATGCCTGGCCAGGGTTCCTGGAGCAATCCGTCGGCGATTAAACACACGCTGTGTCCATGATTATGGAACCAGCTAACCCAACGCCGGGTGTGGGTGCTATTGGGATTCGAGATAAAGCAAATCTTCATCGATCGATTTACACCCCTAAGGCATAGGAACCAGGTCCGTGAGGATCCGGGCCAGTTGGGCTGTCAATTCGCGGCGATCATAGCGATTGATTACTTCGTCGATTGGTTGAATAGATAATTCATGTTGACGCCACAAGTGATAGCACTGCACGATTTTCACAGCAATTGCTCCAATATCTTGAGGATCGGTGAACATGCCAGCCTGGGCTTCTCGGATAATCTCTGTGGCTGCACCTGGCGACGCCAGGGCCAGGATCGGCCGGCGAGAGGCCAGGTATTCATAAATTTTTCCAGTGGTGACTGCCTGGCTGCCTGGACCAGACCCGATAATCAACAACAACAAATCCGCGCTTATCAGATACGCCAGGCTTTGTCGATGGGGCAGGTATCCGATAATTTCGACCACGTCTTGAAGTGCCAACCGGTCGACTTCATCCTTCAATAGTTTCCCGGTATTACCGATAAACCGTACAAGGATTTGCTGGGGATCCAATAGCTTCTCATCTAAACCTATTTTTAAACCCTCCAGAAAATAACGCGGGGTTTGCTGTTGTCCGTAAAACGAACCGCTGTAAACGATCGTAAAACGCGGCGAACGTTGAGGCAGGAGTGTAAGGTTTCTGAAATCATCAGGATCAAAACCATTTGGAAGGGTAATAAATCTGGCTGGAGATAGCGAGGGATAACGGTTCAGGAAAGCCTGTCGCATTGGTTCACTCACCACCAGCACCCGGTCTGCCTGTTTAACGATCTCTTTTTCCCGCCGTCTGGCAGCCTGTTCATGCCAGCGGGTGGCGAAATCCTGGGAAAAATTACCGATCCATGGATCGCGAAAATCAGCAATCCAGGGTAATCCGCTAAACTGTTTGAGCGCCTTACCGATCGCGTGGCTGGCAATTGGAGCTGAGGTTGTATACAACGCTTGGATGTCCATTGTTTTGATTAGCTTTGTACCCTTTAAAACTGGGTCAGTATACCAGCCAGCCAGGTCATCCCCTAACAGCAACCAACGGCTGAATATTTTCCTTAATCGCCAGGGTAACCATCCGGGCAAAAGCCAGGCATACGTTCGTTGGATCGTTAAGTCCTGGGGGAGTTCGGCGAATAAAGATGTGTCAGTCGGGTATTTACCAACCCCTGGTCCGGTTAGAACAACCGGTTGCCAGCCAAACACAGTTAAATATTTAACAAATTTTAAGGTTCTTTGGACACCGCCGCCACCCAGAGGTGGAAAGATATAGGCAATCGTCAAAATCGTTCGCATAGGTGAACAGTTACCGCTTCATGGATGGCCTGGATAACTGCCTGTACCTGCTCCTTGGTCATTGAAGCATATAGAGGGAGGGTAACCAAACGTTGCGCGGCAGTCTCGGTGAGGGGTAATCGAAGACGAGATGTTCCCACTTGTTCGCGGTAATAGGTAAAGAGATGGATTGGAGGATAATGCAGGCTGGTTTGGATGCCCCTATGACGCAGGTAATTAACAAATTGCTCCCGTTGGATGGTTGGATCGAGCAGGATCGGGAAGAGATGATAAGAGGCTCTCCAGGCTGGATCCAGGAAACGTCCTGCCTGGAATGGAATGGAGATCTCTTTTAGCGTTCCCAGGCCCTGGCAGTACGCCTCAACAATTCGACCACGTCGTTCGTTGTTTGCTTCTAACTTGCCAAGCTGAACCAGTCCCAATGCGGCGTGAATTTCATCCAACCGGTAGTTATATCCCAAGGCAACAACATCGTACGACCCGGCATGACCATGATGGCGATCCCAGGTCAGGGTGGTCATGCCATGCGAGCGCATCAGGCGAATGCGTTCAGCCAGGTCGTCTCGGTTGGTGGTTATCATCCCGCCTTCGCCTGTGACCAGGTTTTTATTGGCGAAAAAGCTAAAGCAACCAACTTCTCCATAGGTACCAGCTTTTTTATTCTGATAGGCGGCTCCGGGTGCATGCGCCGCGTCCTCGATTACTGCCAGGTTATGCCGGCGGGCAATTTCGAGGATCTCTGGCATAGCACACAAGTAACCCCCATAATGCATGACTGCGATGGCGCGAGTGTGCGGAGTAATTTGGTTTTCAATCGCTTCAATAGATAGGGTCAAATCATCCAGGCTGGTGATATCCACGAAGACAGGTCTGGCTCCAGTGTATAACACCGCGTTGGCCGTGGCGACGAAAGTCAGGGAGGGGAGGATGACTTCATCGCCCGTCCCCAAACCCAAGGTTGCAAAAGCTAGGTGGAGGGCGGTTGTGCCATTGGATACCGCCAGAGCGTGTTTGCAGCCGAGGAAATCAGCCATGTCAGTCTCGAAGTGCTGTGTCACTTCACCCATCGATAACCACCGGGAGTTCAATACCCGGTTTACTGCGGTGGTTTCCTCCTCGCCGAAATCAATATCAGAAAGCGGGACAGTCCATTGCATAAATGAAAATCCTATCTATGGTTTAGAAATTATCCAGTCAGGGATGCGCCCATGCCAGGCAGCAGGCAGGATATTTAACAACGATCGGGACAGCGATTGGTCAAAATGGAGTATCAGGAAGTAATAAAGAAAAACCGCAATGGCTGTAACCCATAAGGTGAGCCAGTATTGTCCGGGAAATGCCAGTTTTGTGATTAATATAGCCAGACCAACGGGCAAAGCGGATAAGGCGAAATGTCCAATGACCGGAAGCAGCGAGGTATACCGGATGCCAGCCAATTTCATTATCCAGCCTGACATCAGCCCATAGACTAAAATCCCTGATCCTGACCAAATAACCAGTGTCAAGAGAATATTATGCAGCAGGCATCCTGTAAACAAAGCTGCCAGGCGTGTGATCAGGATGGCAACATTGACAATCAAGGATAGCTCCTGGCGCTCCAGAACCATGAAAAGTGTACTTAATGGGGATGAAATGAACAGGAAGAAAATCCAGGGACCAAGAATTTGGGCATAAATCCCCGCCTCACTCCAGTTCGCGCCAAGCACGATGGTAAATAATTCCCTGCCGACCAGAGTCAGGACCAGGGCTGGGATCAGGCCTAAGAAGACTAGTGCACGAAAGATGGATTGAACAGTCGCAGTTAGCTTTTCAGGATTCCCGCGCAACTCAGCAGTTCGTTGGAAAAAGACCTGAGAGATGGCATTACCGATTAAGATCATTGGCAGGAGCACAATTCGATTGGCCTGGGAATAATACCCCACGATCGTTTGGGTAAAAAAAACTGATAGAACCAGCGAAGGCATCTGCCAGGAAAAGTTATTAATAAAACCTCCCCAGGCATCTACCAGTGGGAATTTCCGATAGCGCGCCAGACTCGTCCGAATCTGAGAGATACGCAGTTCATGGGAAAGGCGAACGATGCTTTGCTTCCAGACTTTGAGACCTAAAACAGTCGTAAGCACTGCAGTGCCAGCTACCCAGGAGGCGATCAAACCAGCCGTATTGGCTTTACCGGTCAGTCCTAAGGTGATTGGGATGGCGCTGGTAGTCAGAGATGCGGCAATGCGGGCGATGGATAACTGACCAAAATGCTGTTTTCGTGAATTCCAGTAATTAAAGGATTGAAATAGACCCTGTATGAGTAACGCAATGGGTATCAGCCAGAGATAGGGCGCCAGGTCAGGAATATTCAGTAAGGGAACAAGCCATTGGCGCGCCAGTAACAATAGAACACCCACTGCAAGGCTAAAGAACAGCGCGATGACAAGACTCAGCGCCATTACATTAATCGCTTCGCCATCATCCTCCGGAAGCATGATGGCGAATTCGTAACGCAGGCATACGATGATGCTCAGAATGCTGACGATTGATATAAAAACTGAAAGTGTACCGAATGCCTCAGGTAAAAAGAGTCTTGAAATGATTGGTGCAGTCAGTAAGGTAATTAATTGAGCGCCCGTTGTTCCGCTCACCAGCTTGAGCACATTCCCGCTGAAACCCGAATTTTGTGGATTAGTGGTCATACAAACAAAATTATATGACAGATTCGGGGGTTGTGTGGCGTTTTGGTCACTCTTGAAATACCCGTCAATCTGTGTTATGGTAGGTTTGAAAGGTGATTCCGGGTTATTGGGCAGCCAGGGATTTCGTTCACCTGATCTCTTTATATTTGTGGAAATCATTTGATGACAACAAAGCTGAGCCGGTATTGCGCAGGGTTCATCGAAGCGAGTTGGTTGGTCGCTTTGATTGTAGTGCCTTTGTTCTTTAATCCATATTCGAGCCGGATATTTGAACCCGACAAAATTACCCTGCTAAGAAGTCTGTCATTATTAATTTTGGGCGCCTGGTTGGTGAAGGGGGTAGAGGATAAGCGATCAGGCGTTAGCCCGGTTGAACCAGGGACGTCAGCAGTGCTATCCATCTTGCGGATACCGATGGTAATCCCGGTGATTGTTTTAGCCGTTGTTTATATCCTGGCCACGATTTTTTCAATTACACCCGGTGTCAGTTTTTGGGGATCTTATCAGCGTTTACAGGGAACTTATACGACCTTATCTTATCTGGTGATCTTTGCAGCATTGGCTGGCAACCTCCGGACGCGCGCCCAGGTTGAACGGATTGTTACTTCGATTATCTTAACCAGCTTACCGATCGCTTTATATGGAATATTACAACGCTTCAACCTCGATCCGATTGCCTGGGCAGGCGATGTGTCCACGCGTATCGCTTCCACCATGGGAAATTCAATCTTTATTGCGGCTTACCTTATTATGGTCTTTCCTTTGACCATAAGCCGGATTGTATTATCCTTTCAGGCAATTCTTACTGAAACCCGCCAGATACCTCTTCATTTGACCCGTGCAACTGCATACGTGTTTATTGCTGCCCTACAAGTTATTGCCTTGTATATGAGTGGTAGCCGGGGTCCGGCGTTAGGCTGGTTGGCGGGATGTTTCACAATTGGGCTTCTGTTAGCCCTTTATTGGCGGAAACGATGGTTGACTTATTCTCTGGTGGGCTCGGCTATTTTCGTTGGTTTGTTCTTAGTGGTGTTCAACCTCGACAAAGGCCCATTGGATAAATTGCGTAATTCCCCCGCGATCGGTCGGTTTGGAAATTTAATGAACCCCGAAAGCAATAGCGCACTGGTGCGTAAATATATCTGGGAAGGGACGGTCAAACTTGTTACTTCGAACAAACCACTCGAATTTCCAGATGGTCACACTGATGCTTTTAATATCTTAAGACCGCTCATTGGTTATGGACCTGAGAGCATGTATGTTGCTTATAACCGCTATTATCTCCCCGCATTGGGACTTGTGGAACGACGTAACGCTTCACCTGATCGTTCGCATAATGAGACCTGGGATTCGATCGTTATTACCGGTGGACTTGGGCTGGTGGCGTATATGCTGATTTTCGGGGCCGTCTTTTATTATGGCCTAAAATGGTTGGGGTTGACTCCGGACCGTCTACATAAATTATTGTTTTTCGGTCTATATAGTGCGGGAGGGGTGATTGGAGCGGTTTTCTTCAGCTTGTGGAGAGGGGTTGAGTATCTAGGCGTTGGATTACCTTTTGGTATTCTGATCGGTTTGATCGGCTTTATAACGTTGATCGCTCTTGTCCCCTCGTTAGGACCTGCCAGAATCGAGGGAGAGCCAGCCCGTGCAATTACCCTGGTGGTATTGTTGGCGGCGGTTGTATCGCATTTTGTGGAAATAAACTTCGGTATTGCCATCGGTGTGACGAGGACTTATTTTTGGGTATATGCTGGATTAATACTTCTGTTAGGCTATTTTCTACCCCGTTATGGTGAATATGGGTTGCAACCATCGACAGGACAACCATCCTTAAATACAAGCGGAACTGGAGTCTCAGGTTCCGGGTCATTTACCCCTTCAGGGGGAACGCCAGATCGGTTAAATCTCGATAGGAACCGTTCGACTAGCCGAAAAAAGCGTCGTAGTGACCGGTGGGTAAAAGACAAGGATGAGACAAGCTTCTTTTTGCCCATGGTACAGGAAGCTCTCTTCTTTGGGTTAATCGTCACAGTAATGCTGGTTACATTGGGATACAACTTTATTGGCAACGCATCGGGAAGTCAAACAACCGCGGGAATCATGTGGTCATCGTTTGCTCGTTTGCGATCGGATGCTACCATCTCCTATGGTTTATTGGCTTTGGTGATTGTGACCTGGCTGGTGGTAACCCTGGCTGCAGTTGCTGAAGGTGCCTGGGCATCATCGCGTCAGACTGAAACTTCCTCAAAAGATCAATGGGTATGGCTGAGGATGTATGCATTCGCCCTGGCGATATCGATCTTAATCGCTTTAGTTTTTTGGCTCTTTCGTGCCGGGATTCTTGCGATGTTAGTCCGTAATATTCCGACCTCAATCGCGGCCGTCCTGAATCAAGTGCAGCAGTATGAAAACCTCTTGAGCCATTACTATATCTACCTGTTCATCATAATTCTGTTGATGGCTGGTTGCCTGACTCTACGATGGCCTCTGACTTTTTCCGTACCAGGTTGGTTAAGTGGTGGTACAACTGTGGTCATCCTCCTGATTGTGATTTGGCTCGCAAATTGGACGAACCTGCGCGTGGTTCAGGCAGATATGGCTTTTAAATCTGCAGATGCCTTTACTGAACCGGATTCCTGGCCGATCGCCATCCAAATTTATGATCAGGCTAACACACTGGCGCCTGCCGAAGATTATTATTATCTCTTCTTAGGCCGAGCCTATCTGGAATACGCCCGTACGCTTTCCAGCGCAACCGAACGCGACAGCTTGATTGCACAAGCGGAGCGAGACCTCAGGAAAGCTCTCGCGCTCAACCCGTTGAATACGGACCATACCGCGAACCTGGCTCGTTTGTATAGCCTGTGGTCAACGTATGCAACAGATGTGAATGTGCGCCTGCAGAGGGCTCAAACCTCCTCGGATTTATTCGCTAAGGCAGTTAAATTAAGCCCGAATACGGTCCGTCTGTGGACTGAATGGGGACTGGTGACTCTCAATGGTTTGCAGCAAGACGATCTGGCCTATCAACGGTTGACACACGCTATGGAAGTTGATCCATCCTTTGATTGGACTTACGCAGTGATGGGCGATTATTATTCAAAGCTAGCCCGGCAAGCGCTTGACGAGGCGGTGAAAAATCAGTATTATGAAAAGGCCGCAGGATATTATCAACAAGCCCTCTCAAAGGCGTCAACAATACAACTTAAATATAGCTATTGGGTAGGCCTGGCAAATATCCAAACCCAGTTGGGTCAAATGAACCAGGCGATGGATAGTTATCAACAAGCGCTTAACCTCACGCCGGGTGGGTCAGACAACTGGCGTTTGGAGCTAACCTTGGCAAGCCTGTACCAACAGTCTGGCGATCTCACGAATGCGTTGTTGCATGCCCGGAATGCACTGAACAGCGCGCCGAATGATCAAAAGAATACCATCCAAGATTTGATCAATCAACTCTCGTTAAATCCTTAGCTCTCGAAATATTTAGAATGATTTTATGACGGCCTGGATTGTTTTTCTGTGCACCCTGGTGGGGAATTTATTCTTGATCCCGTTAGTCAGACGCTTCAGCCTTCGCATCGGAAAGCTATCACAGCCACGCGATGACCGCTGGCACCACCAACCGACACCGACCCTCGGTGGAATTGGGATTTTCCTCTCCTTTGGGTTATGCCTGGGTATTGTACTGTTGGTGAGCCTGTTCCCTGGATCAATGAGCAATGAAGTGAGGGGATTGGCTCAGGGTGGATTATTGAACCGCTGGGGTTTACTGATCGGAGCAGTCATTGTTTTTGGACTGGGTTTATATGATGATCTCAAACGACTTTCACCGCAGACCAAGTTGGTCGGACAAATTTTAGCTACGACAGTCATTATTGCGCTGGGTTATACAACGCGTTTTTTCACACCCCAGATATCGAATAGTTTGATTGCACAGATCCCGAATATCTTACTTACCTATATCTGGATGATCGGGATTACGAATGCCATAAATTTATTAGATAATATGGATGGTCTGGCAGGAGGGATTTCGTTGATCACCGCCGGAATATTAAGTTTCTTGTTCTGGCGCGCTGGCAATTTAAACCTGTTTATGTTTTCGATGGCTTTGACGGGTAGTATTCTGGGTTTCCTTTTTTATAACTTCCCACCAGCATCCATTTTTATGGGGGATAGCGGAAGCCAGTTCCTCGGATTCACCCTGGCGGCACTCGCTATCGCCCGCCAACCACAGGCCTCCAATGTGTTTGCGGTTATCGGGGTTCCAACCTTATTGTTTCTACTACCAATCCTGGATACTACGCTGGTTACTGTGACCCGCCTTTTACGTGGACAATCGCCTGCTCAGGGTGGTCGTGACCATGCCTCGCACCGTTTGATTGCTTTTGGTTTGACCGAACGGCAGGCCGTATTGGCCTTATATGGCGTGGCGCTTTTGGCTGGATTGGCAGCGATCGGGATCGAAGCATTGCGGAGTATTAATTCGGTAAGCTATTCGCTTAGCCTGGTGTTTGTGCCAGTCCTGGTGATTGCCCTGGCACTGGTGACTGCCTATCTTGGCCGGTTTAAGATGGTAACGAATACAACTGCTGGAAATCAGCCTACCTTCACCCGTATCATACTGGACTTAACCTATCGGCGGCGTTTGTTGGAGGTAATCCTCGATTTTTTCTTGATCGCGGTTGCGTGTTACCTGGCTTTTCTAATCCGCTATGGTTTAGTTCTCAAGGAGAACCACCTGGCTCTTTATCTGCAAACGTTACCCGTAGCCCTGGTAGCTGGTTATCTGTCCATGTTTCTAATCGGTGTCTATCGTGGGATTTGGCGTTATGTCGGTGTGGATGATTGGTTACGTTATGCCTGGGCTGCGATGATCAGTGTTATTCTGACCTGGATCGGCACCACTTACCTTATGCGGATTACTCCGCTTGTATCGGAATTTGTCTTTTTATTTTTCGGCATCTTCCTTTTCTTAGGCCTGGCAATCTCTCGTTCATCGTTTCGCATCATGGACCTGATCTCCGGAAAACGGACGAAAGAAGCGGAAGAGCGGGTCTTGATTTTTGGCGCTGGGGATACTGGCGAGATGGCGTTACGTTGGATTATGATGAATCCCCAGCTTAAGTACCGCCCGGTAGGGTTTGTAGATGATGATCCTTTGGTGTTAGGACGGCAAATCCACGGTGTTGAGGTTTTGGGCAATCTGGATCAATTAGAAGCGATTTTACAACGGAAGCAAATCCATGGGGTTATTTATGCGGGTATATCCGACACTCCGACTTTAAACCAATTGGTAGCCAGGTGTGCCGTCCATTCGTGTTGGGTCAAACGTCTGCACTTAGAATTTGAGTTATTGGAGGTGGATAATGACTGATCAGAAACGCTATACATTGCGGAGCATTCCCGATCCACACGTTGGATCGCCATCTGGTGATGAGTCCCGCTCTGGACCTAAGCCAATTATCCATACGTCACCTCCTCCACTGGTACGCGTCTCAGGATCTCACCGGCAGATGGGGCGGAAGATTGGTGAGACTGTAACCCCACAAATACAAAACAGCATTACTAATGCCCGAGATTTATTAGTGAGCACTTACGAGACAATCCAACTAACCTGGGAAGGTGCGCAGATCCAGGGGCGAAAGTACCTGCCTTTTGCTCAGGAGCGTTATCCGCAATACGTTGAAGAGTTAATTGGAATGGCTGAAGGCGCTCAGGTCGCGTTTGAGGATATTGTTGCCCTCAATGCCATGGAAGCTGTGACAATGGATGTTTTACATTTAACCAAATGTACCAGTATGGGGGTAAATAGTGATCGAACAGCGGATGAGCATGTCCTGGTGGCGCATAACGAAGATTGGCTTCCCGAGGACGAGCCAGAAGTCTATATTCTCCATGCTACTCCCGATGATGAACCACCTTTTCTGGCGATGAGTTACGGGGGATTATTAGCCAATATCGGCCTAAACGCAGCTGGGATCGCCCAATGTTGCGACTCAGTCTACCCCACCGACTCGCGTATCGGTATCCCCCGAGTCGTTGTGTCACGGGCGGTCCTGGCTGCGGAAACACCTGAGGAGGCCATCCGCTGCACCCTCGTACCGCAACGTGCGGCAGGCTATAATCATTTAATCGCTCATGAGAGTGGTGAAATGTACAATGTTGAAGTTTCGGCCCGCCGTTTTGCCATCCTTGGTCAGGAAAATGGCTGTGTTCTACATACCAACCACTACCTCGATTTCAATATGCAGGCGGTCGAGTATGAGCCAGATGAGCTTATTGGCACACGTGTCCGTTACTTCCGAGCAGAGAGGCTGTTAAAAAGTACAACCTCTCATTCAATAAAATCTCTCCAAACGATCCAACGTGATCATTTGAATTATCCCAATTCCATTTGTAATCACTCAACAGATGACATCAACCCTCTCGATCGGGAAAAAACGATCAACGCGTTGGTGATGGATCTAACTGCACGTGTTATTTACGTAGCCTGGGGTAACCCCTGTGCTAACCAGTTCCACCCTTATTATCTGGAATTCTGAAAACGTACCTCACTGCAGGTTATAACCCGCAGCTATCTTCCCCACAGCCCAAAGCCCGCCTGGCGCCGTGCTTCACGGCGCGCTTGCTGCTGGTGTATTTCTTGGACATGGGTCGCTTTCTCAGCGATAGCTGCCTCCAGCCAGAGTTTGCCTTTCTCGGCGGTCGCCTGGCTGCCTGCTCCATACGCACCGGAAAGGGTGTCATCGTCCCAGGGTGGATTGGCGATCAACGCCCCACCTTCCACCCAATCCATGTAGTAAGAGGGTGTGGCGATAAAATCCAATTCATCAACAACTTTGTCCATGTGTACCAGATCCGGTCGCAGGTGGAGCATCAGTGAGGTCTCCAACTCACACGCGTGCCCCATCCCACCGATAGGCGAGTTGCGATGTCGCTCAAGGGAGGCAATTCCATGTGGGCCTGATAAGTAAAGCCAGGCGGTTGCGCAAAACACACGCCGGTGGCGTTCTCCAGCATACTTGACGATATTTACAAGAAACGAACTGTTACCCCCATGTCCGCTGATAAAATAAAATTTATCGAAGCCCCGTTCGACCAGCGTGTCAATCACTCCCAGCCAAAAGTCTTCAAAAGCCCGACCGCCAACGTTGAGCGTTCCACCAAAGGATGAACGGTGGGTACTGACGCCGTAGGGGAATACGGGCAAACATACTGCCATGTCCGGGATAGCCGCGGCCGTTCCCTGACCGATGGCTTCTATAATCAGGGTATCGGTTGACAACGGCAGGTGATATGCGTGCTGTTCCGTATGACCGATGGGGATAATAACGACTTTGTTACGGTCAACCTCCGCTGGCAACCAGGCAGTTTCAGCCGGGCCGGGATCAGGTAATACATCTACCCGTGTGAAACCGTCTTCTTGCAGGCAATGGAATAGATTGCCCAATAAATTGCCTAGCAAGGATTCATGGACCGGCAACCCGCTATGGGACCATCCGAACGGAATTGCCGGCAGTAATCCAACGTGCTGGGGATTTCCCAGCTTTTCGGAGATAAGATTGAGAGGGTGACCTTCACCTAGAGGAATGATGAGCGGTGTATCAGGCGGCAGGGATACGACCTCAGGCCAGGTCATCTGATCATAAGATAAGAATTTAGTTTCCATGCAGGTAATCTAACCCTCAGTTGACGAGGCTGGTTGATTTTCCTGGTTTGAGAGGCGCCGGGGATCCTTGACCTGGTAATGAAATACAAGGGTAGTCACAACCCCACATACGGCTGATGCCAGGAAAGCAGCCTGATAACCCGCCATATCAGCTAACCAACCACCCAGGAAAGGTGCCAAAATTGTTACCGGGGCTACCAGGGTATTGGCCATTCCAATATAAGTGGGTCGCTCGGTTTCGTTTCCAAATTCTAACAGGATCGCCATGCCAATGGTCCAAATGGCGACATTGGCGATCCCAGCCAGGGTGAATGTCAGGTAGAACCAACCGGGCGCTGGTGCCCACCAAGCGGTCAAGGTGCTCAGGGTTGCCGCGATAAAACCGATTTCAATAAGACCATGATGCCCCCAGCGGTCTCCCAGCCAACCTAACAATGGATTGACGATGATCTGAGTACCGAGTAAGACGCTGGTCATCCACCCGACGCCTACTTCACTGACACCATGGTAGCGAACCGCATAGACGGTGTAGAAAGCAAAGCCCATAACGGACAGTTGGCACAACATTCGTGCAATCAGGTACCAGCGAAAATTTTTATCTTTTTTGAGAATCTTGCCTACACCCGCCAGGAAATTCGTGGGGTTAAGGGATGTTTCAACAGGGGCATTCACCGGTTCCCGAGTCAAGGCAATCGCGATAAAGGATATGACCAGGTTGATACTTGCCAGAAAGAAACAAAGGGAAAACCCTGTTGAGTTTTTATATTTGGCGAGGATAAAACCGGCAATGACTGCACCTACGCTGGCCAGCAGGCTAAGGGCGGATGACTGCGCCCCAAAGAACATCCCCCGATTATTAGCGGGGATGATTTTTCCGATCATCGTCTGCCAGGCATTGGCGGTTATCCCCCCACCCAGACCTTGCCAGATCAACATCAGGAAAGTCAATGGTAAGGCGACCTCTTTACCAATCACCGGGATCAACCCGGCAATGATGGCTAAACCGAGGAAGGGAACTCTTTCGTGAATCGTGTTCAGTAATACCATAGGTTTGAACTGTCTCTGCTGGGCTACCTTATTCGCCAGTAAGAGTTGGGGGAGCTGCCAGCCAACACTATGGATGGCCGGGATCAGACCGATCAGGATCGCCGAATCCGTCATCGTACTGACAAAGAGTGGTATCACGGTTGAAAAGGAAGCAAATCCCAAGGCAAAGCCAAAGAATCCCCCATCCAGGATGTTGACGGTAAGATTAAATTTTAGAGATTTATAAACTTCAAGATTCATAGCAATGATTACTGATCATGGTCAGGTTTTCCCGTTGAGGCTTGCTTATGCTGTAAACGTTCCAGGCGGTGTTCCAACTCATCTTGCATTCGCAAACGGTCGATAGACCTCAGGTCGGATTGGTGTTCATTCATTCCAGTTTTCACCAGTTCAATAGCTGATCGCGTCCAGTGGATCGCCTCGGCTATATTTCTTTGCACATGCTCGTAATATTTAGCCAACTCGATATAGGCTGGCAGGTGTTGGTGTTGGGCGGCTTGTTTCCACAACGGTAGGGACGCGTTGAGGTTATTGCGTCGTTTATAAATTTGTGCCAGGCGTTCGATCGCGTCAAGTAAAGCTACTACCGGCAGACGATCTGACCGGGCATCCTCATGTTCCAAACCGTGGATATACAGCCGCGTCGCAGTGTCCAGTTCTCCAAGATCTTCGAACAATCGTCCTAAGGCGATCAAATCTGTACCATGTTCTGCACCGCCAGTGATCGGATCAGCCAACATAGTGGATATGAAATTAAATAAGGCAGCCAGGGAGATGACATCCATAGCGTTGTGATAAACCACCCTGCGTAATGGTTCGGGATCACCGCTATGGAGAAAGTCTTTGTACATTTGGGGGATCAACCAACCAGGAATATCTTGTTCGGTGCGGATTACACCGAGAATTTCCACCTCCAGGCTACCCAGGCTGCGGTTGGACAAGCGATCGCGCCACAAACGGCGTGCCAGATGTAATAAATCGACATGTGCCAGACTTTTGATAGGCGGTAACCAACCCTGAATGGTGTAACGCGTAGTAAGCAGGGGGGCATCGAAAGCCTTGCCATTGAATGAAACCAAAGCCTGGCAGGATGCCAGGAAATCTTCCAGGCCGGATAACATCCCTGGTTCATAAATTGGATCGCGCATGAAATATTGAGCCAGGTGGAAGTTATCGCCTTCGAAGCGACCCACACCCACCAGGAAAACGTAAGTTCCTGTCCCACCAGATAACCCAGTGGTTTCGGTGTCGATGAAGACAAACCTGTCAATCGGCAGATCGGCGACGTTAGGTTCTTTAGCCCAACTGGCCAGGGTCTGACGAGGAACCGTGGTGAATAAACCTGACTTGCCATGCCGATAAGTAGCTGGATATGTGGCTTCGATTAGAAAGGTTTCACCCTGGTGTGTAAGCAGCAGTCGTCCAGATAATATTTGTTCCAACTCCCGGATGGTTTCGTCTGTTGGGACGCGGCGCGGCGGTGGCGCAGTCAAGTTATTGGCGCCAACCTTCACACCCAGTGATTTGAGCCTATCCGACAGTGTGGGCATTTTAATCGTCACCTATTATGCCATATTTGTGATATCCAGTTTGGTTGGATATCACCAAACACCGGGATTGCTGTTTATGAAACCAGCTCAGATTGCATTGCCTGTAAAATGGCGAGTGTTTCTTGTTTACCCCCCAGGCCATTCTCTCCACCGGGACCTACACAGGATGGACAGCCATCGCTACATGGGCATGTCTGAACCAGTTCGGAGGCGCGCCGGACCAGTTCATCGTGAATCTCGTATAAACGTTGGCTGAAACCAATCCCGGCAGGAATTTCATCATAAATTACCACGGTTGGCTGACCTCCACCTAATGGCGACTGAGGATCAGAATGGACACCCAGGTCGCCTGTATCGCACATCAGAAACAATGGAGCCAGGTGGCTAAACACAAAGCTTAGGCCAGCCAGCCCGCTGCGTACCCGGACAACAGTTTCCACCCGGCGGTGGCAATCCGAACACAGGGTAATCAGGTTACTCAGTTGATTTGCCTGTTCATACGAGTTTAATGTGCGGTAGGGGACTTTGTGATGGACTTCATGTGCCCGGTCTTGCTCGGTAATCCCGCAAACCTGGCAGCGGAAATCGTCGCGTGCTCTGGTCTGGTCACGCTGGTCACGCCAATTGGGACCGTACTCGTTGGGATCGTTGCGCCACAAACCTTGTTCACGCAGGCAAGCCACAGTTTCATCGGTCAAAGCCAGCCAATAGGCTGTAGTTTGTAGTTCAGTGGGAGGCAAGTCTAGGTCTCCATACCCCAGCAATTCACGCGTCATCCAGCGTACTTTACGGTAACCAATGACCTGGCTGGTGACGCTGATTTCACCGTAGTATTTTATAGCACCAGCTACGGAGGCTTCAGTTAGTTTTTCAAGTAGCTTGACGGTGGTTTCACGGCGCGGTTCAGTGTAATAATCAGTATCCATGCGGCGTAAATGAGCCAGGTTATTCTCCAGGTCGAGTGATTCTACAAGGTAGGTTTGAGCCTCGTGCAGGTAAACTGCTTCTGGATGCGTCATCCAAAAAGCACTCTCCCGATCAATGGTACCGATTGTGATTGTTTCGCCATTCTGATCCGATTGCAGGACAATATTGTCTGCTGATGCGCTGCGTAAAGAGATGGTTTGGGCAGGATATTGATTGGCCATCCAGAAATACCGATTTCCGGAAGGGTATAAATCGCCTTCATTGGTTAAGTAATCCAGGAATTCTTGTAATTGGGAAGGATTCACAGATCCAAATCCTTCTCCGCTATGGAAAGGTAGTTCAAAAGCTGCACAGCGCAGGTGACCCAGCAAGATGAGCAGATTGTCTGGGTTAATCAACGCTTGTTCTGGGGAATGCTCAAAAATATAGTCTGGATGAGCCGCCAGAAACTGATCCAGTGGATCAGCAGTAGCGACCAAAATCGCCAGGGATTCAGCTTCTCCTCGCCCGGCGCGTCCGGCTTGTTGCCAGGTAGCCGCGATTGTGCCGGGATAACCAACCAGCAGCGCCGCTCCCATCCCACCGATGTCAATACCTAGCTCGAGAGCGTTGGTAGCTACCACAGCCCGGACAGTGCCGCTGCGCAAGCCGTGTTCTATTTCCCTTCGCTGCCCAGGAAGGTAACCACTGCGATAACCGCGAATCGCTAGTTGTTGCTGCGGTACAGGTATTTCACGTTCATCGAGGACATCGGTTTTTGCTTCAAGACGGTAGTGGTTTTCTCCAGTAGTTTGTGGCCCCTGTCGGAGGAACGAAAGGATTAATTCAACTGTGCGGCGAGAGCGGCCGAAAATAATTGTCTGAATATCATTCTCCAATAAATTCTCTACCAGGCGGACGCTCTCCTGTAAAGAACTACGGCGGAGGCCCAGTTCTGGGTTTATCACGGGAGGATTATAGATCAGAAAAGTCTTGGCGCCACGCACCGCGCCATCTTCTGTGATGATTTGAACCGGTTCTTCAATCAGGCGTCCGGCTAACTCGCCTGGATTTGCGATTGTCGCTGAAGTCAGGATAAACTGAGGCTGGGAGCCGTAGAAATGGGCGATCCGTTTTAATCGACGAATTACATTGGCGACATGTGAACCAAAGACGCCTCGATAAGTATGCATCTCATCGATTACGACAAACTTGAGGCGACGAAAAAAATCCGACCAAACTGTATGGTGTGGTAGGATGCCCGTATGCAACATATCCGGATTAGAAAAGATCAAACGAGCGTTGGTTCGGATTGCCGGCCGAGAATTGGCCGGTGTATCGCCGTCATAAATCGAGACGGGTAAGATGGCGTCCGAAGGTTTCAACGCCTGAAGCAATGTTTTTAGGGAGGACACCTGATCTTGCGCGAGAGCTTTGGTCGGAAAAAGGTAAAGAGCACGCGCGGCGGGATCGCGTAATAAAGCGTCGATGATCGGCAGGTTGTAGCATAATGTCTTCCCACTGGCGGTACCTGTTGAGATAACCACATGGCGCCCTGTCTGGGTAGCCTGCCAGGCAATCGCCTGATGACTGTATAGTGATCGAATATTGCATTCCTGTAACGCGGTAAACAAGGCCGGATGCAGATCATTCGGCAACGGAACAAATCGGGCGGGTCTGGCAGGCAGGTGGCGCCA
>CAYGZL010000146.1:0-147030 GCA_964354345.1 uncultured Anaerolineaceae bacterium | reverse complement strand
CCAAGGATAACTCCTATGCCGACCGAACCGCGCCTGCGCATCCATCCAGAACATCGCCAGCTTTCGCGTGAATTACGCCACCCACTCACACCTTCCGAGCAGCGATTATGGAGGGTCTTGCGCAATCGCAACCTGGACAATTATAAATTCCGTCGTCAGCACGCAATTGGTCCGTTTATCGTAGATTTTTATTGCGCCCAGGCGAAGCTTGTCATCGAAGTCGATGGCGATATCCATGCCAGGCAGGTGGAATATGACGCTGCCCGGACAGAATGGTTGCAAAACATGGGCTATCAGGTTGTTCGTTTCACGAATGAAGAAGTCTTGAACCAGTTAAGTGCGACGGTAGCCGAAATCCAACACATCTGCCAGGAATTGACAGGAGCAATGGGCTGACATGACGATCCTTGGCACTGAAGCCGGCGCAGTTCAATACCCTCTGATTAACTATGCCACCCAGGTCGGCTGGAAGTATGTCAAGCCTGAAGACATCATGCAGATGCGTGGGGGTGAAGGCGGTTTGTTGCTCCAAGAAGTTTTTTCCACCCAGGCTCAACGCCTCAATCCAGGCATCCTCGACCACCCTCGCGCCGAAGACCTGGCGAAACGCCTGTGCCGTCTCCTGCCGCGCATCGAGGGCAACCTGGAAGCCTGGGAGTACCTGCGCGGTTTGAAGACGATTTATGTTCCTGATGAGAAGCGCGAGCGCAATGTGCGCCTGCTGGCCGAGGATTGGGAGCAGAACACCTATCATGTTACCACCGAGCTGCGCTATTACAACGGCACCCATCACATCCGCCTCGATGGAGTCTTCTTCATCAACGGCATCCCCGTCCTGCTGGTGGAAGCCAAAGCCGCTACCAAGCTGGAGGGCATTGCTGAAGCCCTGGAACAAATCCGCCGCTACCACCGCGAAGGGCCGGAGCTGATGGCGCTCATGCAGGTGCATACCCTGACCCATCTGGTGAGTTATTATTACGGCCCCACCTGGAACCTGAGTCATAAAGCATTGTTCAACTGGAGGCAAGATGCACCCTCACCCCCAACCCCTCTCCCTTCCAGGGTGAGGTGAGGAGGGGTGAGGGTCGATTACGAGACCCTGGTCAAGACTTTCCTGCACCCTCAGCGCCTGACCCGGCTGCTGAGGGACTTTATCCTCTTCACCCGCAAGGATGACGAGTTAAGCAAGGTCGTCCTGCGCCCCCACCAGATGCGCGCCGTGGAACGCCTGGTGCGCCGGGCTGCCGATCAGGATAAGCAGAGAGCCTTGATCTGGCATACCCAGGGGTCAGGCAAAACCTATACCATGATTACCGTCGCCAAGCGCATCCTGGAGGAACCGCTCTTCGGGAACCCCACCGTGCTGATGCTGGTCGACCGTAACGAGTTAGAAGCCCAACTATTCGGCAACCTGACTTCGATTGGCTTTGGGCATATCGAAATTGCCCAGTCCAAACGTCACCTGCGCGAACTGCTGGAGAGCGATCACCGCGGGCTGATCGTCAGCATGATTCACAAGTTCGATGACATACCGGCTAACCTCAATACCCGGACAAACATCTTCGTGTTGGTGGATGAAGCGCACCGCACCACCGGTGGAGACCTGGGCAACTACCTGATGGCAGCTTTGCCAAACGCCACCTACCTGGGCTTCACCGGAACGCCCATCGACAAGACCGCTTACGGCAAAGGCACTTTCGTCGTCTTTGGCCGCGACGACCCCACGGGGTACCTGGATAAATACAGCATCTCTGAGAGTATCCACGACAAGACCACCGTTCCCCTTCACTACATGTTAGCGCCCAGTGAGTTACGCGTCGACCGAGAGACGCTGGAACGGGAGTTTCTCTCTCTACGAGAAGCCGAGGGGGTGAACGACATTGAGGAACTCAACCACATCCTCGATAAAGCTGTCATCTTGCGCAACATGCTCAAAAGCCGCGAGCGCATGCGGCGCGTGGCTGCCCATGTTGCCAAACACTACACAGAAACCGTCGAGCCGATGGGATATAAAACCTTCCTGGTGGCGGTTGACCGTGAAGCCTGCGCCCTCTACAAAGATCTGCTCGACCAGCTCCTGCCCCCTGAATACTCCGAAGTGGTGTACAGTCCAGCCCAAAACGATACTGCTAACCTGGCCCGCTATCACCTTTCCGAAGAGAGAGAACAAGCCATCCGCAAATCTTTCCGCAAACCAGGAGAGTTACCGAAAATTTTAATCGTCACCGAGAAGCTTCTGACCGGCTACGATGCTCCTATCCTCTATTGCATGTATCTGGATAAGCCCATGCGCGACCATGTCCTGCTCCAGGCAATTGCGCGGGTTAATCGTCCCTATGAAGATGAGCATGGTCTGAGCAAGCCGGCTGGATTGATCCTGGATTACGTGGGCATCTTTGAAAACCTGGAGAAAGCTCTGGCTTTTGACAGCGAAGATGTGGCAGATGTGCAACGTGTGGTTACGGATATCGAGTTGCTCAAGACGCATTTCAAGGCCAAGATGAGCCAGGCGCGCCAGGAATACCTGTCTATCCCTGCCGGTTTGAGCGGTGATAAAGCGACGGAGAAGGTGTTGGCCTACTTCAAGGACGAGAACTTGCGCCAGGAGTTCTACCAGTTCTATCGAGAGCTGGCTGACCTGTATGAAATCCTGTCTCCTGACGCCTTCCTGTATCCGTTCATTGACGACTACGACCAGCTTGCGCGCATATACAAGCTCCTGCGCTCAGCCTATGACAGCGTCTTTGTCGACAAAGAACTGACCCGTAAAACCGCCCGGTTGGTTCAGGAGCACACCCACAGCGGTGCCATCCAGGACACCCTGGAAGTGTATGAAATTAACGAAAACTTGCTGCAAGCCCTGGCGCATGACGAGACACCGGACACGGTGAAGGTGTTCAACCTGCTCAAGAGCATCCAGGAGTTGATTTCCCGATCTGCTCATCAAGCCCCCTACCTGCTTTCAATAGGGGAACGGGCGGAAGCCATCGCCCAGGCATACCAGTTGGGTTTACAAGCCACTCAAGAAGCGCTTGCCTTCCTGGAAGAGCTCATCCGAGAGATCAATCTGGCTGAAAGCGAGCGTAAGGAGATGAGACTGAAGCCAGAATCATTTGCTATCTATTGGCTCTTGAACCGGGAGGGCATGCCCAACGCCGAATGGATCGCCAGGCGAATGGAAGACTCCTTCAACTGGTATCCGTATTGGCGAAATAGCAGCGCTCAGGAAAGAGAAGTCAGGACGGCTCTCTACCAACCGCTAATCGAAGAAAGAAACGCAGCGATACAGGATGGACGCCAGGTACGAGATATCCCCGAGTTGACTGCCGTGGTTGACAAAATCATGCGTATCGCTTTGCGGGCAGGGGAGATTGCATGAGCCAGGTGAAAGATAATTTACCTCTATCCCTGGAGGTCAGCATCCCCGAAGAAATCTTTAGATCCGAGGTGCGCGCCTGGGCTGAACGTATCGGCGTTGAACCAAGAACCATCACCCTTCGTCCAATGAAGCGTAAATGGTCCAGTTGCTCCACCAAGGGCAATCTAAGCTTTGACACGGATTTGCTGCGACAGACGGCGGAGTTCCGTCACCGTGCGATTGTGCATGAGGTGCTTCATATCAAATACCCCAACCATGGCCCAATGTTCCGAGCGCTGGAGAGGGCTTATTTAGAGCAGGAATAAGCAGTAGCGCCGTTTTCGCATCAACCGCGTTCCCCTCACGGCAGGTAATCGTGCGGGTTCACCTTCACTCCGTTGTACATCATCTCGAAGTGTAGATGTGCTCCCGTCGAGTTGCCGGTGCTGCCGATCTGACCAATCACTGCCGACTGGTAAATGCCCTGCCCACAACTTACAAAGATTGTGGACAGGTGCGCGTAGAGCGTCTGCCAACCATTGCCATGGTTGAGCACTACCACGTTGCCGTAGCCCCAATCGTTCCAGCCCGCATAGACCACCACCCCGCTGTCCACCGCCATGACAGGATCAGCCAGGCGCCCGGCGATGTCAATTCCAGGGTGATTGGCCGAAGGCAAGTAATCCAAACCCGACAGGGTATGCTGGTTAGCTGGCCAGATAAAAATGCCTGCACCGACAACGCCCTTGATTTCTGAACTGCACGCTCCAGGCCCGAGGATCCGACCCGCGCTCGGATTCTCCCGGGTGATCCCGCCTGGCGGCATGCTCCAGTTGACGAACTCGCGATGCCCACCCGGTATCACCAGCCAGGTGCCGGCTGCGATATTCGGATGAGCAAAATCACCTATCGTTGCCGCGTCCAGATAATTTCCCGACCAGGCCACAATATCATCCGGTTTGACCCCAAAGAATTTGGCCACCCCGTTCAAACCTTCTCCTGCTGACCAGCGGTGATAGGCGCCATCAACCGGTAAGATATTGAGTTTCTGACCAGCCCGGATTTGATGCGGGTTATCTCCCAAAATGAGCTGATTGGCCCACAAGATGGTCTCTGGCTTCAAACCAAACTTTTCAGCGATGGCAAAGAGGGTATCTCCGGTCTGAACAACATACTCCGTCACTTCCAGACGTGAGTGCGAGGGCGCCTCAGTATGTAAACCAGCCTGGCGCGTCAACCCACTGACCGGAGAGTTTTTTACCTGGTAATCCGGCAGGGTCAATGTCGCTGGCAATCCCAGCGTTGCTTCTGTCGGGGTAACTTGAATTTCGGGCTGAATTAAAGCAGAATTTAGCGGTGCAGCCCGGGCAGCGCTGTTCGGAATATTCATAACCTGAGCCCGCCCGTAAAATTCGCGCATCAACCAGGCGACGAATAGAATCAATGCCACCAGTACGACATGCGTACCCAGGCGAAGAACCGCCTCCGCCACTCCCAGGTGAGATAAAGTCTCCCAAAAAACTAATAATCGGCTGCGTTCATCCGGCTGGGAGCCGGTTTCCTGGGGGGGCTGCCAATGATCATTCATTTCGCTGACTTACCAACCTTCAATCCTTCAACATCGACTTTTCAGGGTGTCGCCGATAACTTTTGCACAGCCTGACGAGCAGCGCTTTCTGGATCGGCTTGCTTATTAATTATCTGCAAGGTTGCCTCTTTTAAAATATTCCCCAGGTTGGTCAAGATCTCAGGTGGAGGATAGAGCCTTGCCGAAAGTGCCACTGGACCGATCAACGCCCGTTGTGTGGGGTTCGACCACGATACGAGCGAACTGGGCCGTGGGGGCAGGTATCCTAAAGCCTCGGTAAAGTCGGCTAAAAAGCTGCTATCGGTAAGGAATTCTGCTAACCGTATGCTCAAAACCTGGCTCTCTGGATCAGGCGTCGCCAACGCCCAAACCCAACCTGTCGCCAGAGTAAAAGCAGCACCGTCCGCGATAGGTAGAGCCGCGACAGCAATATCGGCTTGCCCATTGGCCAGGTAACGCGAGAACCAGGTCACCATCAGATCGGCGCGATTCGCGCGAAACGCCTCCCACACCTGCTGATCATCCATCACCTGGGTTAACCAATCGGGCAACAAATTCGCCTTGCCTGCCTCCTGGTAGAAAGTGAGCACCTGCGTCAAGGGTTCGATTTGTAAGGAAGCCCGTCCTTCTCCATCCTGGATTGCACCACCACGCCCCTGGTAAAGCGCCAAAGTATACAATGCTTTCGGATCCGCCGCAGCAAAAGCCAGCGGGCTGGTGTTTTTCAAAAGAGCCGGCCAATCGGCTGGTGGTGTCTTAATCGTCATCGGTCGGTAGGCCAGCACCATAACATCGCCGGCAAACGGCAAGCCATAAATACTGTTCTGAACAAAAGCCAACTGGCGCGCATAACCGTACCAATCTGCATCATTCATCACATCCGTCAAACCTTCCAATGGGCGCAACAGGCCTTTCAGCGCCAATGGATGCAGCATCTCATAAGGCAGCGCCACCAGATCTGGCAGTGCAGCTGGCGCGGCTGCGCTGGCTGTTACCAGCGAGTTATACATTCCACCTGGATTATTATTGGCGGTCTTAATCCGGATATCAATACCAACTCCTGGCTGACGATTCAAGAACTCAGTCAAGCGTGCTTTCAAAACCTTTCCTGCCGGGGTTCCCCCGAGCGGGTCGAGTTCCGGCGGCAACCAAAGATGCAACATTGTAGATACACTTGAGGTGGGGGTTACCGCCAGGGTTGGCACTTCGGTTTTTAGAAGAGCCGTCGGTAGGAAGGTGGCGTTCGGACCTACGGCACCCGGACTTGCAGTCCCATCCCTGTTCTGCGGTGTTTGGGTTGCCGGCCCGACACCACTACAAGCTGCCAACCATAATGCCAGGAAAACTAACCGGAAATATTTCATCCCAATATGACTGGCTGGCGCAGCAGTTCAATCATTAACCGCACCGCGTTCTGGAAATCATCATAATCCACCATCTCAGAGGGCGAGTGGATGTAGCGACAAGGAATGGAGATACAACCCGCTGGAACGCCAGCTCGTGTCAGTTGAATAGCCTGGGTGTCCGTTCCACCGAACTCGAGCACTTCCAGTTGATAGGGCAGACTGGCTTTTTGAGCGCTCCTGATCATCCAATCCACTACACGCGGATCCGAGAGCACGCTTGCATCGCGCACCTTGATCGCTGGCCCCTTGCCTAAGGCAACCTCCATCTTGAATCCCTTCGGGGTATCCCCGCTGCCGGTGACATCTAACGCCACGCCCAGGTCCGGATCGATCCCAAAGGCCGCAGTGGTTGCGCCGCGCAAGCCAACCTCTTCCTGAACGCTGAACACAAAATATAGCTCATGCGGCGTCTCGGGCAACTGGCGCAATGTCTCGACCAACACCGCCGCTCCAATCCGGTCGTCCATTGCCTTCGAAACCAGACGTTTGCCCAGATCCATAAAGGGACGATCAAAAGCTGCCACATCGCCGACCCGCACAGGGCAGTCTTTCCGATTGCTGACGCCCAGATCAATATACAACTGCTCGATAGCCGGCGCCTTGCCTGGATCCTCCAGGCGCTCAACACCGATCACACCACTTGCTCCATTCAAGAAACGTACCCGTCCGCCCACACAGTTCAGCGGTCGAACTCCTCCAATTGGGGTGAAACGGACAAATCCATGATCATCCACATGCGTCACCATCACGCCGATTTCATCCATGTGAGCGACCAGCATAATCCTCTGACCATTGGCAGTGCGTTGGCCCTTGCGAGCGATCAGGTTTCCCAAATTGTCCACACGCACCTCATCAGCTAAAGGTTCTACCTCAAAACGGATGACCTGCCGAATTTGTCCCTCAAAGCCCGATGGGCCGGGCGTCTCAACCAGTTTTTGAATGATCGGTTTCATAAAAGCTCCCTGTTATTCAATGTTCGAAAGTATTGTCACGCAACCTGCTACCGTATATATTTCAATTTTCAACCTCAAATATTGCCGGCGTCAGGCGAGTCAGCGCTGTATGGACCAACACCAGGCTGTTTTTCCAATCTTCCAGGCGAGCAATCGCTGCTGGGGTGTGCAAATACCGACCTGGCACAGAGACCGATACACTGGGTATACCCGCACGCTGCTTATGGATTGCGCCCGCATCGGTGCCACCGCCGCCTGGCTGACGGAACTGGTAAGGGATCCCAGCCTCCTCAGCAGTCGCTGCCAGGAAGCGTACCAGGCGCGGGTCGGAGAGCGTCGCTGAATCTGCCAGGTAAATCGCTGGACCAGCCCCCAGGCGAGCATTGTAGCGGTAGTTCTCTTCAGTGGGACCGGTACCTTGGACTACCTCCAGCAGAGGTAAATCATTGGCCGGAGTGCAGTCCAGGACGATGGCCAGTTGCGGATCCAATGCATATGCCGCCACCCGCGCCCCGCGCGTCCCAATCTCCTCCTGTACAGTGAAAGCTGCTAACAGGTCTATGTTGGGCGGTGCATGCTTAACCAGTTCGATCAAGGTCGCCACCCCCAAACGATTATCCAAAGCCTTGCCGCGCAGGCTGGGTCCCAACCGTGTGAAAGGGGTTGCAAAGGCAGCCCGGTCGCCCACCTTGGCTTTGCTACTGTTCCCTGGTCCCAGGTCGATTCGCAGACTTTCGAGCGAGATTGGCTGCCGGGTCTCCTCAGGACTCACCAGGTGGATCGGCTTGGCGCCGATCACACCCGGCACATGCCCTTTACCCACCCATACCACTTTTCCAACCAATTGTCGCGCGTCCAACCCGCCAACCGTATCGAAACGAAAGATCCCATCTTCCTCATCAGCGGTCAACATCAACCCAACCTCATCCATATGAGCTGCTAACATCACCCGCAGGCGATCACCGCTCTGCAGAGTCGCCTTGCGGGTCACCAACACATTCCCCAACGCATCAACCTTCACTTCATCGGTATAAGGTTTGACTTGTTCTAAAACAATTTTACGAACCTCCCCTTCATCGCCGGATACGGCGCAGGCATTGCACAACCGCTCTAAAAGCTGGATTTGAGTGGCTGCAATACGTGGGGATTGGCTTCGAGGCGTGGCTGAATCTACTCTTCCCATTTCAATTGCTCCATAAATTTATCGTCCAATTGGGCGATGAACTCAGCTAATAAGCGTCCCGCACGGGTGATGTCTTTCATTGCCACCATCTCCACCGGGGTGTGCATATAACGCAGCGGAATGCCAATTACCATGGTTGGAATACCTTCCGCGGTTACCTGGATACCTATTGCATCTGTCCCGGAGTGGCGGGGGATCGCCTCCAGTTTATAGGGGATTTCCAACCGTTCTGCCAGCTCCTTAAAAGCCTTGAATAAGGCCGGATGGATATTCGGACCCCAGCCAAGTGCCGGTCCTTTGCCCATCGGAAAGGTTTGATCACTCGGACTACCCGGCCCGGTAGCAAAGGGCACATCAACAGCCACTGCCAGGGTAGGTCGAAGCTGATAGCTCGATGTGAATGCTCCTCCCAGGGTTTCTTCCTCCTGGGTCGTCGCCACAACCCAAACATCCCACCCGGCAGTGCGCCCTTTTAATTCCTGCAAGCAACTCGTCAAGACTGCCACTGACGCTCGGTTATCCAGCGAATGCCCCACCAGACTTCCCCCATTCAACTCGATCGGTGGTTGTGCAAAAGAGACCAGGTCACCTACCCGCACCCAGCGTGTGACCTCACGCGGCAACCGTCCCGTATCCACCAGCAAGTATTCCAATGGCACAGCCGTATGGCGGTATTTTTCAGGCAGCAGATGCCCCGGTGGCTGGACAATCACTCCTGGCAAGTCTTGGCGACCGTGGACAATCACCAGCTGACCTGGCAGGACGCGCGGGTCCAGCCCACCAACTTCGGTGACAAGCAATAAACCATCCACCTCACCCTTTACCATCAACCCGATGGCATCCATGTGGGCAGCCAGGAGCAGGCTGGGACGCGGTTGCACTGGCAGTACACCCCGGCGCAAGCCATGCAGACTTCCCAGCTTGCTGGTATTTAATTCGTCTGTCAAAGGTCTCCAGGCGTCCTCAATCAACGCTCGTACTGGCGATTCATAACCTGACAAACCAGAAGCTGAGATCAAAGTTTTTAGAAAAGGTAGCAGTTCAGTCATATCGTATTCTCATTTGTCATCCTGAATGAGATGAAGTATCTACTTAAGGAACCGTCGCTGGTGTTCCGCTCTGGGTTGGCGTTATCGTCGGCGTCGGCGTTTCCGTTGCAGGAAGTGGTGTAGCTGTCGGCGTCCAGGTCGAAGTCGGTGGTTTGGTCGCCGTCGCGGTCGGAGGCGCCTGAGTGACCGTGCGTGTCGCAGTGCAGGTAGGCGTGACAGATGGAGTAAAAGAAGGTGTCGGCGTGGCGGTCAAAGTCGGTGTCAATGAAGCGGTAACCGTAGGACTAGGGGTGTACGTCTGTGTGGGCGTCGCCGTGTCCGGTGCTGGAGTGGAAGAAGGAAAGGGTGTCGGTGAAGGCAGTGAGGTGACGGAAGCAGTCAAAGTCCAGGTCACTGTTGGCTCAGTTGTCCTGGTCGGGCGACTTGCTTGCCAACGTGCATATTGTACCATCGCCAGACCTGTGCAATAGCAGGGGATCGTCGCGAGAATGACCGCGACAAGCACATACCGAATTCGGAGACGCGCCTCATCAGTCAATCGGATACCTATCTTCAGGTTTTATTGAACACCGGTGTTGTTTACCGGTGCCGTTCCGCCGATGATAACACCAGGTCACACCAATGGCAAGTGCCGCACAAGATCAACGAGCCTTGCGTAATAGCTATCCAGAAATATACCCAATCGATTAAAATCGGGAGGTGAATTGGATTTACTTATCTCCGCATCTCGATGATATCGCCCTCTCCTGCGGTGGTTTGGTCTGGGAACAAACACAGCAAGGCGATGCCGCCAGCATCTGGACAATTTGTGCCGGTGATCCTCCGGATGAGCCCTTCTCACCATTCGCCCAGGCGATCCATGCCCGCTGGCAAACTGAAGATGGGGCGCCCCAACAACGCCGTCAGGAAGATCTGATCTCCTGTGCCTGGCTGGGCGCCTCCGCGCATCATTTTTCAATTCCCGATTGCATTTACCGCCGGGCGGATGCGGCTGATGACCACAGTGAGTATCTCTATGCCTCAGAAGAAGCCCTCTTCAGTACGCTCCACCCAGCCGAAGCGCACCTGGTCCAAAGCCTGAGCCAGGAGCTGGCCAAAGCCTTACCCTCTCAGGCAGAAGTAGTCTGCCCCTTAGCAATTGGTGGGCACGTTGATCATCGCTTGACCCGCGTCGCGGCCGAAAACCTCAACCGCCCGCTATGGTACTATGCGGACTATCCCTATGTAACCAATTGCGCTGGAGAACTGGATTTTTTGCGACAGGCCGGCTGGCAGGCCATTACTCACTCAATTTCCCCACTTGCAATACATGCCTGGGCGCGCTCGGTAGCTGCACACGCCTCCCAAATCAGTACCTTCTGGTCGGATCTGACTGCCATGCAGGTTGATCTGCAGGCATATGGCGCTCAATTCGGCGGGATCCTGCTGTGGCGAGCGCGATAAACGCTGAAAAATCATGCCTAAATGCTTGCATGGAAAATAAAACTATGCTAAAATACGCCCGCATTAGCAGCGGGTGGGATTAACTCGCTGAGGTGTGGCCTCAATAAAATAGTCAGGCCTATCGCGGAATAGTAATTCCGAGTGCAAATCGCTCCGTATGGAGTGGTTTTATTTTATCAAACGGTGCTACCGTACCGAATCGTCAATGGATTAGGAAAATGCCACCTTCGTTCTTAACTCGACAGGGTTTCCAGAAGCTACAAGAAGAACTCGATTATCTCCGGTCTACGAAACGTAAGGAAGTCGCCAACCGTTTGCACGAAGCAATGGAAGGCGGCGAACTGATCGAGGATGCCGAATACGAAGCCGCTAAAAATGAACAGGCGTTCGTTGAGGGTCGCATCCAGGAATTAGAGATGTTGTTAGCCAACGCGCGCATTATTGACGAAGGTGGGCATAAAGAAATCGTCCAAATAGCCGCCAAGGTTACGATTCAAGAAGAAGGTAATGATCCTGAGATTTACACCATTGTGGGCCCTGCTGAAGCCAACCCACGCGAAGGACGCATCTCCAACGAATCACCTCTGGGGCGCGCTTTGATGGACCGCCGCGCCGGTGAAAAAGTGAAAGTCGAATCACCGGGTGGTTCATATGTTGTGAATATATTGAAGGTTGAATAAACCGGGGCACACCATTCAGCCCCGCGCAACAAAGTATTGCGCGGGGCTATTATTTTAGTTGGCATCTGACAAGGAAAGAACGTATGACCCCCTCATACACACACCTGGAGCAAATCCGGCTTGAGAAGCTGCAGCATCTGAAAGAACGCGGGATTGACCCCTACCCAAATCGGGCCGAACGCACCCACACTTCCGTGCAAGCAATCCAGCTTTTCGAGGCGACTGAGGCTACCGGGAAAGCCGAAACTGAAACTGTCACCCTGGTCGGTCGCCTGCGTTCGATCCGCCTGATGGGTAAAATTACCTTCGCCCATATCGAGGATGGCGAGGGTCGCATTCAGCTTTTCCTGCGCGCCAATAACCTGGGCGAAGAGCTACTCGATCTATTCAATCGAGAATTTGACCTGGGCGATTTCATCCAGGCGACAGGCGAGATTTTTCGTACCCGCACTGGCGAGATCACTTTGCGGGTCAATACCTTTCGCCTGCTGGTCAAGTCCATCACACCCTTGCCGGCTGCCAAGGACCAGGTTGTCGAAGGCGAGTTAGTGCGCCACGCCACACTATCAGAGCCTGAAGTACGCTATCGCCAACGTTATGCTGACCTGGCGGTGAATCCAAATGTGCGCCGGATTTTTAAAACCCGCGCCGAAATTATACGCGCCGTACGGGATTTTCTGGATTCACTCGGTTTCCTGGAAGTCGAAACCCCTATATTGCAACCGATCTACGGCGGCGCAGCGGCCCGGCCTTTCATTACTCATCACAACCAGCTCAAGCAGGACCTTTACCTGCGCATTTCCTTTGAACTATATCTCAAACGACTTACGGTAGGTGGTTTTGAGCGTGTCTATGAACTCGGACGGGATTTCCGCAACGAAGGCGTCGACCGCACCCATAGCCCAGAGTTCACCCAGCTTGAGTTCTATATGGCCTATGCCGATTACCTGAAAGTGATGGAGGTAACCGAACAGTTGGTGTGCGCTGTTGCTGACCGTGTGATTGGAAAACGCCAGTTTGAATTCGATGGTCAATTGATCAACCTGGAGCCACCCTGGCGGCGCCTGGAGTTGCGCCAGGGGATTATTGATATCACCGGCATTGATATCAACCTGTATCCCACAGCCGAGACCCTGGCAGCGGCAATGCGCGCCAAAGGCATCCAACCCGATCCAAAGGCGCCGCGCGGTAAACTAATTGGCACCCTGTTAGATGATCATCTGCAGCCGACCTTGATCCAACCGACATTTCTCTACAACTATCCGCGCGACATCTCCCCGTTGGCAAAGAGTCTGCCAGGCGATCCCACCACTGTAGAGCGTTTCGAGGGTTTTGTCGCTGGCATAGAGCTGTGTAATGCTTTCACCGAGTTAAATGACCCACTTGACCAGGAAGCGCGCTTCCTGGAGATGGGCCGCGATTACAATGCCGATGATGAAGAACGCCATCCAATGGATGAGGATTACCTGCGTGCCATGCGTTATGGTATGCCTCCACAAGGCGGCTTCGGTATGGGCATCGACCGCCTGATCATGCTATTCACAGACAATCCCAACATTCGTGAAGTAATCCTGTTCCCCCACCTGCGCGAAAGGGAATAATTTCCCCATCGACGGGTAGTTTTAACCTAATTATTATAAAATATTAACACAACAATTATTCTCTTTTTACGTGTTTTAAGGTATAAATGTCCTTGTAAACGAATGAAAGTTGTTCGCCGAATCTCCTGAACGGGGAATCCATTTTTGGGCGAATCAGCGCAAGATGCGCTGTAGAGCAAGTCTTCTGTTCGAGCCCGGTAGCTAACCTCGTAGGCGTCGAAGCTGGTGCGACAGTTCACCTGTACACACCAAAACGTGCCCTTATTGCGATATCCTTCGCAATAGACCAAGAGGTTTTACCGGATCATTCAACGAACCGAGACTTGCTTATTTATTTAAGGAGCAGCATCATGTTTAACAATATTTTCTCTAATGAGAGCATTCCCCCAAAGGGATCTCTGGAGATCACGCTACGCGTGCGGGCCCGGGAAAGGCAGCAAGTTTTACAATCTCTTGAGAACCTGGCTGAGAAATCCAGTAGTGTGAATCAGCCGACCAATGCCCACAAGTCAGTACTTGCCAATCTTTTCGCCAGCATCAAGGCGCCTCGTCGCCAGTTAGCAACTGCCAACCGCAAATAACCACACCAAAGGATAACTGGACCGGGTGATGAATGTGTCGATCCAGCCAATACCAATATTTCTGGTATAATTGCCCCGGAACGATAGTTCCGGTAAATTTTTAACCAGCACGGAGATAAGTAATCATCTGACCTTTCAGAGAGCCGCCGGTGGGTGTGAGGCGACAGGCTTAGATGGTGAAATCCCCTCCGTTGGTCAGAATTATCTGGCCAGTTGTCTTCGCAGAGGCTGCGGTGGGAATCGCCATTCCGAAACCGCCCATAAGAAGACCGGGTCTCGCCCGTTAGCGCGAATGATGAGCGCCGGAAAGCGATTTTAGACGGGATTACAATCCCGCTATCGACAGATCGGCAAACGCAGGTGGCACCACGAACGCCCCTCTCGTCCTGCACAGGCAGAGGGGCGTTTTCTATGACATGGAGGTGCACTATGTTAGACCTGAATTTCATCCGCGAACAACCCCAAATTGTGCGGGAAGCCATGGCAGCCCGCCAGATGGAAGTTGACCCGGTCGATCGCCTGCTCAGGTTGGACGAGCAGCGCCGGGCGTTAATTCAGGAAGTCGAGGGGCTAAAAGCTGAACGTAACACTGCCTCGAAAGAAATCGGTAAAATGAAAGAACCAGCCCAGCGTCAGGCGAAAATTGACACCATGCGGGTGGTTGGTGAGCGCATTGCCGTCCTGGACGAACAGCTACGCCTCATCGAGCAACAACTTACCGGCGTGCAGGCCACCATCCCCAATATTCTCGACCCGCGCACGCCCTATGGCAAAAACGATGAAGAAAACATCGTCCTGCGCACGGTCGGGCAGCTCCCAGAGTTCAACTTCACCCCCAAGGCACACTGGGACCTGGGCCCGGCACTGGGCATCCTGGATTTCGAACGCGGCGTCAAAATCGCCGGATCGCGCTTCTACGTGCTCAGCGGGGCTGGCGCGCGTTTGCAACGGGCGCTGATCGCCTGGATGCTCGATCTGCACATCCGTCAGGGCTACACGGAAAAGTACACCCCCTTCATGGTAAAAAGCCAGACCCTGTTTGGCGCCGGGCAACTACCCAAGTTCCAGGACAATCTCTACAAAGATCACGAAGAAGATCTCTGGATGGTGCCGACCGCCGAGGTGCCGTTGACCGGGCTGCACATGGATGAAATTTTTGACGAAGCCGATCTACCGCGCTATTACACGGCTTACACGGCTTGCTTTCGCCGCGAGAAAATGAGCGCCGGACGGGATGTGCGTGGTATCAAGCGCGGCCACCAGTTCGATAAGGTTGAGATGTACATATTTACCCGTCCAGAGGACGCAGAAGCCGCCCATTTAAAAATGCTGGCGGACGCCGAGGAAACTTGCCGGCTGCTGGGCTTCACCTACCGGGTCAAGCTGCTATGCAGCGGCGATATCGGCTTCGCGGCACGCCTGACCTATGACCTGGAGGTGTGGGCAGCCGGTCAGCAGGAGTGGTTGGAGGTTTCATCGGTCTCGAATGTGGGCGATTTCCAGGCTCGCCGCGCCAACATCAAGTACCGCCCGGCGGATGGTGGTCGCGCCCGCTTCGTAAACACCCTGAACGGTTCAGGGTTGGGTATGCCACGCACTCTGATCGCGGTGTTGGAGAATAACCAGCAAGCCGATGGTTCAATCGTGGTGCCAGAGGTGCTGCTCCCGTGGATGGGTGGGATTGAAATCATTGGGCCTTAGAGATAATGGTTAACCAGGAGTGCGTGGCCTGTTCAGGCAGCCACGAACTCCACAAGGGATTTTAACAATGGACTCCTGGTCACACATCACGCTTCTGGTCATCGTCCAGCTTTTTATGCTGGTCGGGCTGGCTGGATTGGTCGTACCCGTCTTCCCTGGCCTGACCGTTATCTGGCTTTCCGCCCTCGGCTATGGCATCCTCAGTGGTTTTCGTCCCCTCGGGATTGCTCTATTTATCCTGATTGTCTTACTCGGATTGGGCGGAGAAATCCTGGATAACATCCTGATGAGCGCAGGAGCACGGAAAGCCGGGGCGTCCTGGCTTTCGATCGTCCTGGCTCTGGTTGTTGGCATATTGGGCACTTTATTGCTGCCGCCGATCGGCGGGATTATTGGCGCGCCGTTAGTTGTGCTTTTACTGGAATATTCTCGGTTGAAGGATTGGAATAAAGCCTGGCAAGCCCTGCGCGGTATGGCGGCTGGTTGGGGGCTCTCACTGGTCACCCGCTTCGGGGTTGGCCTGGTGATGATCGTGTTATGGTGGGTCTGGGTTTGGAAGGGTTAAGGTAACCCTTATTTATCCGGCGGCGGGATGGGTAAATCTTTGACCTCCGTGTTCACCCACTTATCACCTTCATCAATAAGCATTACAGGTATATTATCGCGTATCGGGTACTTCCGCCCGCAATCACCACAGACCAACCAGCTTTCCTGGATATAGTCTAAAACGCCTTTATCCTCTTGCGTACAAACCGGACAGCGCAAAATCTCCAGCAATTCCGCCTTAATCATCAAGGACTCCTCCAAATCATAGGTTAATCTCGATTTTTCTTTCCTGGGATATCGGTGCCCGGACCATACTGAAATACCGCTCGCCAGGGAAGGTAGTGCGTAGTAAATTGATCGCCAAACAGTATCTCGTCCTCACGCGTCACCGTGCGCGAGATAGTGATATCCGCGCCCTCCGCCGCCCAATCTACCTGTTTAATTACACCTGAAGCCAAGTCGGGATTTTCTTCATAGGAGGGATCAGGAGGCTCAACTTTGTTCTGCGGTCCGGTTGTGGACCAATCCACCTTTCGCCCATCTGACGTAGAATAAAACTTCCAGGTCAAAGTACCCGCCTTGGCGCTGACGTACGTTTCCATCAATAGCCAGGTAGTCGTATCATTCTTGAACTTAAAATCCACGACTGGTACAAAAACTGTCGCATCCAATCCTGCCAGATCGGCATCTACTCCCCGAGCAGTTTGTTCATAATAACCTACCCGATAAGCATGCGGGTGACGTTCCTCTACCGGAAAGCCACCGAAAAAAACTGTGCGAAATAAGGTCGTACTGACCTGGCAAACGCCACCGCCCACGCCCTTAATCGTACGATTGCCAAAGATAATCAAAGCCTCGGCATACCCGGTATCCAGGCTCACATCGCCCATAATATCCGCCATCGAAAAGACCGCCTGCGGAGGCACCAATACCCCGTGAAAGCGTGAAGCCGCGGTTTTGATATTTTGAATTCGTTCTGAGCTGGAGCCACGGAAATAGGATGTATAGGCGCTGACCAGTTCCTTGATTCCCAATTTCTCGGCTGTGGCATCGTCGCTCACTTGCGGCTGCGTATAACTCATCGCCAGAGCAAGGGTATGCTGACCTTTCAACAACGCAGAATTAATCGCCTCAAGGCTGGCCTTGAGGTCCAACGCCCGCCCGGTCACCGAGGATTGAATCACCTCAAGCTTTTTGGTATCATCATTGAAGGTAAAACGAGCATTACTGGCCTGGCGCGTTAACAAAGGCGCGATCCCTTCCAGGTAAGTCTGCAGTTTGCCTTCATCCAAACCAACCTGGTATTGCGTGCCCTGCGGTGTATCAACACGCTCGATGATCAGCCACTCAGACAGCTTTTGGGGCGAAAGCGTCCAGGGTCCAAGACTACCTCCCTGAGTATCGTTAGAATCGCCAATCTGCGAGGACATCTCTAATACCAGCGGGGCACTGAGTATATTCTGGGCAATTTTACCCTGCTCACTGGCATCTAAAATCGCTGGTGGATCCTCACGCACCACCAACGTGAATAAGCCATCAGTCAGGCTGAGCATTTGAGCTTCCAACGGAGCCAAACTGGCCTGAATATCCAACTTACGCCCCACCTGCCCAGGAGTCACGACGACATTCAAATCCTTAACCTGCAAAGAGGCTTCTATGGTCGGCCGGTCAATTTCTGCAGCCACCCCTTCCAGGTATCGCCGGGCCTGACGTGCATCGTACACCATCAAGGGTGGTAAATCACTGCCGGTATACCAGGCATCAAGCCGGGATACCATCTGGGCGAGCGGGTTACCTTGCCGGCCTAGAAGATACGCAGCCTGAGCGCTGGTTTCAGCATCCAGGATAAATCCCAATTCGCCGGGTCTGGCAATCCAAACCTTTGCGCCATCTTTAAAAACAATTTTGCCAGCTTCAGGAAAATTAATCTGCTGAGCTAATCGCCCAGCAGCCTGATCGGGAGTTAATCCTGAAACATCCACTCCAGCAATTGATACACCAGAAAAAATTCGCCCCCCGTATTGCGCCCCCAGGCTAATACTGGCAAGTCCCACCAAAAACAAGAACAATACCATCCCGGCTGCCAACGCTACCACCGCCTGGAGCAGCATTGGCGGAACGGGGACGGCAGACCTGCTCGTCACCGGAACCCTGGGGGATTTTACCAGCAGTGTTCCGCGCTCCCCAGATTGTGAACGAGAAGTTGAATTATGGTTCATCAGGTATATTATAATCCCTGTCAGGAGACTGAACCATCGTCAGGGCAAACCGCGAAATAGTTCCGGTTAAGAACGACAGAGTTCTTTCGAATTTGCCCTCAGCAAAATTTGTTGCCACTGCGTCCTTAGGATAGAGTTGCATGCTGTTTACTCGAAAGCACTTGCTGAAACACCTCCTGCTTTTATGTTCCGCATTGGCGATAGCGATTCTAGGCTGTAATTTGCCCGGAATAGTGTCACCAGTCGGGAAATCCGTGACGTCGCTTGGTACAGCGACTGTGCTACCTGCTTACCCTCTGCAGCCGGCTCTCACCCAAGAACCCCTCCCACCAGCCCTGATCGAAACCGATCCGCTCCAGGGAACTGAAATCCCGCTCAATAAACCAATCACATTGTACTTTAACCAGGCGATGGACCGCGCCTCCGTAGAAATGGCTTTACACATCGCCCTCGCCATCCAGGCGGTAGAGGTAGAAGGAAGCGGGGCTGGCAACCGCCCCACTGTGTGGAGCGAAATCTTAGCACTCAGATCTTGGAAAGACCAATCTACTTTGGTGCTTACACCGAAGCCTCCTCTAGCGCCCGATAGCGATCTGAGGATCTACCTGGGAAGCAGCGCCCACTCCACTCAGGGATTGGCTTTGACCCAACCGATCAGCCTGACTTATCAGACCGCTGGTTATTTAACTTTAACCCAGCACCTGCCTGAATCGGGTGCTAAGGAAGTGGAACCAACTTCGGCGATTGTGGCGACTTTCAACCGTCCTGTAATCCCCTTGAGCAGCAATACGGCGAACCTTAAGCCCGCCTTCCAACTGGATCCATCTGCTCAAGGTCAAGGAAATTGGCTGAATACAAGCACATACATCTTCTATCCAGATCCACCGCTCCTGGGAGGTAAAACCTATACTGTCCGTCTTGACCCTTCTATACAAAGTACCCAAGGCAGCCCACTCAAAGGCGAACGCACCTGGCAATTTACGACCGCCAGGCCACGGCTAGTTAGTATCGAACCAGCCTCAGGTGCTAAGATTGTACGCTTGGACACCTCGCTTGTCCTGACTTTCAACCAACCCATGAATCCCTCCAATGTGGAAAACAATTTCCAACTGGTCGGACCCGATAACCGACCAGTACCGGGTCATAAAACCTGGAATCATGAAAACACAGTGCTGACTTTCAAACCGACTGCGCTACTGGCGCGCAATACCACCTATACCGTGCAGTTGAACAACCAGGCCCAGGCTCGCAGTGGAACTCCTCTCGAGTCGCCCTTGCAAACCAGCTTTCAGACTATCTCCGCACTTTCCATCCTGACAAGTAAACCAGAACAAGGCGGTCAACTCAACCCTGATACCAGCCTCGTCCTATACCTGAGCGCCCCGATCCCTGATATTGACGTTCTTCAATGGGTAACGGTAAAACCCTCCGTTCCAGAACTCCGCAGCGAATGGAATGAAGAAGAACGTAGCCTTAGCCTTTCCGGCAACTTCACACCAAACACAGCTTACTCTCTGGATATCTCCCAAGATCTGGCTGATATTTGGGGCGGTCATTTGTTAGAACCACCTTCCGGCGGTGTTTCACTAAATGTCGCAGGCTACCATTTGGATTTTCGCACCACCCACTTGCCGGCTTCCCTGGTTGTACCTGCCAGTAATGATGTACTCTTTCTGACTGGCCAGGATACCAACCTGTCAATCCAGACGACGAACCTGAGCAAGATCTCTCTTTCGATTGGCTCTGTCCCCCAGAATAATTTCATCAGCATGCTCGGGCTGGGTGGACATGATCTACGCCAAAACTTTATCCCGGATGACTTACGTTCCTGGGAGCAGACGCTGATCCAATCCACCGATCACAGCCAGGTTTCTGATCTCTACTTGAATTTAAATCGTACGCCTCTCTTACCGGGATTATATTGGTTGAAGTTCAATTTACCGGAGTCCGTGGCAAAACCATTGCCCTATCTAATGGTGGTCAGCAATATTCAATTAACCTATAAAATCAGCGCCACCGACGCACTGGTCTGGGCAGTCGATCTGCGCGATCATGCACCGGTCAGCAACACAACCCTCACCTTGTATGCTGAAGATGGCACTGCGCTGGCGTCTGGTCAGACAGACGCCGAGGGTATTTTTCGGACTTCACTTACTCCCCGCAAGGATCCCTATCGTGTCACCTATGCAGTCCTGGGTAAACCCGGGCAAGATGGCTTCGGTCTTGTACCCTCATCCTGGGGCCTGGGCGCAGCGAGCTGGGAATATGGTTTATTAGCGCTGGACAGCATTTCGAGTGATTATTCCGGTGCTCATCCCAAGGGCTATTTCTATACCGACCGCCCCATTTACCGGCCCGGACAAACAATTTATTTCCGGGGTGTGCTCCGCCAGGCGAACGATGGACATTATCCTTTGTTAAACATGGATAGCCTGCCGTTGACCATACAGGACGAATCCGGTCAAGAATTGACCACCATGGATATTCCACTCTCAGCCTTTGGAACAGTGCATGGCCAATACGCCCTCCCAGCCAATGCCCATGCCGGTGTATATCGCATCACCAGCTCTGTCCTGCCCTATGATTCGCTTTCCTTCCAGGTAGCCGATTATCGCAAGCCCGTAATAAACTTGAAGGTTGCCTTTTCGGAACCCCTTTTCCCTGCTACTGATGCTCAGAATGGAACCCAAGACGCCCTGGCCGGACAAGCATTGACCGCTACTATCAACGCCAGGTACTTCTTTAACGCCCCTGCTGGTAATTTACCGATCCATTGGTCTTTGTCAGCCACCCCCTTTCCCTTTGATCTGCCTGGTTATCAAGTTGAACCCTTACCAGCAGGAACCGTGGATCCACTTCCCTACCCACAGTCCTCCAACCCGGGCAGTCTCGTGCTTGCCCAGGGTGATGCTGAAACCCAGTCTGATGGCGTTGTGATCCTGGAATTACCCGTTCTGCCTGCTAGCCTCACTCGCCAGCAATATACACTGGAAGTGACTGCTAAAGATGATGGCAATTTACCAATTTCAGCGCGCACGACCATTCTCATCAATCCTGCGCGGTTTTATATAGGCCTCCGCCCAGACGCGTGGATCGGGCAAGCTGGAGTCTCGGCAAGCTTCGAAATCCAACTCGGCGATTGGCAGCGAATTTTTCAGGGTGAATACACTCTGCGCGCTGAATACTATAAATTGGTGTCATCTCAGACAAAGTCAGAGCAACAAGAGATATCAGGAATAACGTTTAGTGACGATCCCGGTCAAAACTCACTAAACTATCTGCGCCGGATTCCAATCGCCAGCACCGATTTTAGGACGAACTCGGCAGGTCAGGCGCGCGTTTCATTCATCCCTGCTGAACCAGGCATTTACCAGATTGATGTTTATGGCATTCTAACTGATGACAACCAGGCAAAGACCCAGTTAATCTATTGGGTAGACGGCGCTGGTCAGTCTATCTTGTCCATTCTTCCCGATCACCAGTTACCCTTGATCGCAGACCATCCCTCTTACCAATCTGGTGAAACTGCCCAAGTTTTTATCCCGAGTTCCTTTGAGGTAGATGTTCCAGCTTTAATTACCATCGAACGCGGGGAGATCCTGCACTATCAATTAATTCAACTGAAGCCGGGGGGTAACTATCTGAACCTGCCGTTGAACACGGAGGATACCCCCAATATCTACATTTCAGCTACACTCTTAGGAAAAGACGCTCAAGGTCACCCGGATTACCGGCATGGGTACCTTAACCTAGCAATCATGCCTCTGAAACAATCGTTAGATGTCCAAGTCATCCGCCCGCCTGACCAGCCAGGTCCGGGAGGGAATCTCAACTTTGAAATCCGGGTCAAAGATCAACAAGGCCAACCCATCCAAGGGGAATTCTCAGTTGCGATCGTTGATCAGGCCGTTCTGTCTTTGGCTGAACCAAATCCTAAGGATATATTCTCCGCTTTCTTCGGTTTTCAGCCACTAGGGGTACGAACGGGATTCGATTTATCTGCTTACGGACAGAATCTACCCCTGGCTGACGGAGGAGGCGGAACACGTAGAGTAGAGATAAATTCTTTAGTTGTGCGTGAGAGCTTTCCTGACACTGCCTTCTGGCAGGCAGACGTGCTGACTGACAGCCAAGGAAAAGCTCAAATCAACACCCTTTTGCCCAATACATTGACTACCTGGCAGGTTGACATACAAGGGATAACTCAGGATACGCGTGTAGGGAAAGCCCAGATCCAGGTGACGACAACCAAAGAGCTCATGATTCGCCCGGTAACGCCTCGCTTTCTGGTTTCTGGCGACCATGTTCGCCTCTCAGCTACCCTCCAAAACAATACCAATCATGATCTGCTGGTTGAGGCTTCTCTCCAGGCTACCGGTTTTGAGCTGGATAATCCGGCTATGATGACACAAAAAACTCCCGTGCCAGCCGCCGGAAATACCCGGTTGGATTGGTGGGGTACGGTTCAGGATGTCGCCACCGCCGATCTAATCTTTACAGTCGAAGGCAACGATGTTACCTCAGGGATCACCTATAAAGATACTGCGCACCCAGCCCAGGGTCAGCTGCCAATCCTACATTCCAGGGTTCGCTGGACATTTCAGGCAGCAGGCGTCCTTCCAGAAGCAGGCGATCGGCAGGAACTGGTTAGTCTGCCGAAAAATTACCTGGAACCCTCGGGGAATAATAGTTCGGTTGGCAATAGTGCACTTCATATTGAATTAACCCCTTCCCTGGCTGCAGTCATCACTTCAGCTATGGACGCCCTGGAGAATAACCTTCCTGACGACTCAGAACTGCTGTTCAGCAACGAACAAGCTCTTTCCTTATTGCTGTCCACCATGGAAGCTTACCGGGTTTTCCAGCAGTTCGGATTGCAATCCGTTGAATTAAAAACGCGCCTGGAGGAAAGCGAAACTATCCCACATGGGTTACTCCATATCCAGGACCTCCTGTTCCGTCAAAATCCGGATGGTGGATGGGGTTGGTGGCCAGGAGGGTCAAGCGACCCACAAATGACCGCTTATTTCGTATTCGGTTTGGCGCGCCTGCAACAAATGGGGTTAGCCGTAAACATCGAAAGGATCCAGCGAGCCAGCAATTATCTGCAATCCCAGCTGCCTGCGCCTGAAATGTTGGCTCAATCCAACCAGCTCGATCTTTTCACCTGGATCAATTATGCCCAGGTGGTGGCCGGAAAGAAGGATCCGAGTTACACGAATACTTTATACGCGCTGCAAGATCAGCTGGCGCCTTGGGCTAAAGCATTCTTAGTTCAGACCTTAGAAATACTCGCACAAGACAATGAGTCGGATCTATTTTCACGCAATGCCCAAAACTTGCTTTCCATCCTGCAAGCCGAAGCTATTCGTTCAACCGCTGGTACGTACTGGGAAAACTCGCCCGCTCTCCAGTCAGGCCAGACTGATTCTCTAAGGTCCAGCAGTCCCGTATCGAATCCGATTGCAACCACGGCAATCGTTGTCTATACCCTGGCTCAGCATGATCCCGGTTCTCCAATCCTGGCAGATACGGTTCGTTTCCTGATGAGCCAACGCCAGGCAGATGGTGGTTGGTGCTCAACTTATAACACTGCCTGGGCAGCATTAGCGTTAATCGAGGTAATCAAAGGCACCGGTGAACCAGGGGGTAATTTTAGCTATGCTGCTTCTCTGAATGGCATACCAATCCTCAACGGGCAGGCTGACGCGATTCCGACTACACTCACCCACCCTGCAAGCGCCGATATTCCCCCGGCCGATCTATTTCCTGATGCGCCCAACCGGCTGGTCATCCATCGCGGCGCGGGTTCAGGCCGGCTTTATTACTCCACCGCATTATCCCTGGAAATATCTCCTGAACAGATCGTACCTCTGTCTCAAGGGATGAGCCTTAGCCGCGCATATTATCTGACTGAAAAAACCTGTCCAACCGGCGCTTGTTCGCCAACTCAGGCAGCCCAAACCGGACAGCGCGTCCAGGTCCGCCTGACCTTAACCCTGCCCAATGATACATCCTATTTGATGGTGGAGGATTTCATCCCGGCTGGTGCTGAAATCCTGGATACGCGTTTACCAACCAGTCTGGTCGGCAGTGAGCCAATTCCCACCGACCAACGAAATTATGACCCTCGCCGTCCTTTCGAAGCAGGCTGGGGAGAGTGGTTTTTTCACCCGGCTCAAATAGCGGTAGATCACATCGCCTGGACGAGTGATTACCTGCCCGCTGGCACCTATGAATTGGTCTATCATCTGGTAGCCACCCAACCCGGCGAATACCGCGTACTGCCAGCGCAGGCCTGGCAATTCTATGCCCCGGAAATCCAGGCTAACAGCGCCGGAAACATCTTCCTCATCAAACCCTGAGCACTGTCTGAAAATTAGAATTTCACCCCCGCAAACAAGTCATTCTCCTTACGGCCAGTAGTGATGGGAGGATACGCGCGCATGAATTGCTCCCGGCGGTTAAACCAGCGGAGCACCAGGTTAAATAATCCCTGGCGAGGCGGACCACCTCCAAGCTGGCTGGAATGACAGGCTGCCGCCGCGTCTTTCCGATCACGCACACTATGATAATCAATACTGGCGTGCACCGGAAAATCGCCCTCTTCCACCAGCGCAGCCAGGTCAATGTCCCCGTTACGGCCAAAGCGGTGCGGATCACGCCCAAATAATCGCATCAGATGGACACCCACGCGCATCATTCCCTTAGGCATCACGTGGTAATAGAGCTTCTGGGGTCGGTAAGGAGGCAGATCACCAATAAAATTATTGTCGCCTGCCATCGAAAAAGCTTCGACCGTAGCTCGATGAATGGCGATATGGTCAGGATGCTTATACCCACCAATCGGATCAAACGTTAACACCACCTGAGGTTGTAACTCACGGATATAGTGAACCACCTGAGCCGCGACTATGGCGGTCGGTGCAACAACCAGCGCACGAGGGTGCTGGTTATCCAGCGAACCAGGCATGCCTGAGTCTCGATAATCTAAGAAATACACCCCCGACAGGCCCAGTATACCCACCGCACAACGTAACTCAGCTATTCGCCGATCAGCAATCGTGGTGTATCCTTCCATCAATTCCTGATCTACCTCCCCCGCTTCGCCGCGCGTGGCGCATACCAGGTGCACTGCTACACCTCGCTGAGCATATAGCGCTAAAGTTCCACCCGTGCCAAACGACTCATCATCAGGATGAGCCAATACCGCCAATAAAACCGCCTTGGATACCGGCCCATTCCCCGCGATCCGCCTGGCAGATTGCCGATCGGAACTGTTGGCGGAACTATCCTTCTGCTGCTGTGATTTCATATCACTCTTACGACGCTCCCACGTTCTGTCTTTTCAACCTCGATCCGGTTGGGAAATACATCTTTAAGTTCATCAATATGGGTGATGACTAAAATTTTAGCAAAGTCTGAACGCACCTGGTTGACTGCCTCGATCAAACGCTGCCGACCTTGAGTGTCCTGGCTACCGAACCCTTCGTCAATGACCAGTGTCTGTAAACGCGCACCAGCACGTTGTGCCAGTACTTGCGAAAGCGCCAGACGGATGGCAAAATTGATTCGGAAGGCCTCGCCACCTGAAAACATCTCGTAATCCCGCGTCCCCGCTCCATCGCTAATTTGAATGTCCAATGTTTCCTTGAGATCTTCACGTTTGCGATCTTTATACGCGGCTTGAGTAACAAATCTAACGGACATTGTTCCACCGCTCAAGCGGTCCAGGAACTCATTGGCGCGCACCTCGATTTCTGGCAGGGCTTGCTCGATTAACAATGCCGGTACCCCGTCTTTGCCAAAGGCGCGCTCCAATTGCTGGTAATGGCTGGCTAAATGGCTAAAGGCTTCTCGCTGTGCCTCCAGGCTTTGACGGCGTTTCTTTTGATCCTCCAAAACATCCACCTTCTGGCGCGCCCCCCCCACTTCGATCCGCAGGCGATTTTCTTGTTCCAACACATAATCCAGGGCGCTTTCCGCCGCCTCCAGATCAGGCGCCTGGGCCTGAGCGTCAGCCAGCGCAGCCGCTGACTGGTTAAACTCGGCTTGTTGGTGGTCAAACTCAGCTAGCTGGCGCTCGATCTGCCCCTCCAAGTCGGCAATCTCACGCGCCAGAGGTGCCGAAGCGGCACGCGCCCTCTCCAGCGTGCGCATATCAACCTCTGCTGAACGACCTTCTAGCTCCATGCGGCGTGCGGCATCATGTCTTTCGGCATCATAACCAATCGCCTTCAATTCAGCATCAATCGCTGCCAGGCCCTGGCGGGCTTCCAAAGCAAAGATGCCACCCTCCAAAGCGCGCTCGATTTCCAGCACGCGTGGCTGACCCGTTGCATCCCATTGACGAATAGAACCTTCTATTACATCCAACCGACTGGCAAGTTGGGCAATTGACTGATTACGCAGGCGTAGTTGACCTTCAACCTGGGTCAGACCCAGGGTTAGCCGAATTAATTCCTGCACCTGGGCATCTAATTTGACCAAGGTGGCTTCATTCGCCCGGTAAAGGTCTCCACGCTCCTTGCCCTGCCCAACCAATTCCTCTATCAATCGGGTGCGGTCTGCATCGCTAAGCGGCTTACCGCAGAATGGGCAGACTGCTTCCTCCCACTGACTCAGGCGATCAATGCGCTGTTTTATCTCGGTCATCTCCACCTTGAGACGCTGGTTCACCGCCTTTAAGTCAACTTGCTGTTGACGGGTGTTTTGAAGCTCGGTCTCATACTTCTCTCTTAATGCCAGTTGCGCTTCTAATCGCTGATACGCCTCCTGCGCAGTAGCCAATTGACTGTGCAACGAAAGGATCTCAATTTGCGCTGCGGCTACTTGTTCTTGTTGACTTTGCAGAGTTTGTAACTCTTGATACAAGCGCGCCCGTTCGGTCGCAATCATCTCCAGGGGTTGTGACCGGCGCTTTTCTTGCTCGCGGAACTGATCTGCTACAGTTTCCAACCGCTCCAGTTCTAACCGATCTGCCTGCCAGCGCTGATATACAACTTCCACCTGTGCAGCCCGGCCAAAAATATCAGCATAGGTGTGCTGCTCCTGCTGGCGGCTTTCCAGGCGCTCCTGCATCTCATGCAAACGGCGCCGGGCCAGATCGAGTTGCTTGCCCAGTGTATTTACTAATGTCTGTTGCCCAAGTAAAGAAGTAATTACCTGGCGGATACTGGATAAAGCTGCTTCCTGCGCGGCGCGTTCTTTACCCAGCCGCGCCAGGTCTGCCTCAAGCTGCTTCAGCCGGCTCTTACGCTGATCTTCCTCCCGAAGCTCGGCGTCAATCTCATGCAACCGCCCTTCCAGAGTTGTTATCTCGATTTCGACTTTTTTGCGAAGGTCGGCGGCTTGCTTGCGATAGGTTTCCCAGGCTTCCAGACCCAGGATATTGCTCAAAATCCGTTTACGATCCGCCGGTCGCTGTTGAGTGAACTGGTCTGCCTTCCCTTGCAAGAAGAAAGATGCATTGACGAACGTATCATAATCCAGGCGCAATATCTCCCGAATCCGTGCTTCAGTGTATGAGAAGGTCCGTTCAGTGAGCGTCTTCCAGGTAGTCGGGGCTGCTATACCGAGGCGTTGATCTAGAATCGGCATACGACCCTCCAGGATCGCCAGCGGATCACCACCCTGGAGAATTTGAAATTCAAGCACTGTAGTAACATCCCGCTGCTTGGTGCGCTGCACCCGGTAGATATTCCCTTCATAAAAGAAGATCAATCCAACCTCGGCGCTGCCAGATTGAGCATTGATGACCGAATCGTCCCGTTTGCGCGCCTGGCCAAACAACACCCAGGTGATCGCATCTAACAAGGACGATTTCCCAGCGCCATTGGCGCCTGAAATGCAAGCCAAATCCAATCCTATAAAATCGAGTTCTACGGGATCACGGTATGAGAGAAATCCTGAAATCGTTAACCGGATGGGAATCATGGTCAGGCACCTCGCCGGGCTGATTATAACAGTCGGGGTTACTGTCTCGCAAAATAAAGTAATCTACAGCCCTTATCCGCGCAACTGTGCGCCCAACTCCTGCTCCAAACGGCGGATAATGCGCTGCCGAATTTGCACGACCTCTTTATCGGTCAGGGTTCGGTCGGGCGCCTGGTAGGTCAGGCTGTAGGCCAGGCTCTTCTTCCCAACCCCAACCTGCTCGCCAACATACACATCGAACAGCCGTAACCCGCACAAGGTTTTCCCACCCGCCCCGCGGATCACCTGCGCCACCCGCTCGGAGGGTAGAGTTTCATCCACGACTACAGCCATGTCTTCCAGCACTGGCGGGTATTCCGGGACCGCCTGAGTCTCGTAGCGGTCTGGAGTAAGCGTTCGGATCGCGTCCAGATCTAACTCGGCTGCCAGGATAGCTACATTTTGATAGCCCGCAGGCCAATCATAATGTTCCCGCACCAGGGGGTGCAACTCTCCAAACACCCCTACCTGCAGTTCACCACATAATACACGCGCGCATTTTCCCGGGTGGAAGGTTGGATGCAAAACTGGTTCGTAATGCACCTCTGGAATGTGCAAGCTCACTAACAGAGTCGTCACCACACCTTTTAGATCAAAGAAATCGAGCGGCGCGACATCCGCGCTTTGCCAACCTGGCAAGGCGCGCGGACCAGCCAGCACGATTGCCAGCCGCTGCAACTCATCCGGCATCTCGCCTTCCTCAGAAGCCAGGAATACCGGTCCAATTTCAAACAAAGCCAGTCGAAGGCGCAGGCGGGAATTTCGCTCAGCGATGTCCAGCACACTGGCCAATACACTGTGACGCAAGGCGCCTCGGTCACTGGCGATTGGATTTTTCAACCATAAATACGGCTTATCATCGGGTGGGGTATCCGGCGGCAGCCGGCGCGCCTCACGGTCTGGATGCGTCAGGCGATAACTGATCAACTCCTGAAAACCCAGACGGACCAGCACATCTCGGATGCGTTCTTCCTTATCCAGGTCCGGGTTGCCCACCTGGGGAGGGATTTCATCCCGCATGCGTGTTTCCGGGATATTATCATAGCCGTACACCCGCGCGATTTCTTCCACCAGGTCAGCTTTACCAACGATCCCCTCGCCAATATCCAGGCGGTGATCGGGCGTCCTGGCGCGCACTGTCTGACCTTCAATCTGCACCGTGAACTCGAGGCGCATCAGCAGATCCGCAATGGTCTCCACGGTGAGTATGACCCCCAGCCAGCGTTCGACATCGCCAGGTGTCACTTCCACCACTGGCTCCCGGGGTGGCAGGGGGTAGTTGTCCACCAAACCCTCTGCGACTACCCCGTCTGCCCACTGGCGCATCAGTTCAAGCCCTCGCCGGACACCCCGCTCCGCCATCGCCGGGTGGACGCCGCGTGAGAAGCGGTAGCTGGCTTCCGAAGGCAGATTCTGGGCACGCGCCGTTTTCCGAATGTTAATGAAATTCCAGGCTGCCCCTTCGAGTAACACATTGCGAGTCTGGTCGCTGACCTCCGATTCGGCGCCTCCCATGACACCCGCAATCGAGAGCGGTCCAGCAGTATCACAAACCAGCACCGTGGAGGTATCCAATATGCGCTCGATACCATCTAGTGTCCTCAGGTGCTCCCCCGACGATGCAGTACGTGTAATGATGGTCACTTGATCAGCCCCCGATTGCCGCGCCCGTTCGACCAACACATCGTAGTCGAAGGCATGCAACGGCTCGCCAACTTCCAGCATCGCATAGTTCGTGGCGTCCACAATGTTATTGAGCGGGCGCATTCCGACCAGCCGTAAACGGCGTTGCACCTGGTAGGGACTGGGGCGGATTTCGATATCCCGCACCAGACCTAACACAAAGCGCGGGTTTAACTCCGGATTTTGAATCTCGATCCGCACCTCCCCCGTGACCCCTATCGGCGCGCCCTCCGCCAGAAGCGAATAATCCGGCTTGCGTAAAGACTTACCTGTGATAGCCGCAACTTCGCGCGCCACACCCAGGATACTGGCTGCTCGGGCGATGTTGGGCAGAATAGTTATATCCAATACCGCATCACCCATATAATCCACCAGCGGCACACCGACCGGTGCATCATCATCCAACAAGATGACACCCTCATGGTCGTCCGAGATGCCCAACTCTTTCTCAGAGCAGATCATTGAGTAAGAATCGACCCCACGAATTCGGGCGCGCTTAAGCGTAGTTATTACCTGCCCCGCCTGGTGACCATCATAGATACGCGCCCCCTCGCGCGCATACGCCACTTTAAGGAGCTTGGATAATCGACCCTTGCCTTTGTATTCGAACAGATTTGGCGCGCCAGTCAGCACAATGTGCTCCTGGAGACCGTCATTAAGCCGGCACAGAACCAGCCGGTCGGCATTGGGGTGAGGTATCACTTCCGAGACAGACGCAACCACAATCATGGCTGGGTCCCACTCCAGACCGCTAATGGCGGGATAATAGCCCCGCTGTAGATCCGACCGTCGAGGTGCCCTAGATGTCACACCGGAACCACTTGTCCACTCGCCGCCCTCGCTACCCGACGTGGAACTGTCGTTAACGTAACTATCTAGCCGCGGCAACGGCAAACCAACGAAGCGAATTTCTTCCACCTCCAGGCCGGCCATCGTCAGCTTGTTGGCCAACTCAGGGATCGGCAGGTCCATATCAACGAAATCTTTCAACCAGGAAATTGGTACTTTCATCTTCTACCTCGCTTAGAACTGCTCCAGGAAACGCAGGTCATTCTGCCAGAACAGGCGAATATCTTCGATCCGGTAGCGCAACATCGCCACACGCTGCGGACCTAAACCGAACGCGTAGCCGGTATACCGCTCTGGATCATAACCGCCATTACGTAATACCACCGGATGCACCATCCCGCAACCGCCGATCTCCAACCAGCCGCTGTTCTTACAAACATTGCAGCCTTTTCCTCCGCAAACAAAGCACTCAATATCGTACTCAGCGCTTGGTTCCGTGAAGGGGAAGTATGAGGCGCGAAAACGGGTGCGGACCCTCGGACCAAACATCCGGCGAGCGAAATCCGCCAGCGTGCCTTTCAGATCGCCAAAGGTGATTGCCGGCCCAACCGCCAGCCCCTCAAGTTGCTCAAACTGCATCTCATGCCGCGTGGTCACCTGCTCGTAGCGGTAGCACATCCCCGGCAGGACGATGCGCACCGGCGGTGGATTATCTGGCTGCATCGCGGCGAAGTAACGCATGGCATGGATTTGACCAGGGGAGGTGTGCGTACGCAGCAAGACTGGATTTTCACCGCGCTGCCCGCCGACCTCAATGAAAAACGTATCCTGCATATCGCGCGCCGGATGCCCAACTGGGAAGTTCAACAATTGGAAGTTATTTTCATCGGTTTCCACCTCGCGCGAGCGAAAAACCTGGAAACCCATTTCACCGAATACCTGGTACATCTCGCGCAGGATTTGAGTGTCCGGATGCAAACGACCCAAAGGTGTTGGGCGACCGGGTAAAGTTACATCCAACCGCTCGGAAGCCAGCGATTGGATCAAAACCAACCGCCGCACCGACTCAAGCCTGGCGGTGTAAGCTGCCTCAAACGCTTTCTTAACCTCATTCGCCCGCCTTCCAATCGCCGGTCGCTCTTCCCTGGACAATGACCCGAGCTGATCAAACACCTGCATCAATGGAGAATTGCGCCCCAGGTGCGCCACCCGCCACTGCTCCAAAGCTGCTTCGTCTGGCACGTTAACCAGATCGGCCAAACCGGCCCGTTCGTATTGATCCAATTGTGCCAACATATCCACCTCCTCTTAAACAAAAACTCCCATCCCAGCGTAGGGACGGGAGCTCAATCCCGCGGTACCACCCGACTTGGCTGCTGGAAGCAGTCCAACTCATCAGAGATCAGGAAAAACAGATACAGAATCCACAACTGCGGAACCAGCATCCTGCAGTGATCCGGTCTTCCGAATCTCAGCCCCTGCTAACACTGGGGGTGTGGCCCGGACTACTAAGTTTTAATTAGACTCCGCCCAGAACGGCAATTTGCCGTCCTGAACCGAGTGAATCACCTCACTGCTATTCACCCGGGCAGCTCAAGAGGGAACTTCGGTTGGTTTTTATCCGGTGAGGGTCTCAGTCAATGCCCTCGACCTCCCTGTTGACTTATCGGAACCGCAGTTCCGTCGCCAACTTACTTTCCTCCGTCGTAGCCATTATAGATCAATTGTTAAATACTATTATCTATAAAAAGGACTATCTGTCAAGATGCCACCTCTCGATGATGACGCTCATACCGTCCACAATTTAACCTTCACCTTCTTCCCCATCCAAAAAGCGCCCTTGCAGGTAGAACACATCGGTCAGACCGAGGGCGAATATATTGACCAAATTGTTACCAAAAGGTTGCCAATGGCCATGTCGTCCGCGCCGAATTTAATCGGGGCAATCATTGTCACCACTTCGGACAAGGAAGTGGCTTCAGCAATTTGCGTGAAAACGATTTGAACAGCAGATGTTGGGTCGCTCCCAGCCTAGCACAACTGCTGTTGCGCTCAATGTCACGAAGACCGGACTGAGATCAAGCGGTTCTTCCAGAAAAAACAACAGGATCGCGCCACAGAGCGCAATCAGCACTCACCGGGTGGTCAAGTTCTTCGGGAGAAGGGCGGGGGATCTCGACTGCGCCAATATCATGCACGAAATCAACATCAGGCAAAAGATTGAAAAGACGCTGTGTTTCATACATTGCATAATCATGACCTTGCACCATCTCCTTCCTAAGCATGCCAGTCTAAGCGAGATGGGTGTCGTTGAGCTGCAAGATTGATTAACAGGCTACCTAACTGCCCATAAGACAAACCGGTTATTTCTGCTGACATCGCCAGACTGGTATCGGGGCTGAGGTCAGCGTTTGGATTGACATCCAACACATAGAAAACCCCCTCACGTAGACGGAAATCCAAACGGGCATAGTCACGACAGCTTATCGCGCGATACGCCATTCGAGCCAGATCCTCGATCTGGCATTGTTCACCTGGTGTGAGGGGGGCAGGCAAGCGAAGCTCAATCAGGTTGTAAGACGGAGAGCGCGGATCGAACTTCGATTCAAAGGTGCACAGGCGGTCTTTTACATCAGCGAAAGCTGAGAAATCCATCTCGCCAGGAGGCAGCGTATGAAGATCGCCGTTACCCAGCACGCCAATGTGGAACTCACGTCCGTCAATAAACTCCTCGACCAGGGCTGGCTGCTTAAAGGTTTCCAGTACGTAATGAATCCGATCTGCCAGTTCGCCTCGCGATTGGACAACAGCGTCGCGCGTGACTCCGAAGCTACAATGCTCAAAAACCGGTTTTACGATTGCCGGAAAACAATCCCAGCCATTAGGATGGGGGGCTAGAGAGATTTGCCATTTTGGTGTTGGGATATTTTGGGTGTCCAAACGTGCCTTAACCAGGCGTTTATCCTGGCTGAAGGCCAGCGCATTTGCATCAGAACCAGTATAGGTGAAACCCATCTGGTCAAGGGATTGGGCGACGCGGTATGCACTGCGAGGAATACCGGATAGCTCTTCGCACCAGTTAAAGATCAGGTTCTCATCAGGGTTTATACCTTCCAGAGCTGTTTCCAGTTCAGCTGATTGCACACACACTTCCTGAACAGGATGACCGACCTCGATCAAGGAATTCATTAACAGGTGCGCCGAGTCGTGACAATCCTGGATGTCTTCGCGTGACCAGGATGGATCAAGGTTATAAAGCAGTACCACTGGCAGATCAGTGCGGCAGTGGTAAATATTCATATGGTGTACCAGCCTGACCACGTTGGATAATTTTTTTGCTCCACCGTTTATAAACCTTCTGTAGAAGACAATCGATACTGACGGCAGCACCGCTTTGCTTTTAGTCTACAACTTTGTATTCGGTTTACACGATACCATATTTTAACAGTTAACAGGTTGCAAGCCAAGCAAATTTCTTCACCATTCGCCAACCAGCCGGCATTATAAAATCAACCTAACAGAGGTGAACGCTTCGTCTTCAAAACGCGGGTATAATCTACCCCGTTATGGGTCCTTTCCAAAAACCGCTTGTAACTGCTCTAAAATTACTCTGCTTGAGCGGGTTGCTCATCTTGCTCAGCGCCTGCCAGCGTTCCAATTCGACTCCCAAGCCGCTCTCCACTGTAATACAGGCAGAGTCTACCACCCCGACATCCACACCAAGTGCTCCAACCACGCCTACGCCTCTTCCACCCTCACCCACGCCTGAGCCCCTGGCGATGCGCGTCAACGAACTGGGTATCCCGCTCTCGCAATACCAGGGTGAGCTGGCCCGTTTTCGCAGTGCAGTTGGTCGCGACCTGACTTCTGATGAGAAACAACAAGTTCAAGAGGCCTTGATCGTTCAGGCGCTCCTGGCGCAAGCTGCCATTTCCCAAGGTTTCACCCTGGACGAGAAAGCGCTCCAGGCACGCCTGGAACAGGTGATCCAACAGGCTGGCGGTATTCAGGTATTCCAGGATTGGATGAAAGCCAACAGTTACGACGAGCCTGGTTTCCGGCGCGACCTATCCATAGGAGCCGCGGCAGCCTGGATGCGTGACAAAATTGCGACCCAGGTGCCCCAAAAGGTTGAGCAAGTGCATGCCCGCCAGATATTGACCTACAATGCAGATCAGGCCAGCCAGGTTTATGCGCTGCTCCAGGCTGGTGAAGATTTTCTGGCGCTGGCGACCCAATATGACTCGGTGAAGCAAGGCGACCTGGGCTGGTTCCCGCGCGGCTACCTGACCGATCCAAAGCTGGACGAAGCCGTCTTCAACCTCGAGCCTGGTAAATACAGTCCGGTGATTCAAACTCAAACCGGTTTTCTAATTTTAATGGTGATCGAACGTGACCCGCAACGCCTGCTCGAGCCACAAGCACGGCTGGGGTTACAAAACCTGGCTGTGCAGGACTGGCTCAAGGAGCACCGCGCTCAAGCCATAGTTGAAATCCTTCAGCCTTAGCGCATTGTTGAGGTAGATCTACCACTCCACGAATTTTGCTCGGGAAACAAACAGAGTCACTTCGTGTGCTCGCCAATTAAAGCGAGCGCCTGCTGGAGGTGTGCCCGGTTCTGGGCAACCTGGTGCCAGCGACTGGCTCCCGAGGGATGCGGAAGCGGTACCACCCACCGCCCATTCACCTGCTTTTGGCCGCCAATCACCTCGACTAGAGAAAAATCATTCCCGTAAAAACGGCTGATCGCCAGGCGCCCGACCGGTATGATCAGGTCGGGATTCACCAACGCCATCTCTTGCTCCAGGTAAGGCCTGCAGAACTCTTGTTCCTCCCGTTCAGGAACCCGGTCTCCACTGCCAGATTTTGAGCGACCCGGGTAACATTTAGTCACCGAGGTCATATATTGCGTGCGGCGGAACCAGCTTTCATCAATCCCAACCTGTACCAACCATTGAAACAGGCGCGTCCCGCTGCCAGCATTAAACGGTCTCCCGGCCTCCTTCTCTGTGATTCCAGGCGCCTGACCAATAATCATCACGCGCCCCCCCGCATCGCCAGAGAAGATAGCCCGCGGGAAGATCTCATAGCCAGCATCCAGGCACAACCGGCAAGTACGCATACATGCCTGGACTTCAGCCAACACTCGCGCCGGATTATCTGAGTCCAGGCCTCCGGCAGGATGCGCATTGGAACTACCGTTCTGCAACATTCCCCCAAATCTGCATTAACTTCACGGCGTCATCTTCCATCACCGGGCTTTCGCACAAGATCCGCCCGCGACATCCGAAATCTCGCAGCGCCAGGAAGAGATCCTTCACATCCAGGTCAGCTTCGTCCAGCATCAAGTGATTCCGCTCTCCTTTCGGACCATACTCTATTCCGGAGAGGTGGATATGCAAACTGTGCAAGCTTTCTTCCCCGATAGCCTGCCGGTAGGTTTCCAAGACCGCAACCCATTCAGTGTAGGTGTTCATTGAGCCATCGCCGGCACGGGCGTGCAGATGAGCGCAATCCACGCACGGCTGCACCCCCGGAATCGCGCGGCTCAGCGCCAGGGCATCCTCCAATGAGCCAAGCAAGGCCGTCTTCCCCATGGTCTCAGGTCGTAAAATAACCGGATTCCCCGCTGTACGTAACTCCTCGACACATCCCCGCAGCCGATCAATGGCAAGCGGTAAAACCTGTTCCGGTGATAAACCGAAGTAAGACCCGGGATGGAAGATTATGTCCGTCGCGCCAGCCAGGTTGCCATAATGTGCCGCATCCATCAGACGCTTGCGCGATTTCGGCCATTCTTCTTCATTGGCATTCAGGTTGATAAAATACGGGGCATGGACGCTAAGCGCCACATCCATCTTTAGGCCTGCAGCGCGAATCGCCGCACAGGTCTGTTCGGTTACCCGCACCGATTGCACCCAACCCAACTCCATCGCTGCCAGCCCCAGCTGCGCTGAATGTGAGATCGCCCCAACACTCCCGCCTGGTTTCTTCGGCGTCGAAATCGGCGCTCCCACCGTACCAAACCGAAACATGTCACCCATCCCAATCCCTCTCCATCTTGCCTGCATTGCTCATATCGCAATTAACCTGTAAACTCACCCCATCCAAATTCCAAAATCTAAAATCCAGATTCAATAATCATCTTAACCTTTTCATAAAGCGGCGGCCCCAGGAGCAACAGCCCGATTAGCACCGCAGAGATCGCGGCGATCAAGACTGCCGCCGCACCCACATCCTTTCCAACTTTGGCCAGGTGATGTTGCTGCGGGCTGGCCAGGTCAACAACCGCTTCCAGCGCTGTATTTAAAAATTCGGCTGTCCATACCATCGCAATCGCAACAATGACCAGCGCCCATTCCCAGTTACGGAGTTGCAACCAGGCACAGATAAGCAACACCGCCAGGCTGATCGTAGCATGGATCCAGGCATTGCGCTGCGTGCGTAGGACATACCACCACCCCGCAAATGCATATTGAAAGGATCGGGCGCGGCTGAGCAGAAAATGGCGCATTATGGCAACGACGCACGAGCGCCCAGTTTAACCAAGATTTCGGCCTGAACTGCCCACATGCGCGCCTGATCCATCTCTTCAGCATGATCATAACCGAGCAGGTGCAGCACCCCATGGACAACCAGCAGACACAACTCATCCTCCAACGCATGACCCCCAACTTCAGCTTGAAGCCGGGCGCGGGGATAAGAGATCACAACATCTCCCAAATACACCACCTGGCTATCCAGGTCAACCTCGCCAGAAGGAAAGGATAAGACATCGGTGGTTGATTCAATACCTAGAAAATCCCGGTTCAACGCTCGCAATTGTTCATCATTCGTTATCACCAGGGTCAGATCACCGGCAACTGTCTGTGCTTGATGACACAGGGTTTGAAGCGCAGCATTTTCCAGGAGCGCCACGTCAATGAAAGAAACAGCGGAGCCGCCATTCTGTAATGCCTCAGAAACCTGAATATAGATCATCTTATTCACTACCTGCTGGCGTTCCATTGGTCTGCGCAGATACATAAGACCCGGCTTGCTGGCCATCTCCCGTAGGAAAACTTAGCGGCGGCGGCTCGGGTCGCGGAGCGGCCTGAATTTCTGTGGACTGAGCCGCTGTCAGTGGAACTTGTGAAGCGCCGCGATCGACCACCGGGCGGGTCTTTTCTTCTTCGGATTCAATCAGACTGCTGGCGGTATCGCTCCGGCGTGCTGTCTCCAGCTTCGGATAGTTAACGCGTGGATGAAAAACGCCGCGCAGCGTAGCTACGAATGATTCTCGAATGGTCACTAAATCATTAAGCGTCAGACTGGTGCCGTCCAACTGGCCTTGGGCCAGACGATCCTCAATAACACCTTTGATCAGCGTACGGAGTTCGTCCTCCCCCCGTGGATGTTCCGCACGCACGATCGCTTCGCAACCGTCTGCCAGCATCAAGATGGCAGTTTCACGGCTTTGCGGTCGCGGCCCTGGATAACGGAAGCGTTCTTGATCAACCTGGCTTTCGTCCCCACTCACGGCTTGAACCGCGCGGACATACTGGTAGCGAGTCTGCATAGTGCCATGGTGCTCTGAGATGAAATCCCGAATACGGCCTGGCAAGCGATATTTCCTCGCCAACTCCAATCCATCAGCGACATGGCGAATAATCACAGTTGCACTGGCGGATGGTTCCAGATCATCATGCGGGTTAATAAAACCGGGCAACTGGTTTTCAATAAAGAACGCTGGATTGACCGCCTTCCCCGCATCATGATACAGGGCTCCTACGCGGGTTACCAGTGCATCTGCCCCAATATGTTCAGCAGCTTGCTCGGCCAGGTTAGCGAGCTGCAAGCTGTGCTGGTAAGTCCCCGGCGCCTCGTGCAAAATCAACTGCAATAAAGGGTGATCAGGACGGCTCAAATCAATGAGTTGCATCGGGGTCATCACAGACAAGAATTGCGCCAAAACCGAAACCAGTAAGATTGTCAAACTGGCGGTGACTAAACCATTGAACAACGCTGCGCCACCCAGTGTAACCAGACCAATCCAATCGGTGGAGGATAGCATCAAGCGATAAGCAACAATTACTGCTGCCCCCGACACCGCAACTGCCACACCCGCCCAGATAAAAGCTGACATCCTCCTGGCGCGGCCTAAGGCCAGAACGCCTAACAAACTACCCACCACATAAAAGATAGTCAAGTCGAGTGAGTTGGAAAGGTTGTACGCGGCAAGGATTGCCAGGGGCAAGGAGGTGACCATTGCTAACTCAGTGCCAAACAGCACTGCTGTAGTCAACGTATACGCTGCAACCGGAAAGGCGTAAGGAATCACCGTGTGCGCCGGGATCAATAAGCGTGCAACAACCAAATATATGATAAACAACACAGTGATCAGCGCGATACTACGAAAATTTTTAACCAACTCCGCCTGGCGTATCAGATAAAACAGGACGAACGTGCCCATCAATACCACTAACACCGCCGGACTGACATAATCTTGCCAACGCTGTTGGGGTTGGATCAGGCTAAATTGGTGCAGTGCTTCCAGGTCGGCATCACTTATCACCTGGCCGCGCTGCACGATTGTTTGGTTAGCTACAAATGAGCGAGTGACCGGTGCCACCGATTCACTTGCTTTCTGGCGCGCCGTTTGGGTAGCGCTTTCACTGTACTGGCTATTGGGAATTACAAACGATGCAGCCAGGTTCGCCACCCAGTGCGCCAGGTCCTCTGGCACAGACAAGTTCACCAGGCCGAGAGCGCTGCTCCGCACTGCCTCCAAATTATCTTGGCGCACCGCGGCGCTCATCATTTTCTCCAGCACCACAGTCGCTTCTTGCTGCACAATTTGCCAGCGCGCCTCGCCCAAAGTTAGCACTGCCTGTGCTGTTATCTGGTCCAGGCGAATATACTCCAATGAATTCAAATCCTCTTGTTTTTGCTCGGGTGTAGCCAGGGTATCCGCGCGCACATTCGCGATAAAATCGAGCGCCGCGCGTAACCGCTCGCGTTGCTGGCGCGCAATACCCGTGTCAGGCGCCGTATAAATCACCAATACCGCTGCGGCTTCCGCCTGGCGCCGCTGGGCTGTCAGCACTTCACTGCTATATGTATATGACCGGGGCGCGCGGTACTCTTCGGGCGCTACCTGACCCACCTGCAGGGTGGGTGACAGCACCTGATTTAACAAAGGGATCAGTAAAGCCGCCAGGGATCCCGCCACAGCAAGCACAGCCAGCAGAACATACCAGATCACAGAACCCCTCTTCCGCACCTGCCCGGCACGTTCGTCGGAACCTCTGGCGGAGCTTTCCTTCCGCAGTGCTGTGCTATCGTTCATTGCCCAGGTAATCACATGCCTTGGGGCTTATGATCTACCCAAGGTTAACAACTTACGTACAATCTGGCTGGCTTGATCGCCGGAGGCGCGTCCCTGCAAACGCGGGAGCAGGCTTTTCATCACTAACCCCATCTCCTTCACCGAAGTCGCACCGATTTCACTGATTACCTGGCGCGCCAGGCTTTCCAATTCTTCCGCACTGAGTTGTTGCGGTAAGTACTCCTGCAGGACGCCCATTTCAGCGATTGCCTCGGCGACTAATTCGGCGCGACCGGCTCGTTGAGCATCGCTGATCGCTTCTTGCCGCGTCTTGAGCTCCTTCTGCAAGATCGAAACGATCGCTGTATCGTCTAAAGCGCTGCCTTTTTCAACCTCAGCCAGACGAATCGCGGCCAGTGCCATCCGCAGAGTGCGTTTACGCAGGTCGTCCTGAACGCGCATGGCCTCTTTTAACTTGCTTTCCAATTGTGCCTTGATGCTCATGGAATCCATCTTTTGTTTATACTTTATCCGAACAGACGCGGCTGGTAACGGATCGTGGGGTACACTGCGCGCACCTCTCCCCCAATGTCTTTTGCCAGCGCTACCAAAGTATCCCGCTCAATACCGATTGTTTTGATCGTGACCTCCCGTTTCTCATTTTTCAAGATCCGGGTGTTCGTAACAGCCACGATATTTCCACCCACTTCAGCTATTCGACCGCTCAGGCTGGCGAGCTGCCCCACTTTATCAGGGATATACACGGTCATCCGGTAGCCTTCTTCGCCGCCGCCCAGCACTTCTACCAGGATTTTGAAGATATCTGTCTCGGTGATGATACCTACCAGAGTCTCGCCAGCCATCACTGGCAGACAGCTAACCTTGTTTTCCACCATAATGCGGGCGGCTTCTTCGATTGGACAATCGCCTTCCACTGTGATTACCGGTCGACTCATCATTTGCCGTATCCGTAACACCTCCAGGAGTGAGTAGATCTCATAGACACTCAGCGTAGTGGCAGGCGAAGGTTGGTTGGATAACAAATCTTTCTCAACCACAATCCCAACCAAACGACCGTTTTCGATTACTGGCAGGTGGCGGATTTTTTGTTTACGAATCACACTAATAGCCTGGGGATAGTTATGATCGGGGGGGATTGTGACGGGGTTTGAGGTCATGTAATCGCTTACGAACATAGGCGTTGCCTCCAAAGGGAAGATTGATTAACTTTTTATTATACTTGCTTTACATCCACTATTTATTAATGGTGTTCCCCTTCCACGTACTGAATCACTTCCTGTGCTAACTTATTCAATGCTTCCTGGTCGGTTGGCTTTACATGGTTGGCGCGCCAATACAAATCAAGTAACTCAAGCGGTGTCAGGCTGCCAATCGTATGATCTTCGGGCAGCCGTACGCGCGTCGCCATTTGGGGCCGTTTCACCAGGTGAAACTCAAAACAAGGCGCAGCCAGCTCGCGCAACGCTGCCTCATCGATCAACGCTTCCCACTCTCGCGGGTACTCCAATACCAGGCGCAGGATGGCCTGTTCCATAGCTTCCACACCAGGCAACGCGCCAATTATTTGATCCATAATCCCTTCAGGGCGATCAAGCCGCACAAAACGGTCAATAAATGGTCGGATGCCGGTCAACTGGCGCCATTCGACACGCGTATCCTCATCACCAACGTGGGCAATAATAAAATATTTGTCATCTTGGGCTTCCCCGAAATCTACCCGCTCGATCGAACCGGGATAGATCACTGGCGGCTGGCCGCCCTGGTTGAGATCCTGCGGCTTATGAATATGACCCAGGGCAACATATGCCAGTCGAGGATCCCTCACCAGCGAACCTGGCAGCACCAGGTCACTGCCTAACATAACCGTGCGTTCACCGCCGTAGACAGCCCCCTGCACAGAACAGTGCGCCGTCAAGATTATTGGTAAATTGGGATCGGCGCCTTCTAACCAAAATTGCACCAATTCAGTCAGTCGTTTTTCCAGTTCCTCGAACACCAGGCTCTTTTCGCCGCGCAAATCCAATTGTGCCATCAGCCCAGAGCGGGTGATCCAGGGTAGTGCGATCACCTGCACAGGCAAGCCATGTAAATCAGCAGGTGTCAAGAAGCGCGGCTGGTCCAGTACCGTCACAAAGGGAACTGCCAGGGTGTCAAAGGGGTCTAACGCATGCGCCCGTCCAAGCGCCGGCGACAGGTCATGGTTGCCCACCAGTAGCAGAGTGGGAATCCCCGCCCTGGACAGGCGCATTATCCGCCGCCCCCATTCGCGCTGATAAGTCGGAGACGGGTTACGATCCTTATAAGCATCTCCAGCAAAGATCACCAGGTCAACTTTCTCGGTCATTGCCACATCCACGATCGTATCCAACGAGCGCAGGAAATCCATCACACGCACTGGTAACCCAGTCTGAGGATCGTGGCGACCAAAGTTGGCCATATCAATATGAGCATCAGCGAAATGTAAAAGTCTCATGATAGCGGGTTAAGGATTGATGCCAAGTAGATTGAGCTGGTAAATAGTTGGGTTGAAATCGGGATGCCATTTCAGGCTGGTTTGGAAATCTTCAACCGCGTGATCGTAATACTCTTGCTTACTTTCCAATTTGTACAACTCATAAAAAGCGCGGGCGCGCCAGTACCAACTTTCTTCGATTGCTGGCTCGTTGGCATTATCAATCGTTTGCGTCGCCAGAGCGATCAAATCATAATAGCGTTGCACACCGAAGTATGCAAAGTACGGGCCGGTCTGGTACCAAAGCATGCGCCAGGGACGTTCCTTCTCTGGGATTTGGGGATAAAGGGCGAAGGCCTGGTCATAGGCTTGAGCTGCGCCTCCATAATCCTGTAAAAGAGCCAGGCTGCTGCCGCGGTTGTACCATGCAAAGTATTGGTCGCGGTCGGTCAAAGCATATATTTCGTCTGACGCTTTCTGCGCCGCAGATTGGTAATTGGTGATTTCATCGGCCTGCGGACCAAGGATGGTCAGCACCTCCGTCTCACGTTGCGCTGGATAAATTACTAAATAGGCAAAGTTGAATGACCGCCAGCTTTTTTCCAGGTCAGCATAAGCCACAGGCAGATCAGGTCCGTAATAAGAATCCTGTGCGGTAAACCGCTGGCGGGTGTCATCATAAGCGGTAATCACTTCATAATGACCCATCCAACCTTCAAAACCGCGCCCCTCGAAACCCTTCTCGACGACAACCGGAAAACCGGCGCTTAGAAATGTCTTCAAGAGATGTAAATCACCTGCGTAACGGACAACGCCTTTTAAGTCAGTCTCTTCCTCCACAAAAGCTTGCATCTCATATGGCATCACGTTCTTGTCACGTTGGTTAGGTTTCAAAAAAGCCGCTGCCACACGCTGATCACCCTGCCAATCCCAGAATGAAAGCGCCATCGCCAGGTTAGCCGGTCCACAATTGTTCCAGAGCTGATATTCATGCACAACCCCTTTCAGGCTGGTTTTGGTCGGCAATGGAGTGGGTGAAATGGTGGGCGTTGGAGAACGCGTTGGCGTGCCTGTCGGCCCTGGTTGGGTTGGCGCTTGAAAGGGAGATGGTGTAGTGGTCAAGGTCAGAGTTGGCAAGAAAGTCGAGGCAGTTAATGTGACGGAAGGCATAACAGTCATGGCTCGCGGCACAAACACAGCCTGTTCGGGGGGCTTCAGGGCATAACGAATATCTGCCTGCAGAGCTTCCAGTCGCCAGGCCAGACGCTCGTGGATTGCCGGTATCTGATATAGCGCCGCGCTGAACAGACACAACCCGATTAACACTAAGATTACAATAGCCAGCGATCGCCGGATCATGGGCGCATTATAACACTGCCCCAAGAGGGTGTTACCCGCTCAGGTCTTTAACCCAGGCGGTCAGCACGCTTCGCCAACAGATCGTGCGCCCAGGTCGCATGCGCTCGCACCAACGGCTCCGGATCGGCCTGGGCAGCGCGTTCTAGCGCGGATCGTGCGGACGGGCAGCCAGAATTGCCCAAAGCCACTGCGACATTGCGCAGGTAGCCGCGCCGGTGGGTGCGCTGTATAGGACTGCCCCTGAACTTTTGAGTAAAGGCCTCCATCGTCAGGGACAACTCCTGTACCAGGTCAGGGTGGGGAACACCGGGCCGCGCTACCAGAGCTGGGTCGCCTGGAGAAACTGCCCACCGCTGATTCCATGGACAAACCTGTTGGCAAATATCGCAGCCGAAAACCCATTCCCCCATCCTTGGACGCAGATCACCCGGTATTTCCCCTTTCAATTCAATGGTCAGGTAAGAAATACACCGCCGTGCATCTAGCGTGCGATCCGGCAAGATGCAGCCTGTCGGGCAGGCTGCCAGGCAAGCGGTGCAGCTTCCACAACGGTCAGCCATAAAAGGAACATCCGGTTCCAGTTCTAATCCCAATAAGATTTCAGCTAATATAAAATACGAGCCCAGACGCGGATGGATCAAGCAGGTGTTCTTGCCGATCCACCCCAAACCAGCGCGCTGAGCCAGGTCGCGCTCCAACAGCGGACCCGTATCGGTATACCAACGATTCGGCACTGCTCGCCCAGCTTGACTCTCGATGGAATTTACCAGAGCTCGTAACCGTCCTCCCAATAAGCCATGATAATCAGCCCCCCAGGCATAAGCCGCCACCCGCCCCGTTGGAACCCGACCTGCCTCGCCAGGAGGGAACGGTATAGAATCCGGCGCCGGATACCTTACGCCTAAAACCAGGATTGAGCGACAATCCGGTAAAATCTGGCGCGGATCAGCCCGGCGTTGGCGCGAACGTTCGCTCGCCAAATAACTCATTTCGCCATGTCGACGTGCCGCTAACCAGTATTCGAAGACCGGGTAGTGTGGCGGGGGGGCTGCGGATGTTATTCCCGCCATAATAAAACCCAACCGGTGCGCTTCTGCTTTGATTGTTTGAGCTAACCCAACCAATCGTGAGTTATCCATTGAAAACTTAAACGGGAGCCGCTATTACTCCGATGTTCAAGGAGAGGGGGTAATTGTCCCTGTGGGCGTATGTAGAAGCGTAGGGGCGGGAGTGATAGTCGGAGTCGCCCCGTTGACCACGACAATATCCACCCAAATCGGTTCGTTATAGGCCGCACCAACTCCAAATACCTGGCCATCTGGCGCTTTCAAGGACCAGTAACCCCGATAATGCCCAGCTTGAAGGGGGGCTACCAGGTTCAACGAGAGAACCAGGGTCTCACCCGGAGAAGCCTGAGCTGGCAGGAAAGATGAAGCTGCCCCGCTCATCTGTTCACCCGTGGCAATAATCAACGTGTAGGCAGTCGTCCAAACCGTAGTACCGACATTCTTCAAACGCCAGATTTTAACGAAAGCCTGACCAGGCGAGAACTGTGTTCCGTCCTTTACGGTCACATCCTCTAAAAATTCCGCCATATTCCAACCCGCTGGTGTTTTTGTCAAGGTTGGTGTTGCAGTAAAAGCAGGTGTAAGTGTCCAGGTAGCAGTCGGGCTGGCTGAAGGAATGATCGGAGTGGAAGACATCGGCAGCGAGGTCGGTGGGACAGCCGAGATAGTAGCGAAACGCATCGCCTCAGCCGTTTGCGCCGCAGCAGTAAAAACCGCCTGTGGCGCCTGGGAGGGCGTAATGGCTCCGGCTGGCGCCTGCAACTTGCAAGCTGCCAGCAAAAGTCCTGAAATCAAAGCAATGCAGAGCAGTAGTTTCTGGGTTATCCGCCGCACAGATCAACTCCCTGGCGGGTCAGTCGCTAACTCGCCATATAACTTCCGATGTACGATACTTAAAGCACGCACCTGCTCAGCTGCATGATAGGACGAGCGCACCAATGGCGCGCACTCTACCCACTTGAAGCCAAGCTGGTAGGCGAACTCTTTTAAATCGGCAAATTCCTCGAGGGTGTAATAACGAGCGACAGGCAGATGCTTCTTACTTGGCTGCAGATATTGACCAATTGTTAAAATATCCACCCCCCAGCTGCGCTGGTCACGCATTACCTCCTTTACTTCCTCGATGGTTTCACCTAAACCAACCATGATGCCTGATTTCGTCAATACCTCCGGGTCCAGCTTACGTGCATTCCCTAATGTGACCGCTGCCCACTCATAGCGATCCTGTGGTTGCACAGCTTTGAACAGGCGTGGCACTGTCTCTACGTTATGATTGAGAATCTCCGGGCGTGCGTCCATCACAATCTTAAGCGCTTCCAGGCTACCCTTGAAATCGGGGATCAGGACTTCAATTGAGCAACCCGGATGCACCTGGCGGATATGGCGAATAACCATGGCAAAGATCGGCGCACCCCCATCTGCGCGGTCATCCCGATTCACACTGGTAATAACCGCATGCTTTAGGTTCATGGACATGACCGCCTCAGCCACTCGCTTTGGTTCCAGCCAATCTAAGGGGGAAGGTTGGCCGCGCTTGATATCACAAAAGCCGCACGAACGCGTGCAGATATCGCCCATCATCAAAAAAGTGGCTGTACCAGAGCCCCAACATTCACCCATGTTTGGGCACATGGCCTCTTCACAAACCGTGTGTAGCGATTTGCTACGCATCAGGTGAACAAGATTTTGATAAGTTTCGCCCGAGGGGGCGCGCACCCGAATCCACTCCGGGCGGCGCATGGGAATCGCACCAGTCTCTTCCGGCTTGATCCGGTCACGTGTAGGTGTAAAAGGCATATAATAAAATCTCCATCCAGCCTGAGATTAATGCCCCATGGGCGTTTCCGCTTTCCGTACCACCAGGTGGATACCGCGTACTTGCTCCACGACTACGCGCGTTCCTTTGGGCAACGGTTCAACTCCTTCCGCCAGTTCAGCGCTCCATTGCTCACTCGCCAACTGGACCATGCCACTCGGTGCCAGGTCGGTTCGCGCGATGCCCGTGTGACCAATCAGGCCTTCGTGGCCCATGCGAATGGGCGTCTGCTGGGCACGCAGGGCGAAAATCAGTACACCGAAGAATAAAGCGCCAGTCGTCATCGAAACACCAACAATCAAGGGCACCGAGACACGCTGGAAAGTTGGCACGCTGGGACTATTGAACAACACCAGTGAACCCACGATCAACGACGCCACACCGGCGACAGTCAGCGCCCCGTGTGTGGGTGCTTTGATGTCTAAAATGAACAACACAAACGCTGTAATTAAGAAAATGATCCCGAACCAGTTAATTGGCAAGATCCCCAATCCATAACCGGATAAGGCCAGGCATATTACGCCAATAAACCCGGCTACCCACCCACCTGGGCTGGCGATTTCAATCAAGATCGCCTGGAAGCCAACCAACAACAGCACAAATACGATATTAGGGTTCGTCATCATGGAAAGGAGTTGTTCGACGAAGGAAGATGGAAACTCAGTCACCTGAGCATCCATTGTGTGTAATACACGTTCTCCCTCAGGTAGTTGAACTCGAAAACCGTCAAGTTGCCGGAGTAAGGCAGACTCATTGTTGGCAATGATATCAATCAGTCTCACCTGAAAGGCCTCCTGAGCCGAGGCTGCCCGGGCAGACTCGATCGTCGCCTCAGCCAGTTGCACAGCCGCCGGACCGCGCTGTGCGGCCAGGGAGCGCACTGTGGCTTTGAGAATTTCCTTCTCCTTAGCCTCGGCTGTTTGGTTCAAATCCTCCCCTCCAGGACCGACCGGACTGGCCGCGCCAATGGTAGTCTCTGGCGCCATGGCTGCCGCGTGCCCAGCCAGGGTTATCATCGTGCCCGCACTACCAGCCATCGCCCCGCGCGGGGCGATATAAACGACGACGGGTACTGCACTGGCGCGGATAACCTGCACCATCTCATTCATCAACGTTAAACTACCCCCCGGTGTGTTGAGCTGAAATATTATCAATTCGGCCTGCTCACCTTCGGCGGTGCGAATACCACGCTTCAAGTATTCCAGCATCGCAGGAGTGAGTGCCCCGTCTGCTTTCAGAACTAACACCTGCGGGTTCTCGGTCTGCGCACTCACCCGGATAGTCCAGGTTGGCCATAAAAGGCTGGCTATAAAAAAGATCCAAAACCAAAAACGCCGGTTCATCTTTACACCTTATCTGGTCAGCGGTGGAAGATACATTATAGATCGCTTGGAGCTACCTTTCCACTAACCAGTTCCATTATAGCGCAACTTAGAACTGACCGGCCAGATAGGCCTGGGTACGCTCCTGCCGGGGATGCTCGAAAACATCGTGAGCCGGTCCACACTCGACCACCTCCCCCAGATACATGAAGACCACATAATCTGCCAGACGTTTGGCCTGGCGTAGGATGTGGGTAACCAGGACGATTGTGTATTGTTGCTTTAAATCGAGCAGACGTTTCTCGATATTTTGCGCTGATATCGGATCCAAGGCAGACGTCGGCTCATCACCTAACAAGATTTCTGGCTCAACTGCCAGACCGCGCGCCAGGCACAGGCGCTGCTGCTGGCCAATGGAGAGCCCGGTGGCAGGTTTGTGCAGGCGGTCTTTTACTTCCTCCCATAACCCGGCGATCTCCAGGTAGTGTTTCACCGCGTTGTCCAACTCACGGCCTTTTTTACACATCCCGTGGATCCGCAGTCCATAAGCAACATTATCGTAGATTGACATGGGTAAAGGATACGGGTGCTGAGCCAACAAGCCAATCTTCTTTCGGATCTCGGTCACATCCACCGTAGGGATATAGATATCTTCGCCATCCACCAGCACCTGACCAGTGAGATGTGTATGGTCCGTCAATTCAAGAAAACGGTTAAAGCTTTTCAACAAGGTGGTTTTACCACAACCGGAAGGTCCCATAATAACCGTGATTTGCTGCTTGGGAATATCCAGGTTAATTTCCTTTAAAGCCTGGTTATCCCCATAGGCGACATTCAAATTCCGGATTTGGATATGGGCATCCATAAATCTTAACTCCTGAAAAATATCCTAAAACTATACATCCACCACACTGTCCGTTATAGGATCGTATGGCGGGAAAGACGGCTGGACACCCAACGAGAAACCAGGCTGATCGCTAAAACGATGGAAGTCAGGATCAAGGCTGAGGCATATGCCCGGCGTTGTACTTCGGGGTAAGGTGTTCCTAACTGGAAGAAAATTGCCAACGGTAGGGAAGCCGTCGGGCGCAGCAGCGAAGTAGGGATGCGATCAGTGTATCCAGCCGTAAATAAGACTGAAGCCGCGTCACCAATGCCACGCCCAAAAGCCAACAGGGCAGCTGTCACCAGGCCAGGCAATATCTGGCGGAAAATTACCCGCAGGGCGGTTTCCAATCGAGTCGAACCGAGGGCAAAAGCTGCCTGCTCCAGGTCAAACGGCACCATCCGGATGACTTCATCCATCGCGCGCGTCATGATTGGTAGTTCCAAGAAAGCCAGGACAATAATCCCGCCCAACAAAGAGGCGCGCATTCCCAAGGCCAACATGATGGTAAAGCCAAAAGCGCCGTAGACAATCGAGGGTATTCCCCACAAAACATCGAGCGAAAGGCGTACAAAATCTGCCCACCGAGACCGGCGCATATAGGCTTCCAGGAACAATGCCAGAGGGAGACTGAAGATCAACGCCAGCACTGTGCCGCCGCCCGCCAGGTAAAGCGAACCAATGATGGCGTTTAGAATGCCCCCTTCTTTACCCAGGTAATAACCACCTTTCGGACTTTGGGTAATCATTGCCCAGCTCAATGCTGGCAGGCCCTTAATCAAGACCGTCAAGAGAATAAACCCTAAACTACCGGCGACTAGCGCAAAGGATAAGATCATTAAAACCTTAAAGATTCTTTCTTCTAACCGCTGTCTTTTCATGCCCAACGTCTCCCAATCACATGGCGTAGAATCAGGGTAGAAATAATATTAAAGACCAGCACCAACACTAATAAAATCAAAGCCGCCGACAGTAACGCTGCGTCATAGAGAGGAATCGACATCATCTCACCGTAGTTATTGGCAATCAGCGCAGGTAAAGGATAGGCTGCATCGAAGATAGATTTGGGCACCTGGACTACATTCCCAACGACCATCAGCACGGCCATAGTCTCACCCAACGCCCGCGAAGATCCTAAAACTACCCCGGCGACAATTCCTGGCAAGGCTTGGGGAATGACTGCTGACTTGATCGTCTGCCATTGGGTGGCACCGACAGCCAGGGAGGCCTCTCTTGATCCGCGTGACACAGTTTGCAACACCTCAACCGTCACTGCAATAATAAACGGGGCCACCATCACCGCCAGGACAATCCCTCCCGCCAGGATACTAAAGCCGGTAGGATTGTGTGAATTGAACAATGGAATGAAACCCAACCAGCGAGTCGCCAGAGGCCGGATCGCCTGGACCACGGGAACGATGGCGATCATTCCCCATACTCCGTATACGACGGAGGGGATGGCGGCCAGAAGATCAATGAGCGGTTTCATCAAATTACGCAATGATGGACTGGCATACTCGGCCAGGTAAATTGCCATGAGCAGACAGGGAGGAGTCGCTAAAATCATGGCGACCAGAGTGACCCATAACGTACCAACAATAAATGGGAAGAAACCGAATTTACCTTGCGAGGGCAGCCAGGTATGCCCGCTAAGCAACCCCCAGATGGATTGATTTTCCAGAATTGGCCAGGAACGAATAACCAGCGCGAACAGGATACAAAGTACCAGTAAGGTTGGCATAACCGCCAGAATTAAAAACCATTTTTCTGCCAGCTGATCACGAAAACGGCGGCCAACAGCTTTCTTTGGCGACGATCCCGGAATGATTGGAGGAGCAATATCAGTCTGCATACAAACCTGTCTGGATTAAGATAAAAATTGGCCTGGGGGTATGCACTGACCCAGGCCTTATTTTAACCTAAGACTAGCGTTATTTAATGGATCTTTTGGAGAGCGGTTTGCAATTGCTCCTGAGCCAAATCTACATAACCAGCCTCGCCGACGAATTTTTGACCATCGCCAAGGATCCATTCAATAAAGGCCATTACCACACCGCCGGGTTTGCCCTTAGTGACCAGGTTAAGTGGCCGGGCAGGTGGGGAGGGATATTTACCTGTCGCAACCGCCTCAACCGCTTTCGCCTTGGTGTCCAACAATTCATCGGGGTCTACCTGGCTATTATTATTCGCATCAATTGGCGCCGCCAGCGAACCAACGACTGCTTTGCCCGTTGCTGCATCGAAAGCATAATTCAAATTGTTAAAGCCGATCCCTAATGGATCCTTTACCACTGCATCGAGCAGTCCCGGGTCGCCCGAAACTCCAATACCACGTAGATCCTCCTGCTTTTTATTTCCCAAGAATAGCGCCCATACCTCAGCCGCGCCACATGCGTCAGAACGGGTGTAAACATGGATTTCATCAGTAACTTCAGGACGGTCCACCACCTGACCCCAGGTCGTAATATCACCGGTTATAAATATACCAATAAACTTTTCATTGGTTATGCCTTGCTTAAGTAAATCCTGTAGGACTGGATTCTGGGCATTGACCGTTGGAAAGACGGCATCTTTCACCACCGGCACCCAGAAGGCACCTTTGCCTTCTTCAGCTGTGGTAATGGCACGTGAGACCATGCCAATATCAACTGCGCCTGCCAGGGTGTCAGACATGCCTTTGCCAGCGCCGCCGGCCGAAACATCAAACGTAACCTCAGGATTCGCCTTCTGGAACTCCTCAACCCAACGTTGCATCATTGGGTAAAGTGCGAAAGCGCCCGAGATAGCGATCGAACCCTTGAGCTCCACCTGTTCGGGTTCAGCCAGTGCAGTTGCATCCAGTGGCGGTTTTGTTGTTGGAGTAGCGGTTGTGCCACAGGCGCTGAGAAGGATCACCAGAATGGCAATCAGAGATAAAAAAGCGTGAAAACGAGATACGGGTTTCATAAATTCTCCTCAGGTAGTATTCTAAATAGCCTTTTTCTTTACCAGACAATTTACTTACAAGAAATCGTCCCATCGACGAGACAAAAGTAATTGATAATGTCTATTATTTATATAGACTTTCGTATACTGTTAAAATATCATAAGGTTTGGGAATTGTCAAGCAAAGAAAAGCATAAAAATCAAGAAGCAGCCGGGATCAATGCGCCCGTCGCCGTGCCAGGAAACCTTCCAGTGTAAAGAGCAACAATGCACTCCAGATTAAAAGGAATCCGACCAATCTTGCCCGTTCGAAAGTCTCGCCATAAACCAACACGCCCAGTAGGAACTGACCCGTTGGAGCGATATATTGGAGCAACCCTAACAACGAGAGAGGGATGCTACGAGCCGCGCTGGCAAACAAGAGCAACGGTAAGACAGTGATCACACCCGCCAGCGAAAGCAACAGGCTAGTCGTCAGACTAAGATGGCCGAACGCAGCCATCCCCCAGAATTCCTGGTAAATCAGGTAACCGGCAGCAGGTAGAAACAACAGGCTGGTCTCCAGCGAGAGGCCGTATAAAGCGCCGAGAGGTGCAATTTTCTTTAACAGTCCATACAGGCCAAAGGTGACAGCCAGAACGAGGGCAATCCAGGGCAACTTGCCATACTCAATGGTCAGATAAAGCACTCCCACCGTCGCCAGCCCGACTGGCAACCACTGCAGTGGACGCAGGCGCTCGCGCAATAGAATCACTCCCAAAGCAACGCTCAAGAGTGGATTGATGAAGTAACCCAAGCTGGCGTCCACCACATGCCCGGCGTTGACACCCCACACATATACAAACCAATTAACCGCGAGCAGTACTGCCGCCAGTGCATAAATTCCTACGATGCGCGGCTGAACCACCGCCCGGCGGAACTGTGTCCATTCCCGTCGTACCACCAAAACCATTGCCAGCAATAAAAACGACCAAACAATACGGTGGACGAGGATCTCAAATGATGGAACAGCCTTAATCGCCTTGAAATAGATCGGAAATATTCCCCACATCAGATAAGCCAGCGCACCATACAGAACGCCTTTGTTCGACATATACACCTCGTAAAAAAAACGGGGCTAATCACAGCCCCGGGATTATCAGAGGCAATCATACCAGATAAAAGGAGAGAAAATTCAGCTTAGGTCGGATAACACTAGGCCGGATAATACTGGTCATTATTGCAAAAAATGGTAAAATATTGGCGTCTTTCTGATAGAAATGAAGATGAAGCTTACACAATCTAATCGCGGGCGTCGCCAAGTGGTAAGGCATCAGCCTTCCAAGCTGACATTCGTGGGTTCGAATCCCATCGCCCGCTCTTTCGAGGGGTAGCAAGTTAGCCGGTTTAAAGGTTGAAGGTTAGAACTAAGTAACCTCCAACCTGCAACTTACTAACCCGGAACTCTTCGAAGGGCCCGTAGCTCAGCGGCAGAGCACGCGGCTTAGAGCAGCGAATCTAAGTCTAAGCGTGGGTTATGCAGCTCAGCATGGCAATTGGCGCAAACTAGAATGCACTTACTGATTTCGGAAAGAACCGGTTCGAACTTCCGGTTGGATAGCGAACGCATATCAAGCTTGAAATCCTTTTCTGCCGACCCAGTATGGTGAAAAACAAGCGCCGCAAGGTTCTTATGGTATCCACAGATCGAGCAACGACTACCAGCCTTGCGGAGAAGTTCTAACTTTCTAGCCAAGCCTCTGCGTTTCTGAGCTTCATAACTCTGCAGATCCTTGTTCTTGCAAGCCACCGAACAGAATTTCGTTTGGCGGCCGTGAAGCAGGGTTCCGCAAACGATGCAGTTAGATAATACATTCATAACTGCATTTTACGTCAGATAAGATTTGTTGCAAAGGGCTGCTGGAGAGGTAACTCTCCAGTGAAACCTGCCAAATTCGGGGAAGCCCCACCAGCAGGCGGGTAATCCCGAGCCAAGCCCCGCAAAGGGAAGGTGTAGAGACTAGACGGCAGGCGCCCCGAATGGAATTCCATCCAGGGCGAAGGGATAGTCCAGCCCACAAACCCGAAAGGGGCAGCGAAAGCTGTAGTGGGATGCATAACCGCTTGATCGAAGGTTCGAATCCTTCCGGGCCCACTTCGGACAATCAGTACAGCCCTGTGTGTGCAGGGCTGTACTGATTCACGGTAAATAAGGGTATAATCCCGTCAAAGGAAGAAACACGCTATGAAAATTGTAACCGATTGCGCGGCCGATCTGACAACTGAGGATTTGGCTTCTGGCGATATCACCATTGTGCCATTGTATATCCAATTCCCCGAAGGTCAGGTCAGTTCCGACGAAATTACACCCGACGAATTTTACACCCGCTTGCGGGCTATGGCACCTGCCGTTCCCACCACTGCCCAACCTCCTGCCGGTCTGTTCGCCCAAATCTACCAAAAGTTGGCTGAGCCAGGCGAGGAAATCTTCTCCATCCATATCTCATCCGGCTTGAGTGGCACACTCAACTCCGCTCGCCTGGGCGCCGAGCAGGTAACCGGAGCCACTATTCACATGGTCGACAGCCTGACCCTCTCCGGCGGGCAGCGGTTCCAGGTGCTGGCGGCAGCCCGCGCCGCACAGGCGGGTATAACCAGCTCCACCTTGCTGGAGCACCTCGAACACATTCGTCAGGCTACCGAGGTCGTCTACACCTTAGAAACGCTGTCTTACCTGGCGCGCGGCGGGCGCATCGGTCGCGTTCAGGCTCTATTTGGTTCGCTGCTCGACCTTAAACCGATCATCCATGTTGAAAAATCTGATGGCAAATACACCGCCGTAGGTAGAACCCGCACTCTCCCACGCGCTTTAGGCAGCCTGGCCGACCACCTGGTAAAGAAATACGGTGAGAAGACGGCTTTATGGGTTTCCATCATGCATGGACAGATCGCCGAGCATGCCCAGGCTCTGGCACAGATATTACAAGAACGCTTGAACATCGCTCGATTGGAAATACTACGCATCTCGCCAGTTCTGGGCGTCCATACCGGTCCTGGCATCGTCGGCGCAGCCGTCGTACCAATGGATGCCGTAGCGATCTAGCCTTCCTCCGGATGCAGCACGACCCAAAGGCGCAACCAAGACCTGAACCAGGGCGGCTGGTTGCCGTGGTTGGCAATACCGGTGTTGGAAAGACCACATTTGTCAGGCGTCTGTGCACGGCCGGTGGGCTTTCCTATGGCTTAGAACAGCACCAGGAACGACCGTTCCAACGCTTATTTTCTCAGGATTTAGCACGCTATGCCTTGCCCAATCAGGTCGACTACCTGCTGCTACGCGCCGAGCAAGAATATGCTATCCGCCGCAGTCCGGGCGTGGGTGTGGTGGACGGCGGGTTAGACGAGGATTTCTTCGTTTTCACCCGCCTGTTTCATCAACAGGGGTATCTAAGTTCGGCTGAATATACTCTGTGCGAGCGGTTGTACTACTTCTACCGCCTCCTTCTACCGCCCCCAGACTTATTCATCTGGCTGCAGGCGCCTGTCGAGATCATCGCCGGGCGCTTTGTCCGTCGCCAGCGCCCCCTGCAAATCGCCCAACTCGATGATTTACATCGGATCGAAAAGTTGCTCGAGGAGTGGCTTTCACCCGACTCTTGCGGTAGACTGATGATTGTAGACGCTGCTATAGATGACCCGAATTACACGCTCGCTGTGCAAAAAGCGCTCTCCATTATCCGCCAGCTTTAGCCATTCAATAACCTCCTGCCATGGGGGTGGATGGTACAATTGTATCGAGCTTGAACAAACTAACGAGATCAGCGAGGGTAAGTATGAAATCATCGTTAAAAATTGCCTTCATCGCCTCAGAATGCGTCCCCTATGTCAAAACCGGTGGTTTGGCCGATGTGGTGGGCGCCTTGCCCAAGACCTTGCGTGACCTGGGCCACCAACCGATCATTATCCTGCCCAAATATTCGGCCATCGATTACCTCCGGCATGGCGTGCAACCCTATCTGAGTCCGCTGGGTGTTTGGATGGGTAATATTCAGGAATGGGCTGCAGTTCATACTACCAATCTGGAAGGGGTGCCGGTTTTCTTTATCGAATTGAATAAGTATTTCGATCGTTGGGGGTTATATCACGATGCCAATTTCAATGATTATCAGGACAACGCGCGTCGGTTTGGCTTCTTCACACGCGCTGCCTTGCAATTATGCCATGACATGGGCTTCGCTGCTGACATCATCCACGTCCATGACTGGCACACCGCACCCGGCGCGGCTTACTTAAAGATCTGGCATTGGAATGATGCCGTTTTAGGTGGAGCCGCCAGCGTGTTGACCATCCATAACATTGCCTACCAGGGCGTCTATAACGCCGAAAGCTACGAATACCTGGGCTTGCAACAGGGCAATTTCACCCCCAACAAATTCGAGGATCATGGGCGGGTGAACTTTTTGAAGGGTGGTATCTATTACGCTGACATGGTCAACACGGTCAGCCCCACCTACGCCAACGAGACACGTACCCCGGCTGGCGGTTATGGCCTGGCTCCCTATTTGAATAACAAGGGCGAGAACTACATTGGCATTCTCAACGGCGCGGATTACACCCGCTGGGATCCGGCGGTTGACCGGTTGATCCCGGCTCGCTACACGCCTGACGACCTCTCCGGTAAGGTCATCTGCAAACAGGAATTGCAGAAACGCATGGGCTTGACCATCGATCCCGAAATCCCCATCGTGGGTGTGGTCAGCCGCCTGGCGCAGCAAAAGGGCCTGGATCTTCTGGCGCAGACGATCGAAGGAATTGTCAGTAGCATGCAGGTACAGTTCGTTATCCTGGGCTCGGGCGACAAAGTCCTGGAGCGCTTCTTTGACGAGTTGCCTGCCCGTTACCCCGGGCGGATTGCCAGCTATATCGGCTATCACGAGGAGCTTTCACACTGGATCGAGGCTGGGGCAGATTTCTTCGTCATGCCCTCGATTTATGAGCCCGGCGGTCTGAATCAGATCTACTCATTACGCTACGGCACCCTGCCGATCGTGCGTGCTACCGGTGGATTAGCTGACACGGTGCAACAGTACGATGAAGCTACTGGCACTGGAACTGGCTTTATATTCTGGGAAGCCAGCCCGCGCGCCATCTATTACGCCATCGGCTGGGCCGTCAGTACATATTACGATCGCAAACACCACCTGCAGTTGCTCCGCCAAAGTGCCATGGCGCAAAGTTTTTCATGGGAAGATAGCGCCCAAAAGTACCTGCAAACCTACACGCGGGCAATTGATAATAAATTAAAATAGTGCCTGGGTAGTTAAACGATGACTTTACGAAATTACTTGAATCAAATAACTGAACGCGGCGCTTTACTCCAGATCGTCCACCCGATTTCTAAGACCTATGAGGTCGCCGGTGTACTAAAAAAGCTTGAGACGCGTCCGGTGCTTTTTGAAGCCGTGCAGGAGTCGATCTTCCCGGTGATCGGCAACCTGTTCTGTAGCAAAGCCGCCTTTGCCGACTATTTCAACATTCCGGTACGAGAGATAATTCCCCGCCTGACGCAGGCCATTGCCGCGCGGACTCAGCCCCAAATTGTGAATGTGGCTCCTTGCCAGGAAGTGGAGATCAATAATCCAGACCTGGATAGATTACCGATCTTACGTCACTGTGAGAAGGATGGCGGTAACTATATCAGCGCCGGGGTAGTCATTGCTCGCCACCCCCGTTATGGGCAGAACTTGGATTTCCATCGTGCTATGCAGATTTCGAAAAACGAGCTGGTGTTACGGGTGGTCAAGGGTCGTCACTTCGATGCCTTCTTACAAAATCTAAAACAAATGGATATAGCCATCTGTATCGGCAACTCTCCGAATGTCCTGGCCGCCGCAGCAACTTCGGTTGAGATCGGGGTCGATGAAATGGAGATTGCCAACACGCTCGAGCCGCTGCAAGTCGTACATGCCAAAACTGTCGATCTCTACATTCCAGCCGAAGCCGAGTTTGTGCTGGAGGGAACCATTTACCTGGACCGGCAGCACGTCGAAGGTCCCTTCGTTGACCTGACTGAAACCTATGATGTGGTGCGCCAGGAGCCGGTTTTTGAAGTAAAGGCCATTACCCACCGCCGGGATGCCATCTGGCAAGCACTGCTGCCTGGCGGCATGGAACACAAGCTCTTGATGGGTATGCCGCGTGAGCCAACAATTTTCCAGAAAGTCAACCAGGTGGTTCATTGCCTGGATGTTAACCTTAATCCAGGCGGCTGTGCGTGGTTGCATGCGATTGTCCAGATTGACAAACGGGATGCAGACGATGGGCGCAAAGCTATCCTGGCGGCATTTGCCGGACATCGTTCATGTAAGCACGTTTTTGTGGTAGACGCCGATATTGATCTGTATGATCCCCTATCCGTAGAGTGGGCGATGGCAACTCGCTTCCAAGGCGACCGCCAGATGGTGGTGCTGGAGAAAGAGACTGGCTCCAGCCTGGATCCCAGCTCCGAAGTGGACACCTACCTGACGACGAGAATCGGTTTTGACCTGACCAAACCGTTGGAAACGAAGGGTAAAGCGTTCGAGAAAGCCGCCTTTCCAGATGTCCCATTGAGCCAGTTTCTGAACCCCACCGGATGATAATCCCGCCTTGATCCATCTCACCTCAGAACAACACGCCCTGTTAGGCGGCGCCCACGGTCACGCTTCACAAAAGGCCATGCAAATCCTGGTTGCCCTGGGTACTATTTATGGCGCCAAATGCATGGTGCCGGTCACTTCAGTGCAGATCGCCGGCGTCAGTTATGACAACCTTGGTGAAGCTGGATTGGAATTCTTGGACGAGATGGCTGAAGGTGGCGGTCGTGCGCGCGTCCTGGCAACCCTTAACCCGGCTGGGATGGACATCGAAAATTGGCCTGTCCTGGGCATCGCGCCCGATTTTGCCCGGCAACAGCAACGTGTGCTGGACGCCTTCGCACGCATGGATGTCATCAACACCTGCACCTGCACACCCTACCTGGTTGGCAATCTTCCCCTTTATGGCGAACACCTGGCGTGGGCAGAAAGCAGCGCGGTTTGTTATGCTAATTCTGTGATCGGCGCACGCACAAACCGTGAAGGCGGCCCCAGCGCCCTGGCTGCCGCTCTTACGGGCGTCACTCCTGCCTACGGTATGCATTTGGATGAATCTCGCCAGCCCACCCTGACCGCTCTTGTCAAGGCGTCACTCCAGGGTACGGCTGCTTTTGGCGCGTTAGGCAAGGTTCTGGGTAACCACCTGGAAATCCTCGGAAACAAGCCGGTGCTTTACATCCGTGGGCTTCAGTTTGCCTCTCTCGAGGAATTGAAAGCCTTTTGCGCCAGCCTGGCCACCTACGGCGGCGCAGCCCTGTTCCATATGGAAGGGGTTACCCCCGAAGCCGCACGGTTTTCGCCCCCCACTGAAACATTCACTGTTACCGACGCCGATCTGACAGACGCGTTCCAAACGATGAACGACGCCGAGCCCGATGAGGTAGATTTCGTCAGCCTGGGCTGTCCCCACCTCTCGATCCGGGAAATCGCCCATCTGGCGGAGTTACTCGCTGGCAAGCGAGTCACGCGTGAGTTCTGGATCACCACCGCCCGACCTATGAAGAAGATCGCTGATCAGATGGGCTACACCCGCATCATTGAAGCCAGCGGGGCAAAATTCGCTGCTGATACCTGCTGTGTGGTCGCCCCCATCCGCGGTCGTTTCCACGTCCTGGCCACTGACAGCGCTAAGGCTTGCTATTATGCCTATGCAAAGAACAAATTCAAAACGGTGGTGAAACCCTTTGCAGAGGTAGTCGCCATCGCCACGAAAGCGTAAGAAACCATGCAGTGGATTGGTCGCGTGATCTACGAAGGTTCCGCTCAGGGGCAGGTGCTAAAAACCCAGATGGGCATTTCTTTCTTCGGCGGCGTCGACCCCGAGACTGGCCTGGTTGTCGAGCGCGGTCATGAGTTGGAAGGCCAATCCATCTGCGGTAAAGTGCTGGTTTTCCCGACCGGCAAGGGTTCAACCGTCGGGTCATACACGCTTTACCGGTTGAAGAAAGCCGGCAAGGCGCCAGTAGCCATCCTGAATGCCGAATGCGAGACGATCACCGCAGTTGGTTGTATCATCGCCGAAATCCCCTGCGTAGACCAGGTTCCGATCGCTGAGATTCAGACCGGGCAACTGATCTTGATCACAGGTGGGGTAGTCAAAATAATTGGCTGACGCCAGTCAAGCCCCCGGCGGTTTTGCGATATATTCCAGGATACGTTGCACCATGCGAGCACTGAGCTTGTCCAACCCGGCAGTCAGGACAGCTAAATCGCGCTCACCCGCCCACACGCGATGAACTGCCTCCCGCAGCGACAAACCTTGTGTCTCCAGGTCATCTATCAGATCTTCGATCTGCGGACGCGTTTGCGCCTCCCCACCGGCAGAAAGGGCTATGGCTCCCAACATCGGGTCGAACTCATCCATCAGTCGTGCAATTTGCCGATCGCTCATCTCCCGCACCAGGCCAGCCTGCCGCAGCTGCTCGAGTACAATCTGCGCCTGATCTTCCGGTAATCGGTCGAGCGCTTCCTGGAGTGCATCAGCATCCTGGTCAATCACTGCCTGGCGCAGCTCCTGCGGATAAGTTGCCAAAAGCTCTTGCGCTGCTTCTAACTGTGCATCAGTATGCGCTTGCAACGCCTCCAGGCGTGACTCAACCATCACCTGTTCGGACGGCGACAGATTTTGCAAAGCTTGCTGATAGGCATCTTCATCCTGGGCTTCGACCGCTCCCACAACCTCTAACGGCAGCAGTTCTTCCAACGCTTCAGCCTCAAACTGATCTACTCTCACCAGAACAGGTTTACCGGTGATGCGCTCAAAAATGTTTTCGACCAACCGGGCGCTATTGGGATCCAGTCCTGCCGTTAAATTTGCCAGGTTCCGCTCACCATCCCAGATGCGTTGCGCAACACCATTGAGCCGCCAACCCGTTTGCTCCAGGCGTGGTAGAACTGCTTCAACCTCGTCGCGTTGAGAGCACTCTCCCTTTGCCACATCGGCGATAGCTCCCAGCACCCCATCCAATTCGGCCAGCACTTCGCCCATTTCTTCCTCAGGCGCCGGTCCAACCCCGACGATCCCCTTCGCCTGGAGCATATCTAAAACCGCGCGTGCCCGCTCTGTAGACAGGGCGTCCATGGCTTGTTGAAACGCGTCTGCATCCTGAGTGTCAATCGCCGCGCGCACAGCCTCCGGTAAATCCGCCATCCAATCTTCAAATCGTCCTTCTGGCACGCTCTCCTCCTGCCCGCGATCACCCCTAAGGATTACTCACCGTGATCATGTCTTTAATCCGCTCAAAGGTGGCTGGCCCAATCCCTGGCACATCCTGAATAGCCTCAATCGAAAAAAACGGCCCATTGGTCTGGCGGTAATCAATGATGCGTTGGGCATAGACCGGACCGATCCCTGGAAGGCGATCTAACTCCTCCAGGGAAGCAGTGTTAATATCAATCGGTCCGCTTACAGTTGGGGCAGGTAGCGTGAAGCTACGTTGGTCGGTCACTCCAGTAAGATCATCCGTCGCTTGTGGATAAACCTCAGTGCTACCATTCCACACCGATTGGATAGTTTGTGTAACCAGGACCGGCACGGAAATTTGCATGCCATCTCGGAGCGGTGCAGCCAAGTTGATCACTGACAGATTAGCCTCTGCCAACAAACCTCCGGCGGCTTGTAAAGCATCCTGAACCCGACTGCCGGGTGAAAGGTTGTACACCCCAGGTTGACTCACCGCCCCCACCACATACACGGCAATCAGTGGGGGCGTTGGCGGAGGCAGCAGCTTCACTGCCTGACCTCGCGGAGGGCTGGAGACGAGAAGCAATAATCCTGCCCCCAACAACCCGCCCAATAAACCAACCGCGACTAACCAAAGATTTTTCATTCCAGCTTATATCTCTGATCCATCCAGCCTTAAACTCAATCCTAACCGTTGGCGTATCCCATCTACATGTAAAATCCGCACTCGGATTGTCTGGCCTTCATGCAGAATATCACCAGGATGCGCACGCGAATCAAGAAGACCAAATTCTGAGATATGGATCAGTCCATCCAGGCCTTCTTCCAATCGCGCGAAGGCCCCAAAAGAAACGACGCTGGTTACAACCGCATCAGTGATCTGCCCTGGGCTATAGCGAGCCTCAGCCGTTTCCCAGGGGTTCGGGTGCAACCGTTTCACACTCAGTGCAACACGGGCGTGTTCCTGATCAACCTGAATAACATATACACTCAAGGATTGTCCTAAAAAAACGGCATCCCCAGGATGGTGAACGCGTCCCCAGGAAATTTCCGAAACATGCACCAGACCTTCTACCCCACCTAAATCAACGAATACACCGAAATCAGTGATATTTGTTACCGTTCCAACCACACTGTCTCCAGGACATAGTTCATGGAGAAGCTGATTGCGGATTCCCGGCTCGGATAAGGCGGCCCGCTCAGAAAACACGACCCGCCCGCGTTCCTGGTCGCATTCGATTACTTTAAGCTCCATGGAGCGACCCGTATAAGAACTCAACCACTCGTCGGATTCGATCTCCTTCGGTGGCGCTTCAACTAAATGGGAGATGGGAACAAAACCTTGCAATCCTTCGCCGTTTACTAACAACCCCCCCCGGTTGTAACCAATCACATTCAAACACACTTTCTCATCCTGCTCGTATAACCGACAAGCCTCTTCCCAGTCAACCACGATTGGATCAGTGCAACTGGATCGGTTGGCCGTTCGAAATGTGGAATAAGCCGCTTCAGATGCGCGTGGCGGTGTAAACCGGGCTTCTTCTTCAGCCAATACAGACTCCCACCATGACTCATCCATGGAAGGCGGCTCTTCACGAATCATTTGATAGCGAGTTTTATTTACCATTAAGCCCACCTTAATGTTGTGTCTCTCTTTCCTCTGTTGGTTGTTGATTTTCCTGTTGGGCTTCTTGTTCCATTTGTTGAATTGCTTTCGCAGCCGCTTCGATTGCCACACGCTGCTTGCGATATAAATCCGCCTCTGACATCGCCAGGCGTGCAGCTATTTCGCGTACTTTACGACCCTCTACAAATTTCATTTCCAAAATATTATATAATATCCATTCCCCTGTATACCGCCTTTCACCTTCAGGTCGGATATATTCAATCGCCCTGCGCAAGATCGCCCGTAGCGCATTGGCAGGAGTTTCGCCATTTTTTCCTGCCTCCTCTTGAACCACACGCAATTTGATCAATGGGCTTTCGGTCAGCTTTGGCCCACCCCAGAAATGGGTCAAAGCCTCTTTCACCCAATGCGTCCAGGGCAGATCTTGAAGGAGCCCATCGGGACTGGCCAGGATTTCCTTTCCATTATAACGCGCCGCGGCTCGCAAACGCTGCAGCATATCCATTTGGGGGGTAAGTTCCTGCAATGAGTTAAAAACCTGTTGTTGTCGCCTGCGGTCGTGCAAAGCCAGTGTCGCTCGCTCGGCCAACCGTGTCAGGGCTTCAACCTGCTCTCCATCCAAATTTTGCTCTGGACGGCGTAGCACCCCCAACAAACCCAATAACTGGTCCTCGTCTGATAATGGAATCAACCAGTATTCCCCCCAGGAGAACATCTTCTGGTTATGATCATCCTGAGTCACTACTTTCAGTAAATCGGCTGACAGGTTCTCATCTTTGAGCGGATTATCACCTCCTAACGTAACAAACATCTCCAAACCATTCGCGCCCAGCGCAACCAAAAACGCTCGGGAGACCTGCAACCGGTCACAGACTGCCGATAAAACAGCCTCAAGGAACTGTTGCAAATCTCCATAAGTTAACAAACGCTCGTCCAGGGTTTGTAATAAATCTAATTCCGGACGGTCTTTTCCGTAAAACAACCGACGCTCGATGGCAGGGGCAACCAGGGTTATCCAATGTTCGATAATCAGGATGGATCCCACCATCACGAAAGGTACAATCGCTGACACATCTATCCCAAATCGCAGGCTGATGCGGCGGATAATGGTGGTCAAAGCCAGGACAGTCGAAGCTGTAATTGGCCCGCGCAACAGCCATTTGAACAGCCGACGTTTGATCACCCGGTCTGGCCAGCGTACACCAAAGAAGGCAACCGAATAGGCCATTAAAACCAGGAGCGCAGTGACCAGGAGGTTACTTACCGTCACTAATAACCAAAATAGCAGCGGACTGCTGGCAGCCACGCTGGAACCGAAGAGCAGATAAGGGTAAGAACCTAGCGCAGGCGCTAACGCGCCGGCCAATAGATAGCGCATCCGACGACGGCTGGTGCTGGCCACGGTTCTTTGGTAGGCGCGCCAAAAATTAACCCATGACAGCCCGATCAATGCCAGGTAATACAATGTAAAAATCCCACTTAACCAGGTGCGCTGTAAATGGGGCGCGGGTTGTCCCGCCGGTACCAGCGGACCCACCAGCAAAGAAAAAGGCAGGGCTGCCAAAAAAGCCATTGAAATCAAGTAAGCCAGACTAACCGCCAGGCGACGGCGTCCTCGTGAAGGGCGTCCAGTCGTTGCCAGGATCGCATCGGAGAGGTGTAAATAAGAAGCTGGCAAAAAGGCTACTCCCAACCATTGCAGGCGCAGCCAGAACTCAAGCTGCGTATTACTCCCCGCCACGCTCCCCAAAGCATCACTGACAAAGACAATCACCACCCAAATCAAAATAAGAGCAAAAGAGCGTGCCACTCGATCGCGCAGGTTAAAGCTAAGCGCGTACAATAACAGCGAAAATGCTGTTATCGCCACCCCAGCAGTTAGAAGCTCATTGAGCGTCTGAAAAGCAATTAATAAATAATGAACCATCAATCAACGTAAAAACTTGGTAAAGAATAAACCGATATCGCGATTAGCATAATAATGATCCAAATAACCACAAAAATCAAAACCCAACTTTTGAGCGAGGTGAATAGCAGGATAGTTTTTCGGCTGCATTTCCATTAAAATATTACGCTCCCCGTGTTGATAAGCCCATTCCTGCGCCGCTAACACCAGCGCGCTGCCAATCCCCTGGCGACGCAACCGGCGCTTGATTACCAGGTCGGTTACCCAGGCAGCCGTTGGCAGCCGGCCCAACGCCAGGCTGACATACCCGGCTGGTTCCTGCTCAAAAATAGCCACCAGTAAGCCCGAACGCTGTTCCCAATCGTTCAGTAATAGATTCGGCGAGCGAGGATATTCCACGCGTACCGAGCGTGGAAGGCGCACTTCACGAAAATATACATCCAACTGAATGGTCTCTTTCGGTTGAATTTCCATCTGCCAGACGTGATCGCTCGTATAACTGTGATCGAATGCAACCAGGGTGGGGATATCGGCAGCAAGAGCGGGACGAATTTCAATCTCTGGCATAGATCCTTTTCTTCCTCACGGGTTCGGAGTCGTGTCCGCAGTCGGGTTAACGATAAGTTTGACTACACAAGGCAACGAGATCCGACCTTGATTGTCAACCACAAACAGGCCCAGTTCATATTCACCCGGACTCAGGCGGCGTGTATCCCAATCACCCAACTTGGCGTTTTGCTTGACTTCATTCCCCGCCTGTAGAATTACCCAACCGGCTTCACCAGAGCGGCGAATCTGAAATTTATAAAATCCGAAATTAGGTATCGCCGAGGTGCCAATAATTTCAACCACACCGCTTACTTGCGCCCCACCTTTTGGAGAAATAATCTCGATCTGGTTGGCAACACAGATACTTTGAGCCAGTTCCGTTGGATTCGGGGTCGCCGAGACGCGGGTTTGCCCAGTCTGTACTGCCTGGGGTGGTAAGGTTAATGATGGTGTCGCAAATAAGCTAAGGGTAGGTGTTGGCAGAGAATTGGCTCCCGGGACAGTAGGCGCCACAAAAGACACTAAGACAAATTCAGCGATTGCTATCATTAATAACACCACTAACACACTTGCGGACTGGTTCAAGCGCCCTTGTGCGTTCTCACGTTCCAGACCAAAGCCGGCCTCGCGCAGCTCTTCCCATGCCAAAATAAATTTTCGAATATAAAACAACCCACCTAAACCGAGAATCAGATAAATCCAGACTTCAAAGGCGCGAAAAAAGCTAAGGGCTTCTTCCATGCCGTACCTCGGTCAGGGATAAATTCACAGTCCCATCACATCCTTAAAGAACGCTACAAAATCTGTCTACGCCCTAGAGGCGCTGCAGAATCCCTCGAACCAGCGTTTCTAGCTTAGGGACGATTTTTTTACCAGCCTCCAAAACTTCTTCATGCGTTGTCAGGGTATTACCATCCAGGTTCGCCTTATTGCTAATCCCCGAAACTCCCAGAACACGCGTACCTGCATGGCGCGCGATGGTCACCTCCGGCACCGTCGACATCCCTACCGCGTCGACCCCTACCAGGCGCAAGAAACGCAAATCAGCGGGGGTTTCGAATGAGGGTCCTGCCAGGCAGGCGTAAATTCCCTCACGCAGGACGATCCCATTCGAGGCTGCTACCTGGCGTGTCATCTGGCACAGATCGCGATCATAGGCGCGCCCCATATCGGGGAAACGAGGTCCCAATATGTCCAGATTCAAACCACGCAACGGGCTCAATCCTGCCATCCCGATCAGGTTCAAGTGATCTACGATCAACATCAAATCCCCGGGCTCAAATTCCGGGTTGACCGCTCCAGCAGCATTTGTCACTACCAGCACTTGAACACCCAGACACTGCATCACCCGGACTGGCAGGGTCACCTGAGCCATACTATATCCCTCATAATAGTGCAGGCGCCCTTGCATCACGATGACCTCCTGACCTCCCAGCTGGCCGATCACCAGGCGACCTTCGTGCCCTGGGACAGTGGATACCGGCCAGGAAGGTAGCGTTGTGTAGGGAATCATGACGCTCGTTTGAACTGCTTCCGCCAATGCACCCAACCCCGACCCCAGGATCAACCCTACTTTAGGTTGAACCGATATCTGAGCGCGGACAACATCCGCTATTGACTTAATCTGGTCGTAAGTGAAGTATTCGCTCATTTTATATTTTCTGTGGATTTTTTATCATCAATACCATTACATTACTGAGACAAAACCGCCCCAGCCCACCCTTCTAGATATTATAACATACGGATTAATCTATCATTTATCAACTCCTGACCGGAAGCCGCTTGAATTGTCACCTCCTGAGCCTCATACTTCCGATAGCACCTCCCGAAAAGCCTGCACCGTCTGGGCTATGCCAAGATCATCAATCCAGTAATGGGTGACCAGGCGGAAGCGGTTCACACCCGTATCGCCAACCAGTACACCGCGTTCTGCCAGGCGACCAGCCACTTCATCTGCACGCCTGTTTACCAAATTCAAGAAAATCATGTTGGTATGTGGACTACCCGGATCGAGAAGCACACCTGGAATTTCTGCCAGCTCTTGAGCCAGCCGGCGTGCCCGGACATGATCCTCCTCCAGCCGATCCACCATCGTTTCCAGGGCCACTATACCTGCCGCAGCTAACACACCCGCCTGGCGCATCCCGCCACCCAGTTGCTTGCGGATCCGATGGGCGCGTTGGACGAAATCGGCAGAGCCGCATAATACCGAGCCCACCGGCGCACACAAACCCTTACTCAAGCAGAAAGTGATCGAGTCAGCCGGGGCAGCCAGTCTCTTGGCGCTGATGCCCAACGCGACTGCCGCGTTGAAAATCCGGGCGCCATCCAGGTGTAGCTTCAGGTTATACTCCCGCGCCAACTTGCCAACCGCCTGTAGATATGCTTCGGACAAGGCAACACCCCCACACCGGTTATGCGTGGTCTCCAAAGCGATCAGCCGGGTAATGGGACAATGGGCATCGTCTTCGCGAATGGCTTCCCGGATATCATTTAGATCGAGCGTACCATCGGGTTGATTGGTCAGTTGGCATGAATGAACCCCTCCCAGTGCTGAAATTCCACCCGCCTCATAAAGGAAGGTATGCGCCCGGTTCCCTAAGATCACTTCATCGCCGCGCCCACAACACGCCAGAATCGCCACCAGATTCCCCATCGTCCCTGAGGCGACAAACAAGCCAGCCTCTTTCCCCAGCCGATCGGCGGCTAACTCTTGCAAGCGGTTAACTGTAGGATCTTCGCCGTATACATCATCGCCCACCTCTGCCTGAGCCATGGCCTGACGCATGGCGGGAGTCGGCTGGGTGACGGTATCTGAACGTAAGTCAATAAATTTCATAGGAACCTCCAATAATTTCTAACGCTTGCTACACCTGCCTGCGTAGATGCCCTAATAGATTTTCCAACGCTTCCGGCAATGGCGCTTCAAATGTGCGCGCTTCGCCCTCGCCCGGGAGCCGGATGGATAAGCGTGCCGCGTGTAAAAAGTGCCGACCAATTGGCAGCGTTGAGTTTCGCTGCCCATAGACGGTATCCCCCGCCACCGGGCAACCCAAAAAAGCCAGATGCAGGCGAATTTGGTGGGTACGCCCGGTGATTGGCCTCACTTCAAGTAAAGTATGGCTCGCAAAGTTCTCCAATGTGCAATATTCGCTGACCGCCGGACGACTCCTCGGGGTAGTCAGGATCGCCATCTGCTTGCGTTGCTGCGGAGCACGCCCGATCGGCGCCTCGATGCGCCCTACCGGGGTCGGCGGTTGACCATCCACTAGAGCCAGATATACTTTGACCACTTTACGCAAGCGAAATTGATCTTGTAGCCAGCGATGGGCACGGTCGTTCTTGGCCAGGATAATCAGGCCGGAGGTATCTTTATCCAACCGATGCACGACCCCCGGGCGTAATTCGCCGCCTATGCCCTCCATCTCAGGCGCGTGTCCCAAAGCCGCATGCACCAGTGTACCGGTCGCATGCCCCGCCGCCGGATGCACCACCATACCGGCTGGCTTATCAACAATCATCAGATCTTGATTTTCGAAGACGATTTTCAGTGGTATAGATTCGGGTGTCAAATTGCTTGGCTGTATCGGCGGCACTCGCACCACGATATCTGCTCCTTGAACAACCAGTTGCCCGGCTTTCCCAGCCACTTTACCATTAACAGCCACATTCCCATCTTTGATCAGCGCCTGCAAACGGGAACGCGAATATTCCGGCAGGCAAGCCACCAGGTACTTATCCAGGCGTTGCGCCTGGGTTTCAGCGTATTGAAGCTGGATCAGTTTCTCACACACACGATATCCATTTACCGCGAGTTAAACTACTCGCCTTGAGAATCTTTGGGAAACGCCGGAGACTCAGCCGGAGGTTGAGCCGGCGGTGCTTCAGGCAATGCGGAGGAGACTGGAACAATCCGTCGCTCGCGCAGCCACATACCAATCATCAGTATCACCACTCCCACTGAAATACTGGCGTCAGCAACGTTGAAGACTGCGAAATTGCCAAGGGAGACAAAATCAGTCACCCAACCCTGGTACAGCCGGTCAATCAAATTACCGACAGCCCCACCCAATTGTATAGCCAGCGCCAGGCGCAACACCCTCTCCTGCCGGGGCACCTGGGGAAAATAATATAGAATAGCAATCGAAACCACGATCGCCAGGACCATGAACACATTGCCCCAGTTCTGGAACATACCAAAAGCTGCTCCCGTATTTTGCCAATGTACGATCCGAGCATAAGGCTCCAGCCATGGCCAGGGTGACCAGGTGTCAGTAAAAGCCAGGTTGGTACGTACCAGGTATTTCGTGACCTGATCCAGGATAATGATCACTCCTGCAATGAGCAATAGATAAGCGTAATCCCGCAGATATTTCCTCAAGACATTTCTCCATTAATCCAAATATTGACACCCCGATTTTACCTCAGGTTCAATATTCAAACAGCCCGGTATGGTGCTATCCGAATTGATTTCCTGAAATGTGCTTGCCAGTGCTGATGATTATGACCCCAAAGTGTAGTTGACTTTGCGCCTACTTTTCTCTATACTATATTCATAGAATATTCTGTCGCAGAGAGGTCATCAATGAGTACAATAATCACCTGGCTAGGGCACGCAGCTTTACGTTTAGAGACCGATGGTTACCAGATCCTGGTTGACCCATTCCTGACCGAAAACCCGGCGGCCAGTCTGGCGGCAGGGCAGGTCAAAGCCGACTTCATCCTGGTTTCCCACGGACATGGCGATCATGTCGGAGACACCGTCAAAATCGCAAAAAGAACACATGCCACTGTCATCAGCAATTTTGAAATTGCCAACTGGTTGGAGAAGCAAGGGGTAAAAACGCATGCCCAACACCTGGGCGGCGGTTATCATCATCCGTTTGGCTATTTAAAGCTGACCCTGGCGCTGCACGGCTCAGCTCTCCCCGATGGTACCTACGGCGGTAACCCGGCTGGCTTTTTACTCACCACGCTCTCAGGCAGCAAAATCTACATAGCCGGCGACACCGGTCTCTTTGGCGACATGCGTCTGATCGGTGAAGAAGGAATTGACCTGGCCGTCTTACCCATCGGAGATAATTTTACGATGGGCCCCGACGATGCTCTGCGCGCCGTGAAATTAATCCAGCCGAAGCATGTCATCCCCATTCATTACAACACCTGGAGCTTGATCGCCCAGGACGCCGAGGCCTGGGGTGAGCGTGTGCAATCTGAGACGAGTGCAACCGTGCATGTATTAAAACCCGGAGAGAGCTTAAACTTGTAGGATGGGTTGAGGAACGAAACCCATCAAATTCCCAGGAATCCCAATGACCCAATACCGCCGCGCCAAGACCCCCGGAGGAACTTATTTCTTCACCGTTGTGTCTTACAATCGGGCGAAGTACCTATGCCTGCCCGAAAACATCGCCCTGCTCCACCAATCCTTTCGATACATAATGACCCATCACCCCTTCAAAATCGATGCTATCGTCATCTTACCCGACCATCTCCATTGTATCTGGACCTTACCTGTCGATGACGCCGATTTCTCCACCCGTTGGCGATTGATTAAATCCTATTTTAGCCATCGTTGCCAGGCTGTTGATTCTGCACAGGATTCGATTTCGCGCGCGCGAAAACAGGAAAAAACCGTTTGGCAACGACGCTTTTGGGAACACCAAATTCGCGATGAAATCGATTACCAACGGCATGTGGATTACATTCATTACAACCCGGTGAAGCATGGTTTGGTGAAGAAATCCATCGATTGGGAATATTCAAGTTTCCAGCGTTTTGTGCAAGCAGGTATTTATGCAGCGGAGTGGGGGAGGGATGAAGAGGTTACGTTGCCGAATGAGGTTGGTCAAGAGTGAGGAGCAGGATGTTGGGTTTCGTTCCTCAACCCAACCTACGGAGGAAAATATCGGAAGGCCGATATTTAGACTCAATTCGTCTGATATAATACCTCCTGTGGAGGTAGTTTCTATGGTAGACAGTATTTTCCGTCGCAAAGCACAAGAGCAGAAATTCGATCAAGAAGGGCGCCTGCCGCCCGGGCAATCATTAACGCAGAAATTTCCGGTGCTGCACTACGGACCGGTGCCGAAGTTCAACCCCGCTACCTGGGACTTGCGCGCCTGGGGCGAGGTCGAGCAGGAAGCGCGTTGGACCTGGGATCAGTTCCTGCAGCTCCCGCGCACCAAAGTAACCATGGATCTGCACTGCGTCACGCGCTGGAGTAAATTCGACACTACCTGGGAAGGCGTGGCGGTGAGAAGCCTGGTCGAGCAAGGCTTGATCCAGCTTAAACCGACCGCGCACTACGTGATGCAGCATGCAGAATACGGGTTTACCGTCAATCTACCCCTGGAAGTTGTATTAGCTGATAACTTTCTAATGGCCACCCACTTTAATGGAGAACCACTTACACCCGATCACGGCTATCCCTTGCGTGGTGTGGTTGGTTATCTTCCTGAACGAAATGATCTGATGACCCCATACTTCTGGAAAGGCGCCAAGTGGCTGCGTGGTCTCGAATTCATGCGCGATGACCGCATGGGTTTCTGGGAACAGGCTGGTTACCATAATGAAGCTGACGCGTGGAAAGAAGAACGCTTCGGCTGATAAGATAGGTCTATGATTGACAGGATATACAGGATAGATAGGATGATCTTAGATTTATCCTATACATCCTGTGCATCCTGTTAATGATCTATTCCTGCCGATCTTGTACATCAAATTTCGTCAGCTCACTGCGCTTGACCTGGAAGCCATCGAAATCGCGCGCCACAATCACCTCGGGGAAAACCTGGCACGCTTCGGCCAGGATATCGCGTTCCCGATAACGCCGCGAGAGATGGGTCAAGATCAGGTGTTTAACCCCGGCTCGCGCGGCCAGTAGAGCCGCCTGGTGAGCGGTCAGATGAGCAAATTCGCGCGCCATATCCGCTTCTTCTTCCAAATAAGTGGCCTCAATCACCAGCGTGTCAACATTCCGACAAATTTCCACCAAATCATCAGTTCTGCCTACATCGCCAATATGGATAAAGCGTGTTCCTCGACGCTCGGGACCCAGTACTTCGTCAGGATAAATTAAACGCCCATCGGACAAAGTAACTACCTGTCCTTCTACAAGCTGGCGCCGCCAAGGACCGGGCGGGATTTGCATCAACTCGGCTTTTTCGGGTAGAAAAGGACGGCGCGACTTTTCTTCGAATAAATAACCAAAACAATCTGGCCCCCGGTGATAAACCGGGAAAGCAGTTACGCTAAAAGTGTCGCTCTCAAAGATTAACCCTTCCTGGATAACCCGGAACTGAAGCTCCATTGGCGGGCGCGCTCCGCGCAAAACGACCCCATATAGCAAATCCTGGATTCGTTCCAAAGCCGAGCGTCCGGCATAAATTTCCAGACCCTCGATCGTTTCCCAGCGCATAAATGTAGACAGCAACCCGGCCAATCCCAAGATATGATCCAGATGGCCATGCGTGATAAGAATTCGGTTCAGCCGTTTAAACCCCAAACCAGAGAGCATAATTTGGCGTTGGGTTCCCTCCCCACAATCCACTAAAAAACGGAACTCATCATGCAAAACAACCTGGGAAGACAAACCGCGGTGGATCGAGGGGGCGGAGGCCGAAGTGCCAAGGAATATAATTTCAAACATGAGGGTATTGTACCTTGGAACCCTTGATTCGCAACCTGCGGTATAGGCAATAAAATTCGAATGAACCCCATGTGCTATAATCCTGACAGAGAGTACCGACGATGGCTGGCAAACCCGTAAAACCCATTAAAAAGACCTCCGCCAGATCCGGAAAAAACGGACGTAAACCCACAAAACAAAAACCAAAAGCGCTGCTCCGTTTACCCGGTCGCGCTCAGACCACGCCGCGTAAAGCACCTGCCGGTAAAAATCCGCGCCCCTCCCGGTCTACCCAGGCTCCGATAATCCAAAAACCAACCCGTCCAGCACTTTCTCTGGACCGAAAACTAGATATCACGGGTGTAATTCTAATCCTGGTTGGGCTGCTTACCTTCCTGAGCTTACTCTCCCCAATCAGCGACAGCCCGACTTGGAGCAAGGTTTCATTAATCGGTCAAATCCTGGGGTGGGGAATGTACCTTTTCCCATTCGCTCTTATCGTTACCGGGTTATGGCTGGTGCTGCGTAACTTCGAGCGCATTCCGCAACTGGCAATCGAGCGCGTCCTGGGCTTTGCTTTGCTTTTCCTGAATCTCCTGGCGGTTTTCCATTTTCTCCAGGCTATTATTTCAAAATCTGGGCAGGATGCATTTGAGGTAGCCCTGGCCGGGCAAGGTGGCGGTTACCTGGGAGCACTCATCTTCGTAGCCCTGCAGGCCGTCCTTGGCATCGGTGGCGCGGGAATTGCCTTACTGGCATGGTTCGTGATCGCCCTGACCTTGGTATTGGATATGCCGGTGGTGGGTCTGGTGCGTTGGATTCCACCCTTGATTGTACGGCTGCAGGATTGGTGGATCGAGCGACGCGAGGCGCGCCGCGCCGGTAGTTCTGCTATCGCGCCTGCCCTCAGTCGCCTCCCAGCAGACGCAATTAGCTCCCAATCATCCCCCTCAACTCCAGTTGGAACCCCTTCAGCCGCTGGCTCCACACCTGACGGGGCACTTCCGCCCCACTCCGAAACTCCTACCTGGATACTCCCCCCACCAGCCGAAATTCTTGATCCCGGCAACGAAGTGGAATATGACGATGAAGCTGATCGCCAGCGGGCACAGTTGATAGAAGAAACCCTGGCCTCTTTCGATGCGCCAGCCCGGGTCGTTGAAATCAATCGCGGGCCAACCGTTACCCAATTCGGGGTCGAACCCGATTTCATCGATGGGCGCGGTGGACGCACCCGGGTGAGGGTGGGCAAGATTGCTGCCCTGGAGGACGATCTGGCACTGGCTCTATCCGCCAAGACTATTCGTATCGAAGCGCCAGTTCCAGGCAAAAGCTACGTCGGTATCGAAGTGCCTAATGATGAAATTGCCCACGTCGCCTTGCGCGACCTGGTAGAGAGCGAAGCCTTCAAAAGGCTCAGATCGCCACTGCGCTTTGCCCTGGGGTTGAATGTGTCTGGTAACGCTGTAGCGGCTGATCTGGCGGCTATGCCGCACCTGTTGATTGCCGGAGCAACGGGTTCGGGTAAGTCGGTATGTGTCAATGCTTTGATTTGTTGCCTGTTGCTCCATAATACGCCGGATGATCTCCGCCTGATCATGGTTGACCCCAAACGAGTCGAACTGACCTCCTATAACGGTATTCCCCACCTGTTGGTGCCTGTGGTGGTCGAGCTAGAAAAGGTGATCACCGTGCTGCAACGGGTCACCCGTGAAATGGATATGCGTTACCGTAAACTGGCGGAGGCTGGGGTGCGCAATATCTATGATTACAACCAACGGGCGGCCACTCTGGGACAACCCAAACTGTTTCACCTGATCGTCTTTATCGACGAGTTAGCTGACTTGATGATGCTCTCTCCCGAAGAGACTGAACACACCATCACCCGCCTGGCGCAACTGGCGCGAGCCACTGGCATTCACCTGGTGATCGCTACCCAGCGTCCCTCCGTCAATGTCGTTACAGGTTTGATCAAAGCGAATTTCCCGGCGCGTATCGCCTTCGCAGTAGCCTCCCAGGTAGACAGCCGGGTCATCCTGGATCAGAACGGCGCAGAACGATTGCTCGGGCGCGGCGATATGCTCTTTCAGGCCCCAGATGCTGCTGCGCCAGTGCGAATACAGGGTGTATTCATCTCAGATAATGAAATCCTCCGCCTGGTAACCTATTGGCAGGGCTTAGCAGGGAGCACTACTTCTAGCTCGCCGGCGTCTGACGGTGCTGTAGACCAGTTGCCAGCCAGCATACCACTCAAACAGCTTCCCCTGTGGGAAATGGAAGCCGAATCCGGCGATCCATTGTACAACGAGGCCATTGATCTATCCCGCCGCCAGGGACGCTCTTCGATCTCGATGTTGCAGCGCCGGCTGCGCATCGGTTATACTCGCGCCGCTCGCCTGGTCGAGACCATGGAACAAAAAGGCATTGTTGGGCCTCCGGACCCAACCACGGGGACGCGCGAAATCCTGGATTACGGCCCGGCTGGACCGCCCGTCGAAGAGCAAGGCGAGTAGACAAGCCGTACCGTGGGCCGCAACTTGATTGAATGAATCAGCCGCTACGGCTTTTTAGTCGCAGTTGGCGTATTGATGACCGCCCGCGTTGACGTTGGCGTTGGACCAGTCGGCGACGGCTTAATGGGCGTGCTAGACGGCACCGGGGTCACGATGTTAACCGGGACTGACAATTCCTGCCCGACCAGAATTTCATTCTCGTTGGTAATATTATTCTCTTTCTTGATCGCCTCTACCGTCGAGTTGAACTTTAATGCAATCGAGCCTAACGAATCGTTAACCATGACCCGGTAAACAATCTTCGTTCCGGCCTTCAGGTTGGGCGGCAATGGCGTTTCGGTAGGCAACTGCGTATCCGGACCCGGGATGGTGATTTTTAATCCCGCCTGGATCGGGCAAGTGGGATCTAAATTGTTAATCACGATGAGCAGCCCGAGGTCAACCTTGAACTTCTGGGAAATCGTATAACAACTGTCGCCTTCCAACACCTGGTACAGGAAGGGGCCGGGCATAGTAGGCGAGGAAGTGGGCGTCAAAGTCGGCGTTACAGTGACAGTAACAGTAGCCGTTGCGGTTTTGGTTGGGATTGGTGTTAAAGTCGCTGTCTCGGTCGCAGTTGAAGTTGGCGTCGTGAACAGTTTGATCTGCGGCTTGTTCGGCCCCAGCAGCCAGAAGATCAATAAAGCAGCCCCGGCAACCAACAGCACAACCGCCACGCCAATGACGATCGGCGCCCGGCGTGCCGCTTGTTGACGGCGTCGGTAAGAATCAATCACATTTTTCGGGGTCTCTTTATCGTCCATATTCAATCCATAGAAGTCAGTTATTGCTTATGTTATTTTAACAGATTTTTGGCAACTCTGTAACAGAGATGCACAATTCTGCTTAATTTTACCACCGTCATCAAGGAATCCATTGCGGTGCATAGCCTCCCACCACCAGGCGCAAACCCCGGCCTGTCAATGGATCTACGACCCATAACTCTGTGGGTTCAGTCGGAACTGTCTGGTTGAAACGGACACACGCAATCCAGGCGCTCGTGGGGCTCCAGGAAAAATCAAAATAATTGTAATAAGGGTCGCTGGTTAAGGGCCTGGCTCCCTCGCCGTCAGCCTGCATCACCCAAAGCTGTCGCCCGGGTGTCCAACGCATGACATCCAGGTATTTTCGAGCAAATGCCAGGTAAGCGCCGTCCAACGAATAGGCGGGTGCGGTATCTTCTAAATCCTCTGCGTGGGTTAAATCCTGCATTGATCCATCCGATCGGGTAAAGCGAATCAGGTGGCTGTTTCCGAACGAATTCGCGTCCGGAACAATTGTCGGATTTGCGCTTTCCGAGATGTTAATTTCTGAGACGACATAATCCTTCCCGCTCGGATTCCAACTCCCCGGCTGGCCAGTTTGGTTAGCAAACTGCTGAGACTCTGCGCTGCGCGGATTGACCAGTATAAAGACCTTAAGATTGGAGTCATAATAGGTCAGCCATCCATCGGCTGACCAATCGGGTTGTAAAGTTTGGTGAGTGGAACTATCGTTCCCCAAAACGTCGATTACCGGAGTTGGCAACCTGTCCAGTGACAATTTGCCAGACTCTTCATCTACCACCATTGGCGCCAACCAAACCTGAGGGTAAGTCGTTTGATCGCTGCCCAGAAAAGCCGTTCGCTCAAAAGCCAGATAATCGCCTTGCGGTGAAACAACCGGAGAACGACACAAAGCCTTTGGACATTCCAGGATCAGGGTAACCGGTTGAGGTGGTTTGAAAGGCATCAGATCCATGCGGTAGATCGCGCTACTCTCGGTTGTATTCCGAACACTGAAATAGATAGCCCTTCCATCCAAGGTGACCGAATAATCCTGGATACCGGTCACGCTGTCAGTCAAACGCTGCGGCGCGCCTGGCTCAACCGCTCCGGTCGGTAACGTAAGCAGATACAGATTCGCCGGTCCATTGGTGGGATATAAATACACCAGGCGTGGTTGGCCAATCCGAAATGACCAGTTCACCTCCCGATTTAACGCCAATCCAAACAACCCCGTTGACTGTGCGCCACTTGCCAGGCGCACACGGATTTCTTGTCCGGCCGGCCATAACTGGTCCGGCGTAAAGGTGAGTGTTTTATCTTGCCAGCGAAAAGAGCCCCTTTGAGCAGGAATTATGGTCAAACGGGTTTGAACGGAGACCGTTTGCATGGGCGCTGAAAAAGTTATCTGCAACTCGCTGTTCGCCTGGACATCCAGCGCTCCATCCGCCGGAGTAAAATCTACCAGGCGTGGTGACTGCCATAAATAGACCAGGCTGATAGCCACAGCCAGGATCAGGACTACAACAATTAACCATTGCCATCGTTTCATCGTTCAGAACCATTGCTCCGCAATAATTATACCCTCCTGCAACCCCAGAATCATAACCGGAGGTGGTAGAATGAATGCCATGAAAAAATGGCAGTTTTGGCTGGGTGTTGTGATCAGCCTTATTTTCCTATACTTCATCGTACGCAAACTGGAATGGGTCGATTTTTGGTCAGCGCTGAAAAACGCCAATTATCTCTGGCTGCTTCCCGGTGTGGCGGTCTATTTCCTGGGTGTATGGGCGCGTGCCTGGCGCTGGCATTATTTACTGCGACCAATCAAACCCATCCCGACCCGGGTGATGTTTCCGATCGTAGCCATCGGTTACATGGGCAACAATATTTACCCCGCACGGGCTGGCGAAGTCCTGCGCGCGGTTGTACTCAAACGCCGGGAAAATGTTCCCATTTCAGCTTCCCTGGCCACCATCATTGTGGAGCGCATTTTCGATGGGGTAGTCATGTTGGCCTTCATTTTTGTGAACCTGGCTGAACTATCTCTTCTGACCCAGGTATCCATCAGCATCGGTCGCTGGAAAGTAGGCATCCAGGAGATCGCCATCTGGGGCAGCGTCGCTTTCTTCGGCGCCCTGGCGATCTTTCTACTGGCGGCGATGTTTCCTCATCCAACCGAAAAACTCGTGTTAGCTCTGATCAACCGATTGCTTCCATTGCGCTGGCGCGAAAAAGTCCTGGGAGTCACCAACCGGTTTTTGGGCGGCCTGGAGTCATTGCGTTCACCTTTGGATGTCTTAATGGTGTTCCTCACCTCTGTGGTGATCTGGCTGCTGGAAACTGGTAAATACTGGTTTGTGATGCATGCCTTTCCATTCCAGGTCAGTTTCTTCGCTTTAATGCTTATGAACGGTATCGTCAACCTGGCCACTACGTTGCCGGCTGCGCCGGGGTATGTGGGAACGTTTGATGCACCCGGAATCGCCGTCCTGGAGGGGTACAAAGTTACGACTGCCATTGCCACCGGCTATACGATCGTGCTGCATATCGCCCTGTGGGTACCGATCACGATTTTGGGCGCCTATTTCCTGGCGCGCGAAGGCGTGAAATGGGGCGCCAACATCGAAAAAATGAACCAAGAAAACGAGACAACTGTTTCGCCATGAAAACTATCGCGGTATTAGGCGCTGGCCTGGGCGGTATGGCCGCTGCCTACGATCTCGCCCTTGCCGGTCACCCGGTGACCATCTATGAAGCCGCCAGTCATGTGGGCGGTCTGGCTGCTGGTTTCAAAGAACCCAATTGGGATTGGTCTGTCGAACAGTTCTACCATCATTGGTTCCAAAACGACCGCCACATGCTCGGGTTGATTGGTGAATTGGGGTGGAGCGATCGCGTAATTTTTCGACGACCTTACACTGTGTTATTTCATCAAGGCCGGTTTTATCCCTTCGATGCCATTCCCAATATGGCCTTGTTCCCAGGTCTGGGTTGGGGTATCAACAAAGCGCGCTTTGGTCTGGTCGGCTTATTCCTTCGACTGACCAATCGGTGGCGAGCGTTAGAAAATACGACCGTGGAAGCCTGGATGCGCAAATGGGCTGGCGAAAAGGTTTACCGGCTGATGTGGGAGCCGCTAGTAACAGGTAAATTTGGCGAGCGTTATGCAAAACTGGTCAATATGGCCTGGATGTGGGCGCGTATCAAGGCCCGCACAACTCACCTGGGCACCTTTCAGGGCGGTTTCCAGGCTTTTGCCGATGATCTGGCGAATGTTCTCCGCCGCAAGGGTGTAACAATTCAGTTGAACACGCCAGTTAACCGGATCGCCTCCACAAACGAGCAGCGGGTGGCGCTCAGCACCACGGCGGGAGTGGAGACCTATGACCAATGCCTGGTGACCTCCTCGCCCGCTTTGTTAGCCAGGCTTGCTCCAGAGTTACCTCCTGATTACCGAGAAGGCTTACTTGAGTTGAAAAGCCTGGGCGCAGTTGTGATGGTGTTATCGCTCAAACATCAGCTTTCGAATGAAGGATATTACTGGTTCAACCTGCCCAAATCCGCTGGCTATCCCTTCCTGGCTTTGGTTGAGCATACGAACTTTCTCTCCCCAGAATATTTCGGCGGTGAACACATTGTTTACATCGGCGATTACCTGGAAACCGACCACGAGCATTTTTCACTTAACCAAGACGAACTTTTGGCGCGCTTTCTACCTGTCCTGCCGCGTTTCAACGCAAGGTTCTCCAGGGAGTGGGTGAATAAAGTCTGGCTTTTCCGTACCCCCTATGCTCAACCCGTTCCGTTTGTCAACCACTCCCGGAATATCCCCGCCATTCAGACGCCCATCCCCGGTCTCTACTTTGCGAGCATGAGCCAGGTCTATCCCTGGGATCGCGGCACAAACTTTGCCGTTGAAATTGGCCGACGTGCCGCCCACCTGATGGTAACAGGGTCAGAACGACGAACTTGATACAATTAACCTGTGGATCTACAGGCATTTAAAACCTTGCTCACAGCTTGGGGTCAGGAAGCCCTGAGGGCAGCCGAGGGAATGGCGCCGCGGGAAGACAATTTCCTCCAGCACTTGGCCAGGCTCATCCGGCGCTTCCCGAAAGATCTGGCCCAGGCAGCCCTGGAGACAGCTATTTTACGCCAGGAGGCTGCCACCAAATTCCCGTTTGCCAGCCAGATGTACTTCACTCGTGAAGCAATGGAACAAGCTTCATCTTGGGAGGTTTCAGCCTATCGAGCTCAACGCTACCAACCTTTTCCACTCCTGCTCGACCTGGGATGCTCGATCGGTAGCGATACGATCCACATGGCTTCCCTCGCCCCAACCCTGGGAATCGACCGGGATCCGCTTCGCCTGGCGATGGCCCAGGCAAACCTGAGAGCATTAGAGCTTTTTGCCGCTTCCGTGTTTCTCCAGGCGGATCTGCGGGTTGCCCTGCCAGTTTCTCATCCATATCTGGCCCTTTTCTTTGACCCGGCACGACGCGCAGCAGGCAAACGCGCCTTCTCCATCCATGATTATCAACCGCCGTTGGTGGTTATCAGGCAATGGTTACAGCATTTCCCGGCGTTGGGCGTGAAAACATCACCAGGAGTAGATTTAGAGGAATTATCATCCTACGCTGCGGAAATTGAATTTATCTCGCTGCGGGGGGAGTTGAAAGAAGCCGTGCTCTGGTTTGGGCCTCTGAAAACGACTCACCACCGCGCGACGTTACTGCCCGGTCCACATTCGCTGGCGGTTTCAGAGCCACAATTCCGCCATGAACTGTCCAACCGTTCAAAGTCGTTGCCCCTTCTGCGCACCCCTGGCGGTTTCCTTTACGAGCCAGATCCGGCCATCCTGCGCGCCGGGCTGGTGCGTCACCTGGCTGAGCAACTCGAGGCTGGTCAGCTCGATACCGACATCGCCTACCTGACCGCCGATCGCCGGGTATCAACACCTTTCGCGCGCGCCTGGCCAGTAGAAGCATGGTTTCCCTTCAGCCTGAAACGCCTGCGCAGCGAATTACATGCCCGACACGTGAATCGGGTGACGGTTAAAAAACGAGGCTCGCCGCTTCAACCCGAAGCCCTGATTCGGGAACTTCGGTTAAAACCACCTGTAAGTGAACCCGCGGTCGAAAGAGTAATTTTCTTAACCCATCTGGACGGGAAACCAATTGTGATCTGCTGTCTGTCAGAAGAGAAATCCTCGCCAGTCTGAGCTTATTTGCCGTTCCTTGATCAGTGAAGAGAGATAAATATCCCAAAAAGATCATCTGCTGCCATTTGGTGTACTCGCCTGGATCATCATTCCTGCTGTTCTACATTGTATGCCTGGCGTACTTTACTTAGAAATATCATGACAAATACACACATTGGAATGATAAATATCGGAACCCATATCACATCGGTAATATTTAGATTTACTGGACTTGCCTGAGTGATGATTGAAGGGTTGTCTGCACGGAGTGCGGTTTCGATCGCTTGAGCAACGATAGAAGTCGGTTCTGGAGGAGGAGGCGGTTCCGCGTTGGCTGCGTTCAATTGTGGAGTAGAAAAGGGGATAGTTTCAACATCATTTCGGATAACCACCGCCAGTGCCTGAGGGATCAACCGATCAGAACGGACATACCAATTCCCCTCACACATTAATTGAGTCGACCCACCCCCATCGAGCATCATTACTTTATCAGCGCCGAATTCACGCAATGTTTTTGCAGCATCGCTCTGCCGGGCAGTAAGTGTGTTGAATATCAAAACAATTTCTGCCTGGCCATCGCCATCACGATCATCGATTCCGACAAATGTTCGACCAGTATATTGAGTGGGGCGCTTATTAGCGTCTTCGGTCAATCCTGCGATAATATTCAGCGCTGTAGAGGAATTAAATGCTTCAAGGGATAACGGCTTGATATCCACATAATTTGCCCAAACTTCCAACATTAATTTCTGATCCGGAAAATCCGTTAATCCGTAACCATCACTGATTACCATTCCACCTTTTTTCAAGGGGAACGGCAAATGTGTCGGGTCATCGCTTAAAAAGAAAAATTGACCGTTGAAAACACATACTGGATTTTGTTCAGCGTTCACCAATTCCCGCCAATAATCCGGCAGAGTTTTTTTCTTAAACGATGGGTTGTTCCCCCCATAAACCCCTTGAGCCAGTCCTGGATCCACAATGGTACCATGCAGCGGCAATAAAGTTGTGCCCTGGTGCAAGTTTAGGGTTTGTACAAAATCAGGGCTTCCATTTGAATAATTCTTCTGATAAAGTAAAAAACCTGGATCAGAACTACTGCTCTGCGATGATAAAATTAATTTAAAGCCATCAGGAATCGATGGTTCAGGTTGTAGCAGGCTAGAATTCAACCAGCTAACCAGAGTCATGACACGGAAAAATAACCAAAACGCCTGGGCGACCATCATTTTATACTGCCGGATCACAAGTTCCGCAATTGCATCGACTCACAAACGGCTGCCTTTGTGAGATAGGTAGAACTAATGTTCTATAATATAGCAGGATTTTAACTTTTTGTCAAATGAGAATAATGGACCCAAAGAAGTTTTACCTCGGCCGAGTTTTTGATCCCACACAAGGAAAGCTTACCCAGCAATCCCTTCTGTATGATCCAGATGATCTCAATACCCACGCCATTGTCGTGGGTATGACCGGCTCTGGCAAAACGGGTTTATGTGTCACACTCCTGGAAGAAGCTGCCTTACATAATATTCCAGCCTTGATGATTGACCCTATGGGCGATATCACCAACGTGCTGCTGCATTTCCCCGATCTGGCCCCACAGGATTTCCAACCCTGGCTGGACCCTGATCAGGCCCGGCGCGCAGATAAAACAATGGAGGTTTTTGCCGCAGAAACCGCCGAACGTTGGCGAACGGGATTGACGGATTGGGGTATTGATCTAAACCTGATCCGTACTTTGAAAGACTCCGCCCATTTTGCTGTTTATACCCCTGGCTCAGATGCCGGCATCCCGATCAGCATCCTGGCTTCACTCAAAGCCCCCTCGATCCCATGGGAAGAGAACCGTGAACTACTGCGTGAAAAAATTTCTTCGACCGTCACTGCTTTATTAGGCCTGGTCGGAATGGATGATGTCGATCCAGTGCGCTCCCGCGAGCATATTTTACTCTCGAATATTTTTGAGTATGCCTGGAGTCAAGGATACGACCTCGACCTGGGTGAGTTAATCATGCAAACCCAGAAACCGCCTTTCAGCCGCCTGGGTGTCTTCGACATCAACACGTTTTTCCCAGAAAAAGATCGCTTCAACCTGGCAATGTTATTGAATAACATTCTGGCAGCTCCCGCTTTCCAGGCCTGGATCGAGGGTCAGCCCCTGGATATCCCCACCCTGCTGTATCATCCAGATGGACGCCCACGCCACAGTGTGTTCTACCTGGCGCACCTAAGCGATGCTGAGCGAATGTTTTTTATTACCCTGCTCTACTCAACTGTAGAAAGCTGGATGCGCGCTCAAGCGGGTACGAACTCTCTCCGCGCGATCATCTATTTCGATGAAATATTCGGTTACCTGCCCCCGGTTCGCAATCCACCTTCTAAGCAGGTCATGCTCCGCTTGCTCAAACAGGCACGCGCCTTTGGAGTCAGCCAGGTTCTGGTCACTCAAAACCCAGTCGACCTCGACTATAAAGCCCTCTCCAATACTGGTACCTGGTTGATTGGCAAACTGCAGACCGAACAAGATAAAGAGCGTCTGTTAGATGGGTTGCAAGGCGCAACGGGTGAAATCGACCGGGATGTCTATAACCGCCTGATCTCCGCTCTGGCGAAACGCGTGTTTCTGCTGCACAATATCCATCGATCAGATGGACCAGGCAACCAACCGCTGCTATTCCAAACCCGCTGGGCGATAAATTACCTGGCTGGACCGCTCACCCGGACGCAGATTCCTGCCCTGAATCAATTAGCCGGCGCCGTTCTCTCCAAAAAATCTACGCCTGAACCAGCCACTCCAGCCAGCGCATCGCCGACCCTGACCCCTCGAACGGTTCCTGCCACAACTGCCGGACAGGTCGCTTCGAGTACCGCACAAACGGCAGCGCTGCCAGGCGCCCAACCTGCAATCATCAAATCAACCTGGCAATCGGGTACTGAGCAGCCCACCTCCACACGCCAGCTCGTACCAATGGGCATCACTGAATATTTTCTTCCCAACAATCTGAAATTTTCCCAGGCATTTCGGGTCAGCGGACAATCGTATCGCGAGGATGCCATAAGCCAGGGCCTTGTCTACCGTCCCTGTCTGCTGGCCCAGGCGAGTGTGCGTTTCCTGAACAGAAAATTCAACCTGGATTATGAAACTCGACTAGCGGTCCTGGTTACCCATGCCGATCCGCGCGGCGTGATCCACTGGGAAGATTATTCCACTGCCCCGTTCGACGCCCCTCGCCTGAATGATCAACCTGCTCTGCGCGCACTCTTCGGTCCCCTTGAAGCACCCCTCTCACAGGAGAAATTACTCAAAGCCCTAGAGAAAGATTTCCTTGATTGGGTTTACCGCACCAGCCAGATCTCTCTGCGGGTGAACGAGACGTTAAAAATCTATGCTGGTCCGACAGTCACCCCGGCCGATTTCCGCCGCCAGTCTTCCGCTGCAGCTCGCCAGCGCCGCGATCAGGAAATTGTTGAGGTTACAGAGGTTTATGAACACCGCCTGGCCACCCTGAGGGAAAAGCTTGCACGCGAAGAGCGCGAACTCACTGGAGATGAGACCGAGTTTTCGCAGCGACGCCGGGAAGAGTTGGGCACTCACGCCGAGAATATATTCGGGCTGTTTGGCGGGAGACGCAGCCGCAAGCTGTCCACTTCACTCGCTAAACACCGCCTCACCGCACAGGCAAAATCGGATGTGAAGGAGAAGCAGGCAGCTATCGCAGACTTACAAAAGCAAATTTCCGATCTAGAACAAGAAAAGGCGCAGGCAATCGAGCAGGTCAATACCAGGTGGGGGGACATTGCCAGCCAGGACAGCCAGATGGTCTTAACACCGCTTAAAAAAGATGTTTTACGCGATCTATTCGGAGTCGCCTGGTTCCCGTATTACATAGTCAAAACTGGTGCTGACACCTTCGAATTGCCAGCCTTTTCACAATAAGAAATTACCAGACTGCATAAGGAGAGCACTGTGAAAACCCTTTTACTGTTACGCCACGCCAAATCAAATTGGGAGGACGATAATCTAGACGACCATGACCGGTCGTTGTCCAAACGAGGCATGAAGGACGCTCCGCGTATCGGCATTATGCTGCGCGCCCAGGGCTTGTTGCCTGACTTGATCTTATGTTCGTCGGCCCAGCGCGCCCGAAGCACTGCTGAGTTAGCTGCTGAAACCAGTGGTTATGGTGGTGAAATCCGCTTGTCTCGAGAACTATATGCAGCCCCACCGACCGCCTACCTGGAAGCGCTACGTGAACTTCCGGACAGCTACCAACAGGTGATGGTTGTTGGACATAACCCCGGCCTGGAGATTTTGCTGGAAATCCTCACCGGTGAAACTGAGGCGCTATCCACTGCCAGCCTGGCCTATATTACCTTGCCTGTAGAGCAATGGGCTGAGCTAAGCAGTGATACCCGCGGCGAGCTGGTGAACATCTGGCGCCCTAAAGAACTCAAATAATCGTTTTTAAGCAGTCTGAGGTATAATCACCCCCGCATGAATCGTTTTATTGGAGGAATAGAGAAGTGAGTAAAAAATCCAAACGCCAGTCGCGCAAGTCAACCGCCCCGGTATCGACGGCTGTTTCATCAAGTGTAACACCTCGGACGCCACTATCCACTGGCGGAGCGCGAGTTTTCGAACGGGAATTCAATCCAGACTATGCACCGGTCATTAAAGACCTTAAACGCATTGGTATGCTGGCTGGTTCATTCTTCGTTGTCCTGATCGTTCTTTCGTTTTTCTTGCGTTAATCAATCATTGGACTCTTACTGCGAACCCCGCGGTAAGGGCGACCATTTTCAACCCAGGCGGCTAGAATGACGACACCCGAACCCTCTGGACACACATCCCCCCGCTGGGGACCAACGGTAAAGACCATTACCGGCCTGACGATAGTCGGTGTGGTGTTTATGATCCTGTATCAATATCGGGTGATTATTGGGCCGTTGATCCTGTCGTTTATATTAGCTTATATGCTTCACCCAATCGGCGCCTGGGTGAGCAAGATCTTGAAAATTGGCTGGCGAACAGCCATTAACCTGATCTTTCTAATCCTGATCATCCTGCTATTGGCATCCTTTACATTGCTTGGAGTTGCCCTCGTTCAACAGATTCAAAGCCTGATTGCCCTGATACAGAGCTTCATCTCCAACTTACCGACCCTGATTGCTGACATCACAACCAAAACCTACCGGATCGGGCCGCTGGTGTTCACTCTCGCCCAGTACGACCTGGCAAGTTTAGCCAATCAATTATTATCTAATGTTCAACCGCTCATCGGTCAGGTAGGTAATCTGGTAGGTACATTTGCTACCAGCGCCGCCACTACGCTGGCCTGGCTTTTTTTTGTTCTATTTATCGCCTACTTTTTACTGGCAGAAGCCAACCAGGTCTCCCAAGCCATGGTACATATTGATATACCTGGATACGAGAACGATATTCGTCTCTTGAACCGGGAACTCGCCAATACCTGGAATGCGTTTCTACGCGGCCAGCTTTTGATAATAGCCATGGTTATCATCGCTTATTCGATTATGTTGACCATTATGGGCGTTCCCTATCCATTTGGGATTGCCGTCATGGCTGGGTTGGCGCGTTTTATCCCCTGGCTGGGTCCATTTGCTACCTGGACAGTTACTGCCCTGGCAACATTACTACAGGGTGGAAATTACTTTGGGCTAGAAGGCTGGAAATACGCCGTAGTCGTCGTCGTACTTTGTTTGCTCTTTGATCAGGTTTTTGACTACATTATCCAGCCGCGCTTCATGGGGCAGACTTTGGGTATTCATCCAGCCGCTGTAATAGTTGCGGCCATCATTCTGACCAGCTTAATCGGCCTGGTTGGGCTCCTTTTAGCTGCACCTGTCCTGGCAACCCTTAACCTGATTGGACGCTACATCCTGCGAAAAATGTTTGACCTGGACCCCTGGCCGATTAAACCTCTAGAACAGAAACCCAGGGAGCCGTCCTGGGCGCGCTTGATTAACTGGTTAAAAGAGCACATCCATCTTCAACGCCGGGCTGGGCCATAAATACGCTCTTTGATTTCAATCACCTGGCGGCGCAGCCGGTCGTCGCGCTCCAATATATCCGCTACTTTCTCGCACGCATACATCACCGTGGTGTGATCTCTACCTCCCAAAGCCTCGCCAATATGCGGCAAGGAAACTTTAGCTTCTTCACGCAGGAGATACATCGCGATCTGGCGTGGCCATGCAATCTGCTTGGAACGATCGCGTCCGATCAGGCGATCCACGGTAACTCCAAACGACTCGGCGACGCGCTCGATAATTTGTTCTGGTCGAACCTCGTTCCGGCGCGGTAATAAATCCACCAGAGATGTCTCCACCAATTGCGGTGTAACGACCCCACCCGCCAGATTAGCAGAGGCAACCACCCGGGTCAACGCCCCTTCCAACTCTCGAATATTCGATTGCACCTTCCGGGCGATTAGTTCGATGATTTCATTCGACAAACGCGCACCGATGCGATCCGCTTTAGCACGTAAAATAGCCTGGCGTGTCTCCAAATCAGGCGGTTGTATATCTGCCGTCAGACCCCATTCAAAGCGCGAGCGCAGTCGTTCCTCAAGCGTGACAAACGACTTGGGCGGCCGGTCGGAGGAAATGACAATTTGCTTATCCTGACCATGCAACGTGTTGAATGTATGGAAGAACTCTTCCTGAGTGGATTCCTTACCCGAAATAAATTGAATATCGTCAATCAGCAAGACGTCCATCCGCCGGTATTTATCTCGAAAACCCTGGGTGGTGTGGGCGCGAATGGCATTGATAAGGTCATTGGTAAACTCCTCCGAAGATACATATAAGATCTGTAAGCCACGTTGACTACACTGGTTGCCAATTGCGTGGAGCAAATGCGTCTTACCCAACCCTACCCCGCCATAAAGGAACAAAGGATTATAGGCCAGTGCCGGTCGTTCTGCCACCGCCAAGGAAGCGGCATGCGCCAGCCGGTTACTCGGCCCGACAACAAAATTCTCAAAAGAATACCGCGGCGAAAGGCTTGCACTTACATTATGCGCTTGATCAACCGGCGCTTCGGCGATCACCTCATTCTCTTCTGAGTCAGATCCCTCGGGTCTACTTTGCCAAACCACGAACCGCACTTCCACAGTCCGATTCATCATCCCGGTTAATAAACGCATCACCGTACTGGCCAGACGGCTCTGCAGCCAGTCACATGCAAAAGCATTTTGAACACCGATAATGAAGCTGCCATCCTCATAAGATAAAAACTCTGCATTGCGAACCCAGGTATCGAAAGCAGCTTTAGGAATATCCATTTGAAGCTGTCCCAGGACGGCTTGCCAGGCCTGTTCAGGTTTCATATCAGTGTTCCTCCGACAATACAGGATGAAGACAATAAGTAAATACAGCCTCGGCTTCTAATTGAAGCCGGGCAAAGAAATGGATTTCTATTTTCTTTCAAACCAGGAAATCTATCCCTGATTGGGGATTGAACCACACACGCTTGCCTAAACGGTTGGCTCTTGTTGTATGGATTTTAGCAGATTTCCTGCCAAGACTGCAATACGAAAACCCTACGCGAGTCTAAATAAATTCAATACTTTAAGATAGCTGGATGTTAAAGTAATACGCGCGCGTACGCGTCCTTTAGCTCTCGACTCAAAGACCAATTGTTCGACCAAAGGTAGGGGAGGCGCCCAATGCAACCCCCATATATGGGCAGACCAGGAGATTATTTACCGGTTCTACCATATATAGCCTCTCCCCAACCTTAAAAAATTGACGGTAAGAGAAACTGGTTCCCATAACTGGTTAACGCGCATAAATTTGCTTATTCCAGACATATAAATGCCCCTTTTACCAACCTGATTTCCAAAACAGTTTACATCATATTCGGAACCTGACAGACCTGAAAATGTTGAGATTTCTCCTACATGCTGTTAACTCTTTTCTTGCAGTTCGCAGGTATGCTTTAACAACAGTGAGTGAAAGATAGTTAGAGAGGAGAGTATTATGGCTAAAATTATCGGTATTGACTTAGGCACCACCAATAGCGTGGTCGCTATTATGGAAGGCGGGGATCCCACAGTGATCCCAACCGCAGAAGGGTCCCGTCTGTTACCCTCTGTCGTGGGTTTCAATAAAAACAATGAACGGTTAGTCGGCCAGACAGCCAAACGACAGGCCGTGGTTAACCCTGAAAACACAGTATATTCGATTAAACGCTTCATCGGTCGCCACTACGACGAAGTAGCGAGTGAGCGCAAGATGGTGCCTTACCAGGTGGTTCAGGGAGCAACAGGAGACGCTCGGGTAAAAATTCCGATTACCGGACGGGAATACAGCCCGCAGGAAATATCAGCTATGATTCTGGGAAAGCTTAAGGCTGACGCTGAGGCTTACCTCGGCGAAGCAATCAACCAGGCAGTCATTACTGTCCCGGCGTACTTTAATGATAGCCAGCGCCAGGCGACAAAAGACGCAGGTAAGATTGCCGGTCTGGAGGTATTACGCATCATCAATGAACCAACTGCCGCGGCTCTGGCGTATGGCCTGGACAAAAAGAAAAACGAGACGATCCTGGTCTTTGACCTGGGAGGCGGCACATTCGATGTCAGCATTCTGGATGTTGGCGAAGGCGTGATTGAGGTCAAGGCCACCAACGGCGATACCCACCTGGGAGGCGACGATTGGGACCAGGCCATTGTTAACTGGGCGGCTGATCAATACCGCAAGAACACCAACCTCGACCTGCGCCAGGATCGCCAGGCTTTGCAACGCCTGCGTGAAGCAGCAGAACGGGCTAAGATTGAGCTTTCCAGCATGATAGAGACTGAGATCAACCTGCCCTATATTACTGCGGATGCCACAGGTCCAAAACACCTGCAGATCAAGTTAACCCGGGCCATGCTAGAACAACTCACCGAGAACCTGGTCCAACGACTGCGCGCACCTTTTGAAGCTGCCCTCAAAGACGCCAACCTGACCATAGCAGACCTCGACGAAGTTGTCCTGGTGGGTGGTGCCACCCGCATGCCAATGGTCCAAGAATTGGTACGCTCGTTAACTCATAAAGACCCACATAAGGGCGTTAATCCAGATGAGGTTGTCGCTGTGGGTGCGGCGATCCAGGCTGGTGTTTTGGGCGGTGAAGTGAAAGATGTTTTACTCCTGGATGTGACTCCACTCTCCCTGGGCCTGGAAACCCTGGGGGGTGTCATGACCGTCCTGATCGAGCGTAATACGACGATTCCGGTGCGTAAATCAGAGGTCTTCTCTACCGCGGAGGATAACCAAACCGCAGTGGATATTCATATTCTACAGGGCGAACGCCAGATGGCAGCCGACAATATGAGCCTCGGTCGCTTCCGCCTGGAGGGCATCCCGCCGGCGCCGCGCGGGATACCGCAGGTCGAAGTGAGCTTTGACATAGATGCCAACGGCATCCTGAATGTAACTGCTCGCGATAAAGCAACCGGCAAGGAGCAGAAGGTAACCATCACGGCCTCGACCAACCTCAACAAGAACGATATCGAGCGGATGGTGCGCCAGGCACGTGAGAATGAGGCCCAGGATCAACGACAGCGCGAGCTGGTAGAAGCACGTAACAATGCCGAAAATTTGACATACCAGACCGCAAAAGCGCTGCGAGAATTGGGCGACAAAGTGCCCGCTAACGAGCAGAAGCGCATTCAAGGTAAGATCAACGAATTGGAACAAGCTGCCAAGGGTGAAGACTCGGAGCGCATCCGGGGACTGAGTGAAGAGTTGCAGAACGCCTTTTACGCCCTGAGCCAGCAAATGTACGCTCAGCAGCAGCCTGGCGCGAATACTGCGGGCAGTCCAGACAGCAGTGAAAGTCGTGGTCATAATGGCGGTAAACGCAATGGGAACAACCACCGCGACGAAGGTGAAGTCATCGAAGGCCAATTCCGCGAAGCCTGATAAATGATTAACCCACTCAAGCAGCTTGCCAGGGGAACACCTGGCAAGCTGCTTGCACTTTAATGTATAATCAACCCAATAGCTCAGTATAATTATCCTGATTGCTTCTAACTATGAATCCCGAAAAATCACCTGGCGTCCTCCCTTTTCTACCCTCCGCTTTGTTTCTGATGATCCTTGGCTGGAGTGGCCTGTACTTTGTAGGTCGTTATACCACCCCCAATGGCGGCACGCGTTGGCTGCTGTTTTTCACCGGCGTTCTGGCGGTGGTCGGGACTATCTTACCTCTTGTAGCCTTCTTGAACCACCGTTTCCCGTCCACACCTGTTGTGTCGCCCCGCATTGTCGTCCGCCAGGCATTATGGGTAGGCGTGTACGCAGCTGTCCTGGGCTGGCTGCAGATCGGACGGGTCCTGACCCCCGCTCTTGCCCTGCTCATGGCAGTGGGATTGTTATTAATCGAATGGTTGCTGCGTTTGCGCGAGCGCAGCCAGTGGAAACCATAAGCCAGCTCCAGCCTCATCCGCCAAATTATTTCCTGTTTAATCGGTTATTGGATGTCCGATCTGCGTTCTCTTCCCTCGGTTGACCGTCTTTTGCGATGTTCCCAGGCTGCCGGGTGGGCGACGCGTTATGGCCGCCCGTTGACGGTCGAAGCAGTACGCAGCACGCTCAATCAAGCACGCGCCAAATATTTCAATAGCCAGATCCTTCCGGACGAAAGCGAATTGACACGCCAGGTCGAAACCACCTTGCAGGGATGGACGACACCCAGCTTGCAGCCGGTGATTAACGCCTCGGGGGTGATCTTACACACGAACCTGGGTCGCGCTCCACTCAGCCGGGCTGCCCTGCTGGCGATTCAAGAAGTTGCCCTGGGGTATTCTAACCTGGAATATGATCTATCGACTGGAAAACGCGGCTCACGCCTGGTCCATGCCGAAACCCTCTTGCAGCGCCTGACTGGGGCGGAGGCCGCTCTAGTGGTGAACAACAATGCCGCGGCGTTGCTGCTGGTCTTGACAACCCTGGCTCGCCGGCGGGCGGTGGTGATCGCCCGTTCGCAATTAGTCGAAATCGGCGGTGGTTTTCGCATTCCGGATGTAATGAAGCAATCCGGAGCGCGTTTGGTCGAAATCGGCACAACGAATCAGGTGCATCGCTCCGATTATGAAGAGGCTTTGCAGGAGAAACCCGCGCTGATTTTGCGGGCTCATCGCTCCAATTTTCGTATTGAGGGCTTCACCAGTGAACTCACTCTGGCGGAGATGGCCGAGGTGGCTCACCAGGCTGGCCTGCCGCTGGTAGACGACCTGGGTTCCGGCGCGCTGCTCGACACCGTTCGTTATGGACTGGCTCATGAGCCCATGGTACAGGAATCCCTGCAAGCTGGTGCCGACCTGGTTTGCTTCTCGGGTGATAAATTGCTGGGCGGTCCGCAGGCTGGTATTATCGTCGGTCGGGCTGAGCTGATCGCCAGACTCAAAAAACACTCCCTGGCCCGCGCCATCCGCGCCGATAAGCTGTGCCTGGCAGCACTTTCGGCCACATTGCTCCACTACCTGAAAGATGAGGCTGAACGAGAAATCCCCATTTGGCGCATGATCGTCGCTCCGGTTGAGCAAATTCGCCTGCGAGCGCAGGCCTGGAAAGACCTCCTTGATTCAACTCTCGTAGGCTTGAGGCCAGAGATCATCCCTGGCAAGTCCACCATTGGTGGCGGTAGTCTCCCCGGTGAAACCCTACCTACCTACCTGTTGGCTTTATCTCCCTCCAACCCCAATCGCTGGTTGGCTCACCTGCGCCAATCCCATCCTCCACTCATTACTCGTCTACAAGATGATCGCCTGGTACTCGACCCGCGCACCGTCCTCCCCGAACAGGAAGACGATTTGATTAAAGGGCTGATACAAATATTTACATCGCGAAAAATATGAAAACTGATCTTGATAACCTAATGCAAGCGCACAACTTAGACGCCCTGCTCGTCATCGGACGGGGGCAGCATAATCCACCTATGGTCTACCTGACTGGCGGTGGGCACCTGACGAACGCCGATTTGCTTAAAAAGCGCGGTGAGGCGCCCATCCTGTTCCATTACCCGATGGAACGTGACGAAGCCGCCAAAACTGGCCTGATCACCAGAAATCTGTCCGATTACCGCCTGACCGACTTGCTCAAGGAAGCGAATGGCGACCCGATCAAAGCCGCGGTGTTGCGCTACCAGAAGATGCTCACCGAATACGGTGTGATATCGGGCCGGATGGCTTTGTATGGCCAGAGTGATACCGGGGCCGCCTACGCCGTCTTCACCGCCTTACAGCAAGCCATGCCCGGGCTGACCCTCATTGGCGAAGTAGGCAACTCCGTTCTGCTGCAAGCCATGGCCACGAAGGATGCCGTGGAAGTCGAGCGTATCCGTCGTGTGGGGCAGATCACAACCCATGTGGTAGGGCAAACTGCCGAATTCCTGACCTCACACCTGGTCCGGGACGGTGCGTTGGTGAAGGCTGATGGTAGCGCTCTAACGATTGGCGGAGTCAAGCGGCGCATCAACCTGTGGCTGGCCGAGGCTGGTTTAGAAAATCCCGAAGATTGCATCTTTGCCATCGGCCATGACGCCGGCGTGCCACACAGCAGCGGTAATCCAACCGACCTGCTCCGCCTGGGCCAAACCATTGTCTTCGATATCTTCCCCTGCGAAGCAGGCGGCGGCTACCACTACGATTTCACCCGCACCTGGTGCCTGGGCTATGCCCCGGATGAGGCTCTGGCGCTATACGAGGATGTGCTGAGTGTCTACCGCCAGATTCGCGGCGAGATGCAGGTTGGTGCGTTATGCAAGCCTTTCCAGGCTCGCACGTGCGAGTTGTTCGAAAAGCAAGGCCACCCCACCATCCAGAGCGACCCGAAAACACAGGTCGGCTATGTACATGGGCTGGGTCACGGTCTGGGGCTGCAGGTACACGAAGGTCCGATGATGGGCATGGGCGCCACCGATGCCGATCGACTCGTCCCCGGGGTGGTGATTACGGTCGAGCCAGGCTTATACTACCCGGAACGTGGCCTGGGCGTGCGCCTGGAAGATACTGTCTATGTCCAGCCGGACGGTATGATCGAAGTCCTGGCCGAGTATCCATTAGATCTGGTTTTACCGCTAAAAAATGGCTGAAAAAGTACCTGTACGAATTCTAGGCGTTGAATCGTCCTGCGACGAAACAGCAGCGGCAGTCGTGGAGAATGGACACTGGATCTTGTCCAACCTGGTCGCTTCGCAAGTGGATTTGCACGCCCAATTCGGCGGCGTGTTCCCTGAGGTGGCCTCTCGCCAGCACATCCGCACAATTTATACCATCATAGATCAAGCCCTTGTCCAGGCTCACCTGAGCCTACCCGACATTGACGCCATCGTCACCACCCGCGGTCCCGGTTTGCCCGGTTCGTTGGTCGTGGGTATCAATGCCGCCAAGGGACTGGCATTGGGCAGCAGCCGGCCAATCATCGGAATCAATCACCTTGAAGGCCATATCTATTCGGCCTGGCTGGATTGGCCTAATAGTTCCGATGGCGGCCCTGTCGCCTCGCCCCGACCTGAACCGCACTTTCCGTTGCTTGCCTTGATCGTCTCTGGTGGGCATACCGAGCTGACGCTGATGCGTGACCACCTGAAGTACCAACGTCTGGGCGGCACCCTGGACGACGCGGCGGGCGAAGCCTTCGACAAAGTCGCCCGACTGATCGGATTACCCTACCCTGGCGGTCCTTCGATCCAACGCGCCGCCGAAAATGGTGATCCCCGGGCATTTTCCTTCCCGCGCCCCTGGCTGGAAGATAGTTGGAATTTCTCATTCAGTGGACTGAAGACTGCCGTCCTGCGTGAGGTGCGGCGCATGCAGGAGCATAATCGCAGCCTGCCAGTGGCTGACCTGGCAGCCAGCTTCCAGGCCGCGGTGGTGGAAGTGCTAGTCGGCAAGACAATCAAAGCCTCCCAAGCCTTCAACGCGGCCGACATCCTGGTGGCAGGCGGCGTCTCAGCCAACCGCGCCCTGCGCCAGGCCGTTCTTGCCCAGGCGCCCTGCCCGGTACATATCCCATCGATCGCGCTCTGCACCGATAATGCTGCCATGATTGCCGCGGCGGGATATTACCGCTTTATTGCCGGCCAGCGCGATGGGTTGGAGATCGATGCCTTGCCCAACTGGCCACTCAGCGAGGTGTGAGTAACCTCCATACGCCGCGCCTCAGCCTGGGAACGCGAACGCCAGTTCCTAAAAGCGCTGGTCGAAAGAGCAGATCAAGACCCTGCTTCTGGAACAGTTTCAAACCTTCTGGAAGCGGGATACCGGCATCGAACGACAACGCCTGGCTGACCTGGAAGGCACCGCTGCCTTGCCCCATGCCGTAATCATCTCTGGTTTGCGGCGGGTGGACAAATCCACCTTGCTGGTGCAAATGGCGCATAGGTTGGGCCAGGAGCGCTTCTATTACATCAATTTTGAAGACGAGCGTTTTCTGACCTTCACCGCCGAGGATGCCAATGTTCTCTATCAGGCGCTGGTCGAGACCTTCGGTGAACGTTCGATCTTTATCTTGGATGAAATACAAAATGCGCCCGGGTGGGGCGGTTCGTGCGGCGCTTCATGGATATGGGCTTTAAGTTCTATATTAGCGGCTCAAACGCGGCCTTGCTCAGCCAGGAACTGGGCAGCAAACTAACCGGTCGTCACCTCTCGCTGGAGTTATTCCCATTTTCGTTCACCGAATACTTACAATTTAAAGGCTGTGCTTTACCTGACCTGGAATGTTTAACTACCCTCGAGCGTGGGCGCTTGCAGCGTTACCTGGACGAATACCTGCGCCAGGGCGGTATCCCCGAGCCGCTCAAATATCCGGACCTACCCCTGGCGCGCGCTATATGATGACGTTCTATATCGAGATATCGCCACGCGTTACCGCATCGACGAAGTCAGGGCGTTGAAAGAGTTAGCTACTACCTGATCAGCAACCCGGCCAGCCAATTTTCCTATAACAAGCTAAAGGAAATGCTGCGCCTGGGAAGCGTCAATACGGTCAAGAATTATGTTGAGTACCTCGAAAACAGTTGGTTGGCGTTGACGGTCAATGTCTACGATTATTCGGTTAAGCGCCAGCAAATCGCCCCGAAGAAAACTTATGCCATCGATACCGGCCTGGTCAATGCCATTGGCTTTTCCTTCTCCCCCAACACCGGGCGATTGTTGGAGAACCTGGTTTTCCTGGCCTTGCGGCGTAAGACCAAAGAGATCTATTACGTGACAACGCCTTCTGGATACCAGGTAGACTTTTTCTTACCGCAGTCGCAGCAGTTGATCCAGGTTGCCCAAAACATGCATCAGCCGGAAACACGCGCCCGCGAAGTACGCGCGCTACAAGAAGCCATGCAAATGCTGAATATACCCACCGGCCTGATCCTGTCTGAGGCTGAGCAGGAAACAATCGCGGCAGATGGTAAGACGATTGAAATGCGCTCAATCGCCGAATGGCTGTTGGAAAAATAATAATGGGCTAATCCAGGTTGCTTATTTTGACTGATGTTCAAGAAACCCGGCAAACGCAGTTAATTCCTGGCGCGGGGTCTGACCTCACCTGACGGTGTAAACTACCACTGCTTGGGTGCATTTCGCTAATGTAAACCAATCATCTGGCGGTGGTCTTGATAGAATGCCAGCCTGTCAAAGACGGCAGCGACGACAGCCTCCGGCAGTTGTATTCTTTAGCGATGGTCTGGACCGAATCACCCCAGCCTTCGTGAGCAATGAGGAGTGTCTGCACGCGCCCGCCAGTGCCACGCAGGATGGGCGCTGGTGTTGTTTGAGCCGGGCACGCAGATGGGTTTTTATGACGCTGGACCGCCTGATAAGTTCTACTTGCTGGCAAACTTCCTAACCCACCATTTCATCGAGAAGACTTGCCAGCTTCTCTGCCAGCCTGGCCCGGTCATAATCTGCTTCTACGCATTTACGCCCATTCGCTCCCATCTCTCGCCGCCGCAATGGATCATCCGCCAGGATACGCAGCGCCTGCGCCAGGGCTAATGGCTCACCAGGCGGCACAAACACACCTGCCTGGGCACTCTCCACCACCTCTCGAATCACACCATCAATCGCTAACACAACCGGCCTCCCCGCTGCCATATAATCGAATACCTTGTTGGGAAAGACCGTGGCATACAACGGGATGGGTTTGAGGATGGCGATACAGGCATCGGCGGCAGCCAGTGCCTGAGGCATTTCAGCTTTCGCCAATGGAGGAATAAAGACCACGTTGCTCAACCCCAACTCGATCGCCCGCGCCTGTAGGATTGGTTTATCCTTGCCATCGCCCAGCAGGACGATAGAAATTTCCGGGCGATCGCTCAGCAACCGGGCCGCCTCCAAAACCACCCCCAAGTCGTTGGACATGCCATGCGCTCCAGCGTACAGTGCCACGAACTTACCCTCCAGGGCATGCGCCAGGCGGAACCCGGTTCCCTCCTGGGCAGGATCGAACATTCGTGGGTCGGCACCGTTCGGCAGCAGCTCCACCCGTCGCGCCCCACGCTGCCGGACGTGCTCCACAAAACCCGGTGAGTTGACCAGTACACGATCAGCGCGCCGATAAAGGAAGCACTCCAACCACTCTGAGAGGTGAATTAGCAGGGGATGGTGCAATACGCCCACACCGATGGCAAAAGCTGGCCACAGGTCGCGCACCTCGAACAAGAAAGGAACTCCCTTCAAGCGCGCCAGCATCCAGGCCGTTATTCCCTGGAAGATCGGCGGCGAGGTGCCCCACACCAGGTCCACCTGCCGTACGCGCAGCCCAAGCCAAAAGGACGAAACCATAAAACTGAAAAAACTGAACACCCGGTGAACAAAGCTGCGGTGGAGTGCGGAATAGGTATAAGCTCGCAGGATCGTCACACCCGGCTCAGCCGGGTCAACTTTCGTCGCGTAACGGGCGTGCCCGGTCAAATAGCTGACCGGACTGGCAATGATTGTGACCCGGTGACCACGCTCCGCCAGGTATCTCGCCAGCTCATGGTGGCGCGTCCCCCCCGGCTCACCGAGCGCGGCAAAGGCCTGGTGAATTAAGAGGATATGCATCACCAACGTCTCATTCTACGAACCGCATCACCCTCTCAGGGAAGTCTAATGGCCCCACCTGGGCCAGCCAGGTGACCAACTGTTCCGGATATACCACATGCTGTGCCAGCTCACGGAACGGCACCCACACCGGCGTGTAGCTGCCTTCGTCCGAATCAGCCAGGCTATTCATTTCCGGACCGGTTCCGTTACCAAATTGCCCACCCATTGCCTCAACCAGGAAGTAATACTCCATCCGGCCACGCACCCGCCGGGTAGCAACCAACCGCTGTACCACAACTTCCAGTCCCAACTCTTCCTGCACCTCCCGCACCACCGCCTGGACCGGCGACTCGCCGCGTTCGATACCTCCTCCTGGTAAAACAAAATAATGGCGCCCGGGGCGGTGCCGCTCGATCAGGGCAATCTTTGAATCTTGGAGCAGGATAGCTACCGCGCGGCCAAAGCGGAGGGTGGTATCGGTCATCATTGTGGAGTAGAAACTTCGGTTGGTAAGATCCATCGGCTGGTCAGGCTCAAAGGTGGCGTCCCACGCCCTTCCAGAATCACCGCCAGGGCCGGCTCCTTATATCCATAGGATGGTGACGCCCACCCCCAGGCTGGAGATACCTCCCCCTCACCGAAAAGAATTTCACCCGCCCGAACGATCTGTGCTGTCAGCATTTCTACTCCCACCCCTGCTTTAAGTTCCAACTCCAGCTCACCAAATGGTGAGTGCAGACAAAACCGCTTCGCACGCGTTTCCTTCCCTTCATTCAGCACAAGTTCCCAAGGCCAATCCGGCAACAGCCAATGTACACGGGCAAGAATTGATACAGGTGTTTGGTTTCGATCTGCCGCCCGTAGACCATGAATTGCCCGACCAGGTTGAATCCAGTCTTCGACACACCAACCTCTTTCGACCTCAACGGTGACACGCCGTTCGTGCCACACGCCCAGACAGTGATAACCATCCTGGCGGGCAACCAGGCTCTGCCAGGCGCCGTCTGCCGCTCGTTCACCAGTTAACACCTGTGCCTGCGCCCATTCTAGAAATAAAAACCTCCCGGCGCGCCGCATCTGCTCCTGACCATTGAGGGATACCGTGTTATGGACCATCGTACTAACCAGGGCATTGTCCCACGGAGGAGCAGCATTGTAAAGGTAAGTTCCCGCATCTTGCGCGAGGTTGATCCCTCGCCACCACAGATCGAGGTGCAGTTGGTCGGCATGACCGGGTCGCTCAGAAAAACGCACTATCCGTAGATAAGCCCAGGAAGATCGGGTTGGATGACGAAGCACATGAGGTGTTCCAGAATAATGCTGGTTAAAAACACCGATGTTTCGAGGACGCGAATCCGACTGGTGTGGGGCAGGTTTTATGGGGGCTGCCTTTATCCCAAACCAAAGCCCCAGCTCATCCCAGGCGCCCGGCGCCATCACCGCCTCTCCCAGAAATGCCTGCGTAGCTGCTTGCAGTACAGGGCGAAAATCATTGAAGGAGCCGTTCGTGAAGGGAAAAAGGTTAGCACCGTCGTTCGGTCCCAGGTTTGGCACGCGTCCGCTTTGCGGATCCAGCAGCGCCAGCAGCCAGTGTGTGGCCGCCGCTAACTTTGTTTGAGACAAGACTGGAAAAGACGCACCACGCTGCTGCGCCAGGGCGCGCATCCACAAAGCCAACCCCAACATCAAGCGGTGGTAGTTGGTGCTATGCTGCACATAGGCCCCATCTGCGGCAACCTGACGGCGCAATCCCTGGTGAAACAGTCGCCAACCCAGGCTCAACCAGGTACGCGCACCAGGTTCCTCGGGCAACATGCAGCCGGCTGTGTACAGCCCCGCCGCTTCGCTAAGCAGATGATTGTTGTCTTGCGCCCGGGCGTAGGCCAGCGTCAATATAATCCGTTCAGCGTGCTGAACGACCGCCTGGCACAGGCGCATCCCTCGAATGCTGGTTGTGTGGGGTGAGTCCGAAAAAACTTGCCCGGCAAAGGCAAAAGCCATCAACCGCACGGCCACCTCCTGAGCCGATATCCAATGCGGCCCCTGATAAGGCGGGTTGCTTTCCAGGAATTGCTCCGCCGCCTGCCAGAAGGCCGCCGGGTAGCGTTCATCACGACTCAGATAATAAGCGCGACCGAGCGTAAAAACCCAGCCGAAGCGAGCCGGTTCCCAAATCCACTTGATATCCTCCCCAGGCAGATCAGCTTTGCCAGTCTCATAATCTGGCCAGGGCGCCAATGGTCCTGGCAGGACCAGCTTCAATGTAACCGGCGGTCCACCGAACAAGCGCACCTTTCCAGCGACCACCTCATCCGCCTGCGCCAGCGCCTCGACTACCTCCCCTCCCAACACTGCCGCCAGTTCATCCCGCTCTGGAAAATCTAACACCGGCACAAAGCGGATGGCTGGCTGATCGCTAATAGCTGACCGCTGACGCTTGTTCACTGTCCACCAGCGGTAATACCCCGTGCGCAGCCCGAGCTGGTACCGCGCGTACCAGAAAAGTTGTCGTGGACCCAATTCATATACAGCTCGCATCGCCAGGGTAAGTCGCGTCATCGGATCGTTCCTCTTAGTCCAGGAATTCTGTAAACACCGGATCAGCCCAGAACCTTATCCAGAAAGGCCATCTCTGCCTGTAGAATCTGCTGCATCATTTGCAGCGAGTGTGCCACATCACCCGGCGTCTCCAGGCTGTGATTGGCGTTCTCCAGGAGCAGCGCCTGAGCCGCCGTTTGCTGGCAAATTTGCGCCAGGGCGGCGGCGTGATAGGTAGAATCGCCTGTACCGCAGATGAACAACGCCGCTCCCCTGGCCTGCAGCGCGGCGTTCACCAGTAAGGGCTGGTGCAGCAGGGGCGTCAGCCAGATCACTGCCGGCTCGAGATTCAACCCACTCGCCACCAGCTGCGCCAGGGCTAACGTGCCGATTGATTTACCCATCAGGACCAGAATCTTATATTGCCGTTCTGCCAAACCCACTTTCACCGCCGTCAGGGCGTCGTCACCGATTATGGCAGCCTGTTTCAGGCGGGTCAGGTCCTGAAATTTCGACGATGTATAGTCCGTGTGGAGCTGCAAGACATCCGCGCCGCGCTGTAAGAGCAAGCGCGTCGGGTAATACAACAACGGCATGTCACAGGTATAGCGTAATCCTGGGAATAACACCGCCAAAGCCCCTGCTCCATCCCTACACCGGAAGAACCGGTTCGGCACTACCCTGCCTCCCAATCCGTTGATTGTTAATGAAGTGATTTCAGGTTCTACCATTTATAACTCGCTTTCCACTAATCCTGCCGCCAATCCATTTTTCGCCTGACCAGCCATAGGTAAAACCAACCCCAGGAAAGGGTTGGCTGTCAAGGGCAACTTCAATACGAACAAACCCAGGATCAAAGTAACCACCATAGAGGGTGGGAATAAGATGAAGAACGCCGCTGCAGTCGCCAGGATGCGCGTGGTAATCATCCTCGCCTGGATTTGCAGGTTGATCTGATTATTGGCTGGGACGACCTGCCCGGGGTCGCGTTTGACCAGGTCCTGTATATCGTACAAGCGCATGGCATGGTCTCAAGCGGGAGGTGTCTCAGCCGGCGCTGCCCGATCGCTGGCGACTGTTGCCACACTCGCTGGCGCGGTCGAGATTGACACCGTCGCACCGCTGTGCAACGCCTGCAGCGCAGCGAATGTGGCACGGGTGACACCGAACAGGTGCTCGTAGGGGATTGGCGGTGGTCCACCCGCCTGGATCGCCGCGCAGAACGCCTGCCACTCCCCACGGTGACCTTTATCCTGGCGTAGCCGGCTGCGATATACCCGCCGCTGACCATCCTGCACCAGCTCCAGGGAGCGAAAATCCTCCAACACCGCTGCACGTCCTCCACCAAATACCTCGACTCGCTCCTTGGGAAAGGCTCGGTCGCCATTGGCCAGGTAGGTAACCGTTCCCAACGAGCCATCTGCAAAACCAAAGGTCAAGACCACGTTGTCCTCGCGGTACACACCCCGATCTGGTAAAGCCTGAGCACTGACCATGACCGGCGGCGTACCAACCAGGAAGGTCAGGAAATCAATAAAATGACAACCCTCACCAATGATTCTTCCACCACCTTGAAACGGATCCTGTGTCCAATGGTTGAGCGGGATATAGCCAGCGTTCACTCGATAGGAAATCACCAATGGCTCCTTGCGCCTCGCCAGAAAATCGCTCAATCGCTGCGCCAAAGGCGCGAACCGCCGGTTGAAGCCGATCATCAACAGCGGGTGCGCTGCCCCTGCCTCAGCCGTTAGCGCTCGAATGATTTCTTCTAACTCTTCCGCGGTAATTGCTAACGGTTTTTCACAGAAGACATGTTTACCCGCTGCCAGAGCAGCAACAATTTGCCTGGCATGCAGATTGTGGCGGGTCAAGATCGCCACCGTGTTCACCTGGGGATCCTGGAGGATTTGCTCCTCGGCGCTGCATGCATAATGAAAGCCGAAACGTCGGGCAGCATGTTGTGCGCTCGCTCCGGAAGCCGAGGCAATGCCCACTTTCTCTAAACCGGCCAGTTGATCTATCGCCGGTAACAAGACAGCATTAGCAAAATTTCCCGCTCCCAGCACGCCCAGGGCAATTCGCTCCACCCGCCTGCCAGATTGACTGCCAACCGCTGCCCTCTGACGGCTGCCGGCTGACCGCTGATCGCTGCCCGCGGATGGCTGACTACTCACAGCTGGATATGTCAGTAGAACACCCAGGAAGTGTTCAGTGCGCTTGCCAGTTATCAAATCGTAGGCTTGCGGCGCCTGTTCAATCGGAAAGCGGTGTGTAATTAGCGGGCGTACATCCACCTGCCCGGCGGCGAGTAAATCCACAAACGCCTCCAGGTTGCGTCCTTCCGTCCAGCGCACGTAGCCCACTGGGTAATCCACGCCGGCCTCTTCATAAACGGGATCATAGCGCCCTGGACCGTATGAGCGTGAATTGATCAAGGTCAGTTCTTTCTCATAGTAAATCTTGCGTGGCAATTGCAGCCCCACTGCTCCTACCGCAACCACTCGCGCCCGGTCTCGGGCGATTATCCCGGCCAGTTCCACCGGGTCTGCTGATGATGTATCTGCGCAGATCATAACTGCGTCGCAACCCCGACCACGGCTGAAACTGCGCGCCGCCTCAACTGCCTGCTCACGTAGCACTGCCTGTACCCCATGGTCGCCGCCTGACAACTCCTCTGCCAGGGCCACTCGTCTGGGGTTCAGGTCGATCCCCAACACCACACAACCAGCCGCCCGGGCAATCCCAACCGCCAGCAGCCCCAGTAATCCCAGGCCGATCACCGCGATGCGTTCGCCGATCTGGCTCTCCGCCAGACGAAAACCATGCAAGGCAATCGCTCCCAGGGTGGTGAATGCAGCCGCTTCAAAATCCACACCGTCCGGTAGTGGCGTGAGCAGGTTTACCGGTACGGTCACATATTCGGCGTGCACCGCATAACCACCCCCGGCGCAAGCCACCCGTTGACCAACATGGAAGCCACTCAATCCCTCTCCCAAAGCCACGATCATCCCGGCAGATGAATATCCCAACGGCATCGGTTGATCCAACCGGTTGAGAGCAGCTTCAAGGGTGGTTGCCAGACCTTCGCGCCGCGCCTTATCCAACACCTGGCGCACCAGGTCGGGACGAGAGCGCGCTTTACCCAACAAAGATTTCTCAGCGAATTCAACCAGCATCCGCTCTGTGCCAGCCGAGACCAGGGAGACCGCAGTGCGGACCAGTATCTCGCCTGGCTGGGGTGAGGGGATGGGGACTTCGACGATCAATGTCTCGCCGTTGCGAAGGTTTTGAAGGAGTTGTTTCATCGATAATTAAGGGAAATCAAGCAATTAAGCAAATTTTGGCAATCAAATGATTACGTCAGGGTAGTTCCTTAGATCAAATTATAGCGCGGTTTTGCAGACAAGGTATTAAAACCCAGCGATCCGGCAGGCTGTTGTTTGTGATTTTCTTCACATAATTGACTTATAACCAAACCGATATATAATTATCAGCAACGCCCTCTCGATATTTATAAAAGGAGCTCAAATGTCCAAATCACTGCGATTGTTCATGGTTGCGATTCTTCTGCTGACCAGTCTATTCGCCTGGATCAGTAGTTCCAACGTTCCATATGCAGCCGCTCAAACCGCTGACAACTGCCTTCCAGATGGAGTCCAACCCAGTGGCGCCATTTACCGCATTTGCCTTCCACCTCAATGGAATGGCGACCTGGTAGTCTACGCCCACGGTTATGTCACTCCCGACGCACCAATCGCCATTCCTGAAGACCAACTCCGCTTACGTGATGGCACTTACCTGCCCGACCTGGTGAACAGCCTGGGTTATGCCTTTGCCACCACCAGCTACCATAAAAATGGGTTGGCAGTACTGCCTGGCATCGCGGATTTACGCGAACTGGTCGGGTTATTCAAAAGCATGTTCCCCCAGACCCGCCTGGTATATCTTACCGGCGTCTCGGAGGGCGGCCTGATCACCACCCTGGCTGTCGAACAATTTCCAACTGAATTCAACGGTGGACTTGCCTTGTGCGGTCCTGTCGGCGATTTCGCCAGGCATGTCAACTATGTCGGCGATTTCCGGATTGTGTTTGATTACTTCTTCCCGGCAGTGCTGCCCCCCAGTCCAATCTCCATCCCCAAGCTATTACAAGATAACTGGGATACCTTGTACAGTGCGAAAGTCATCCAGGCGATTACCCAAGCTCCTGCCTCCACTGCCCAACTTCTGTCAGTGACCAATGCGATTTTCGATCCAAACAACATCAACACCGTAGGCGAGACTACCCTGGGATTGCTGTGGTACAACGTGTTCCCCACCAATAATGCAATTGAGGTCTTAGGCGGTCAACCCTTCGATAACTGGACCCGCCAATATCGCGGATCGCTGGATGACCGGGCGCTTAACCAGGGTGTTGCGCGCTTCCAGGCCGATCCAGTGGCCCAGGATGAGATCGCAGCTCATTACCAGACCAGTGGCAAGCTGCAGGTTCCGATGGTATTGATGCACACTACGGGTGACCCAATCGTCCCCTACTGGCATGAGCGGTTGTATCGCAACAAAATAATCAGCGCCGGCTCAACCGCTTTATATAACCTGATCCCCATTCAGCGCTATGGGCATTGTACATTCAATGCAGATGAGGTACTTCAGGGTTTCGCCCTGTTGGTTCTCAAAGTAACTAACCAATCCGTGCCTGGCGTCAAGCTATTGTTACCGTATGAAAGTGGCTTTATGGTTTATCTGCCTGCTATGTTACGGAATAACCTTAGCCGTTAGTCAGAACTACTATTCTTCAATATATCACAGCAGGGTTGCCACTGATTGGCAACCCTGCTGTGATGCATAGCATTAACCGGGCAATTCAGAACTCGGTTACTGGTAATCCAAGGATCTTTCAGATTTTGACCGCAAGTGGGATCTGTGGAACAGGTGATCCCTTCTGGATTGCCGGGATGTAGAACCGATCCAGGTATTCCCTTAACATGCGTCGGGTGCTGAATTGTGGCGCCAAAGTTCGGATGGATTCCTTCATCCGTGTGATCCAATCTCCAGGCAGGTTATCGGAAGAGCGAATCTGGTAATACAGGGGCACAATTTCATTCTCGAGCGTCTCATATAGGCTTTCGGCATCCTCTTCATCTTGCAGATCAGGATTCGTATATTCAATATCCTTCCCGATCGCCCAGCCGTTTTGGCCATTGTAACCTTCACGCCACCAGCCATCCAGTACTGAAAAGTTCAGCACCCCATTCAAAGCTGCCTTCTCACCTGAAGTGCCCGACGCCTCATTGGGCCGGCGAGGTGTGTTCATCCATATATCCACGCCCTGTACCAGGTAACGTGCCAGGTTCATATCGTAATCTTCCAGAAACACCACACGTCCACCCGTCTCGGCTTTTTTGACCTCGCGATAAACCTGCTGGATCAGGATTTTCCCTGCCTCGTGATCTGGGTGGGATTTGCCAGCAAAAATTATTTGCACCGGCATACCTGGTCGGTTAATCAGCTTGATCAGGCGATCCACATCCCTAAAAATCAAGTTGCCCCGCTTATAGGGCGCAAAACGACGAGCGAAACATATCGTCAGGGCATAGGGATCCAGGAGCACACCTGAAGCAATCACCTGGATTGGATGCACGCCGCCCCGTCGCCATTGCTGTCTGGCGCGCTCCCGTACATAGGCCACCAGCTTTCGTTTGAGGTGCTGGCGCACCGACCATAGCTGATCGTCAGGGATATTGTTGACCAGATCCCACATCTCGGGGTCGTCTATGTTCTCCATCCAGTCTACCCCCAGATAACGTTCATATAAAATCCGCAAACGGCGTGCCAGCCAGGTGCCAGTATGAACACCGTTGGTCACGTGCGAAATCGGCACATCAGCAGTCTTCAAATTCGGCCAGATAAATCCCCACATTTCGCGCGTCACCCCCTCATGCAACTCGGAGACTGCATTCCGGCCTCCGGAAACCCGCAAAGCCAGCACCGGCATGCTGAAAGCATCGCCCCAGCTCAACTTATGCCGCGCCAGGTCAATAAATTGGTCGCGCGTCAGGTCAAGTTGAGGCCAGAGATTCGAAAAATACTTATCCACCAGCCACAAGGGAAACTCATCATTCCCGGCTGCGACCGGTGTATGGGTAGTGAACACGTTCGACTCGCGGACAATTTCTGACGCATCCTCAACCGTATGACCAGCTTCACGTAACTCCCGGATGCGCTCCAACACCAGGAAGGCGGCATGCCCTTCGTTCATGTGCCACACTGCCGGGTTATACCCCAACACCCGCAATGCCCGCACACCACCAATACCGAGTAAAATTTCCTGGGTGATCTTAATTTCAAGATCACTGCTATACAGGCGAGCCGAGAGCGCCCGGTCAGCCTGGGAGTTCTCTTCTACATTTGTGTCTATCAGGTAAACCGGCACGCGTCCCACATGAATTTCCCACAAGCGCGCAATAACTTCCCGCCCGGGTAATTCTACCGAGATCGTCACTGGTTTGCCCTCAATATTAAGCACGGGGATTAATGGCAAGTCGTCGAAGGCCTGGCGGGTAAAACGCGCCTCCTGCCAACCGTCTTCGGTGATCCGCTGCGTAAAGTAGCCTTCCGCGTAATAAAAACCAACACCAACAAACGGTATACCCAGATCACTCGCTTCCTTAGTGTGATCGCCCGATAAGACGCCCAGTCCGCCTGCGTAGAGCGGTACTGACTCGTGAAAGCCGAATTCCATTGAGAAATAAGCGATCGGTCGGTTGCGTAATTCAGGATGGCGAGTGAGATACCAGGTATCCTGACGGTTCATGTACTGGTCAAACGACCGCATGATCCGATCATAAAAGTCCAGGTAATAACGATTGTTGGTAACCGAATTGAGCCTGGTGCGTTCCACCTGGCGTAAGAAACGCACCGGATTCCGCCCGCTACGCTCCCAGAGATCGGCGTCAATCCGGGTATACAGACGCTGCGAATCGGGATTCCAGGTCCACCACAAGTTATAAGCTAATTCTCCCAATCGAGCAATCCGCCGCGGCAGACTGAAATGATTGGGAATCTCAGCACGGAAAGGTTCCATAGCGTATGTATCCTTCTTCATTAATAAATAGCCTTAATTAAGCTTATTATACGGTATCAGGTTTATTGTAATTGGCAAACCTGAAGCATACCATGTAATTCACCTGCAATACTATTCTTAATGATATAAATTGCCAGTGTAATCATTTATTCAATATAGATAATTAAAATTTATATAATCTACCAATCTCTCCAACCTGAACCTTTAACTAATCCAGTGTTAATTACCATGTCAGGCTTGCACTCCTCCCCCTCTGAAGATACAATTCAATGCAGAATTCGGAATTACTACTCTGCGCTGTCCAGGTATATAAGATCTATATAGAAACTACTCCATGGCTATCTCCGTTCAACTCTTTGTAACCTGTATCCTCGATACGCTCTACCCTGAGATCGGCGAGGCTGTCGTGCAAGTATTGCAACGCGCCGGCGCACGGGTCGAATTCCCCCCCGGGCAGACTTGTTGTGGTCAACCGGCATTCAACGCTGGCCTGCGTGGCCAGGCGCGCCCCCTGGCAATTCATACCCTTCAAGAATTTGAAAAAACCCGCGGACCGATTGTCGTTCCATCCGGCTCATGTGCTGCCATGGTCCGTCATTCGTACCTGGAGCTCTTTGATGGAGACAGGCTGTGGCTGCCGCGTGCTCAGGCCATGGCCGCGCGTACCTATGAACTGACCGAGTTCCTGGTGGATTACCTGGGTGTAACCGACCTGAGAGCGCAATTCCCTGGTCGCATCACATATCACAGCTCCTGTCACCTGTTGCGTGAGCTGGGTGTTGATCACCAACCGCGCGCCCTGCTCAAAGCCATCCAAGGCGCCGAATTTGTGGAGCTGCCCTACACCCAGGAGTGTTGTGGCTTTGGCGGTGTGTTCTCGGTTGAACATCCGGAAATATCTACTGCTATGTTGGATCGTAAGATCACCAATATTGTCGCCAGCGGCGCGCAGACCATCGTCTCGTGTGACGCGGGCTGCCTGACCAACATCAACGGCGGTTTGCATCGCCGTGGTTTACCCCAACGTGTCCGGCACATTGCTGAACTTCTAGCAAAAACTGGCGCCTGAACCTGTAAAACCGCCCGTAAGTTAAGCTGACTGTTGGTAAGATAACCTTTTCTAAGCCATGACCACTCCCTTTCGAACCCGCATCCGTGCTTCTTTAGCTAATCCTGGCCTGCAAGACGCCCTGGACAAAAACGCCGAACACCGCCTGGTTGCCCGTCAGACCGCTTTCGACTCCCTCACCGAGGAGCTGCAAGTCCTACGCCAGCGCGCCCATGCGTTACGTGCAGAGACAATCGCCAACCTCAACCAATATCTGAGCCAGTTCATTGCCAAAGTTCAGACCAACGGCATCCTGGTTCATCGCGCCGCTGATGCCGCGCAGGCCAATCAGATTATCCTGGACATCCTCCGCCAGAATCAGGCCCACAAGATCATAAAATCCAAGACTATGGTCGGTGAAGAGATTGAGGTCAATCAAGCCTTGGAAGCCGCTGGTTTTGAGGTAGTTGAAACTGATCTGGGCGAATATATCGTCCAACTGCGCGGTGAGCGTCCGGGGCATATCATTACCCCCGCAGTTCACCTGCTCCGTAGTGACGTGGCGCGCACCTTCCAGGAAAAAATTGGCCTGCCTTACAATGAAGATATTCCCACCATGACCGCTGCAGCCCGGCGCATTTTACGCCAGACCTTCTTGGATGCGCAGGCTGGCATCTCGGGCGTCAACTTCGGGGTGGCGGAAACTGGCACTCTTTGCCTGGTCACCAATGAAGGCAACGGTCGCATGGTCACCACCCTGCCGCCGGTGCATATCGCTTTGATGGGCATCGAGCGCCTGGTGCCCACCCTGGATGATCTGGCTCTGCTGCTCTCGCTTTTACCGCGCTTTTCCACAGGACAGAAGTTAAGCGTCTACACTTCGCTGATCCACGGCCCACGCCGCCCAGGCGAATTGGATGGCCCCAATCAGCGCCATCTGGTGCTGATAGACAACGGGCGTTCTGCCCTGGCCAACTCTCCCCTGGCCGAAATCCTGTACTGCATTCGCTGTGGCGCCTGCCTGAATGCCTGCCCGGTATTTCGCGAAATCGGTGGTCATGCGTATGTTGGCATACATGACCAACCAACCGCCTATTCTGGTCCGATTGGTTCAGTGATCTCGCCTGCTTTATTTGGACAGCCTGAGTTCGGCAATCTCGCCCGCGCATCCAGCCTGTGCGGAGCCTGTAAAGAGGCCTGCCCGGTGGATATCGATTTGCCAAAACTACTCCTGCGCATTCGGGCTGGCGTTATTCATAACAACCTCACCCCTGGCTGCTCCCCGTTGCATGGCGAGGGTAAGAATCTGGCGCCTACTACTTTGCATGTGGGACTACGAGCTTTTACCTGGATCGCCAGGTCACCCACGCGCTATGCCGCTGCCCTCCATCTGGCTGGCTTTTTCAGTCGCCTCCTGGCACCTTTCTCCTCCTGGTTGCGCCTGCCAGCCTTTACCGGTTGGGGGTACCGGCGCGATTTTCCACGCCCCGCCTCCCACTCTTTCCGAGGCCGTTATGGTAAATCTCTAAGCAAGCCGGCCACAGAACAACAAGCCATCAGTACTCAGCCAACTACAATCGGCAATGAGCAAACTCCCATCAGGTCTATTGGAAGCCTTGCGACAAAATCCAAAATTCAACCACTGACCTCTAATCTCCTGGACCGTTTTGAGGCAGAATTGACTGCCCTGGGCGGGAGCCTGGTGCGGTGTAAAGTAAACCAATTGCCCAAACTACTTCTTGCGTTTTTGAACACGCGCGGAATCAACCGCCTGCAAACCTGGGATGCCGCCAGCCTGCCAGATGGCTTGCTGACCGCCTTGGAACAGGCTGGAATCCAGGCCCAATCCACCCCCAGCCCAGAAATTAAAGTAGGACTGACCGGAGCCCTGGCAGGCATCGCCGAAACTGGCACCTTGCTCCTGTCCAGCGCACCCGGTCAGCCGCTCACTGCTTCATTGCTGCCCGAGATTCACCTGATCATTCTCAACGCGTCCGACCTGACCGACACCCTGCTGCACGCATTTCAGCAAGTTGACTTGTGCCAGTCTGCCGCCAGCGTTCTGATCAGCGGTCCATCTCGTACAGCGGACATCGAAATGACTCTGACCATCGGCGTGCACGGTCCGGGCGATGTGCATGTATTCTGTATCGAGTAGTTGTCTACTTTTCCTTTATTCCAAGCAACTCGCTAAGCTTCACCGGATTAAAATCCACAATTATGCTGCCGTTAATATCAAACGTCGGTGTAGTTTCGTAGCCATATGCCCAGCCACGCACACGCGCCGCGGCAGTCCGATCGCGCGAGATATCAATTTCAACAAATGGAATTTTGTGCTCTTGCAAGAAAATCCTTGCCCTCCGGCAGCCCGGACACCAGGGAGTGCAGTAAATAACCACTTCGCCACGATGCTGGATGGGTTCGACCGGCTTGGCCGACGCCTCAGCTGCTTTTACCGTCGCGGCATATTGGGCAGAAAGCTCCGGTTCCAACTCGGCCAGCACACCGAAAAGCACCTCATTATCAGGCTGTTCGTTGATATCATGAACGTCTATGTAGCGGATCAACCCCAGCTTGTCAATCACGAAAAGGGCTCGCTCCGCATAACCTTCCGCACGCAACACACCATATTGCTGAGCTACCGCACCATGGGGGTAAAAGTCACTCAACAGGGGGTTGGTGATCCCCCCCAGGCTCTCCGCCCATGCCCTCAGACAATCTGTGCTATCGACACTCAGACCCAGAACCTGGGTCTCGACCCCAGCGAACCGGTCAAGAGCGACCTGGTACGAAGGGATCTGGCTCGTTCAGATTGGCGTCCAGGCTAAAGGGAAGAAAGCCAAAACAACATTCTTCTTCCCAAGAAATTCGCTCAACCGGATGCGCTGTTTCAGGTGACTTTCCAGACTGAAATCCGGGGCTAACTGCCCGACCTTTAAGTTCATAGGGTTCTCCTTTTATGATTGAGATTCTTTGCGAACGTACTTTCCATAACAATCTCGCTGAGACAAAGCCGTGCTAAAGCATATCAGTAATTTACCTCCTTGAGCCAATTCACTACCCTGTCCAACACGACCTCGGCAACCTCAACCTTGCTCATGAGCGGTAATACCTCTACCCGCCCCTCGCGATCGAGCAGGGTCACCCGGTTGGTATCAACGCCGAAACCAGCGTCGCTGGCGCAGATGTCATTTGCTACAATCATATCCAGCCTCTTCGCCTGTAACTTGGCGCCAGCATTCTCTAACAGATTCTGGGACTCGGCGGCAAAACCAATGGTCAGGCGTGGCCAGCCTGCCTGAGCTTTTACCGCTGCAACCGCTGCCAGAATATCCGGCGTTGTCTCCAGAATGATTTGAGGCACGCCGCTCTCTTTCTTAATCTTCTGGTCAACTGGCGATACAGGACGGAAATCGGCCACGGCTGCTGCCATGACCAGAACATCTGCCTGAGGTACCGCAGCCAGCACGGCCTCCAGCATCTCTTCTGCAGTATGCACATCGACCCGCACTGCGCCGGCTGGGGTGGGTAGGGTCACTGGCCCAGCGATTAAGACTACCTGTGCCCCTAAATCGAGGGCAGCCTGGGCAAGAGCAAAGCCCTGCTTGCCTGATGAACGATTCGCAATCACCCGTACCGGATCGATTGGCTCCTGTGTACCTCCCGCCGTAACCACCACTCGCTTACCAGATAGAGCCCCACCTTGCGATAGCGCCAGCCGGATTTCACCCAACAGCTCCAATGACTCAACCATCCGCCCTGGACCAGTCATCCCAGAGGCTAGGTGACCCTCAGCAGGACCAACCACTCGCACGCCGCGCTGGCGCAGGATCTCCAGGTTTGCCTGGGTGGCTGGATGAGCGAACATCCCACCATCCATGGCCGGTGCGACTAATAACGGGCAACGCGCTGCCAGGGCTGAAACACATAAAAGGTTATCCGCGATGCCATGCGCCAATTTTGCCAGGGTGTTCGCCGACGCCGGCGCGATAATCAACAGGTGGGCGCTTTTCCCCAACCCAATATGGACTACATGCCCCTCGCCCGACCATAGATCATCATCCACAAATGCCCTCCGACCGGTGACCGATTGGAAAGTCAAAGGGGTAATAAACTGCTGGGCGGCACGGGTTAAAATTACGTCTACCTGCACCCCGGCTTGGGTCAGCTTTGAAGCCAGGTCAGCCGCCTTATAACAGGCGATCGACCCGGTCACGCCCAAAACAATATGCTTGCTATCCATTAGTGTTTTCATATGACTCCCTGTGACCTGACGGATAAGGCGAAAAGGAGACTGACTATTTTCACGATCCTCTCCTTGAGTTTATCACACGAATGATACGATCCTGCCCAGATAGGTCAGTCAACCGGGTAATTTGGGCATGCGGAAATGCCCGTCTGACCAGCGCTACCGTCTCCTGACCCAAGGAGGCCTCAATTTCCAAAAGCAGCAGTCCGTCAGCAGCCAGCAGAGCCGGCGCGCGTTTTAACAATGACCGGATCAGGCTTAATCCATCAGGGCCGCCATCCAATGCCAGGAGAGGTTCCCAACGCGCCACTTTCAACGATGCCAAGGCACTGCTAGGAATATACGGCAGGTTCGCACAGATCAGATCAACCATCCCAAAGGGTTCCAACAAGTTGGCCTGCACCAAATCAACCTGTTCAGCCACCCCATGACGCTGGCAGTTTTCCTGCGCCACTTGTAGTGCTTCCCAAGAGCGATCACACGCGATGACCCTTAAATCTGGTACCTGTAGAGCCAATGTCACGGCAATACATCCCGAACCCGTGCCAATATCAACCGCCCACCTCCGACCGGGAACAGAATGTAGCCAGTTTACTGCCTGCTCAACCAGCAGCTCCGTTTCCGGTCGCGGGATCAACACTGCTGGCGCCACCCGAAAATCCAAACCGTAAAACTCCCAATGACCCAACACATAAGGCAATGGCTCGCCGGCTTCCAGGCGATTGATGCCCAGGGTAAGCTTTTGGATATGGTCTGGTTCCAGGATAGCTTCGGGATGCGCCAGGATCCAGGAGCGGGGCTTTTGCAGTATCTCGGCTGCCAGAAGCTGTACATCCAACCCTGGCGTTTCACTTACTTGCGCCAGGCTGGGTGTGCTTTGGGTTATCCATCCACCAATATCCAATAGCTAGTCTTCTACCCCGAAATTACTGTTCCGCCGGAACTACTGTTCCACCGGAACTACTGTTCCACCGGAATTACTATCCCGCCGGAATTACTATTCCGCCGGACGGACTATTCCGTAACTGCCGCCAGTCGTTCGGCTTCATCGCGCGTCGCTAATTCATCTATAAATGGGTCAATATCACCGTCCATAATTCCTACCAGGTTGAACAGCGAGAGATTGATGCGGTGATCGGTGATACGCGATTGCGGGAAATTGTATGTACGGATTTTCTCGGCGCGTTCACCACTGCCCACCTGGGATCGGCGCGTCTGCTCTACCTCCTGCCGACGCTTCTCCACTTCTATTTCGTACAACCGCGCGCGCAAGATTGCCATTGCCCGCAAGCGATTCTGGAGCTGTGACCTTTCATCCTGACAGGCGACTACTATGCCCGTTGGCAGATGAGTAAGGCGGATTGCAGTAGCATTCTTCTGGACATTCTGACCCCCCGCGCCAGCCGATCGGTACACGTCAATCCGCAGATCACCTTCCGGGATATTGATCTCGACCTCGTCCACTTCTGCCAACACCGCCACCGTAGTCGTAGAGGTATGAATTCGGCCCTGGGATTCGGTCACCGGGACACGTTGGACGCGGTGCACGCCCGACTCGTATTTAAGCCGCGAATACGCACCACGCCCTTTGACCATAAAGATGATTTCTTTATAGCCGCCAATGCCAATCTCATTCGCTGACAACACTTCCACAGCCCAGCCATGACGTTCCGCGTACCGGCTGTAAAGCCGGAATAGGTCAGCAGCAAAAACTGCAGCTTCATCGCCCCCAGTGCCGGCGCGGATTTCGACAATGACATTCCGTTGGTCACGTGGGTCTCTGGGCAAAAGCATATTCTTGATTTCGCTTTCAAACTGGCTGATCTTGGGCTCGATTTCGGCAATCTCGGCCTCCGCCAGCAGCCGTAAATCGTCATCATCACTATCCTTCAGCGCCTGCGCTTCCGACAGGTGGCGAAGCACCTGGCGGTACTCAGTAATCTTGCTGACAAGTGGTTCCAATTCAGCACGCTCTTTGCCCAATTCCGCCGCGCGTTGGTAATCATCAGCGACATTCATCAATTGATCGTTCAGTTCTATGTAGCGTTGTTCAATTCCAGCAACTTTTTCTAACAGCATAATTTAATTCTCGGAGTTAATCTTGGAGAAGGCACCTTCAAAGCTTCAGTGCCGCAATTATACCACTCGGAACTTTTCACCCTTTTTTGACGTCCTGTGCCAAAGAGAATGGATTAGTTTATTACGGAGATTTAAAATGAAATACACCCTCCTGACCCTTTTTATACTGCTCCTGATCCTGGCGCAACCCGCTCCTGCCCGCGCGGATGGCATCATCATTCCTGATCCACCAATTTGTGTAGATCGCCCATGCCCACCAGTCCCCTGCCCGGGTCCCTTCCGTTGCCCGCCTCCCTCCCCAATGGCCGCGCTGGTCATCCGCTACCATCATGTCACCGTCCGCATTCAGGACCAGGTGGCTGTGACACATGTTGACCAAATCTTCTACAACCCTAACCAAACTGCGGTCGAAGGCACTTACCTGTTTCCGCTCCCGCGTGACGCCGCTGTGACTTCCTTCACTCTTTGGATAGATAACCAACCTGTCCAGGGGAAAGTATTAGACGCTGAACAAGCCCGCCAGACCTATCGGCAGATTGTCAACCAGCTCCGTGACCCTGCCTTATTAGAATATGCCGGGCAAGGCGCCGTACAAGCCCACATTTTCCCTATCCCGCCCCAAGGTGAGCGACGCATCGAACTCGAATACACCCAGGCTTTGACCGCCGAAAATGGTCTGGTGCGTTATGTATACCCTCTGAGCACTGAAAAATTCAGCGCCTGGCCGATCAAATCGGTCTCCGTTAGTCTGGATATCCAGGCTACTCAGTCAATTCGTGCTGTCTACTCTCCCAGCCATACGATAAGTTTGCGTCGAGATAGCGAAACCCATGTGACTGCCAGTTATGAATCTGCCGACAGCTTGCCAGACGCCGATTTCGCCTTGTATTATTCCATCGGCGAGAGCCAGGCTTTCCACCTGGTCAGCTATCGCGACCCGCAGGATACCGACCCGGATGGCTATTTCCTGCTCTTATTGGCGCCACAACCCTCCGTGGAATCAACGCCCGTTCCTAAAGATATCTTGTTCGTAATAGATCACTCCGGCAGCATGGACGGAGAAAAACTTCAGCAGGCCCAGAAAGCCATGCGATACATCCTCAACAATCTCAATCCGGAAGATCGCTTCAACATCGTCGCCTTCAATACCGCTCTAGAAACCTACGCTGCTGACCTGTGCCCGGCTGCCGAAGCGACGAATGCGCTACCCTGGGTTGATCAGTTGAGCGCCCAGGGCAGCACCGATATCCACCGCGCCCTGCTGGAAGCCGCCGCAATGGCCGACATCGAGCGACCGACTTACCTGATCTTCCTGACCGATGGCTTGCCTACCGCAGGCGTCACCGATCGGGACAAAATTTTGAACGAATTCCTCACTAACGCCCGCGCAAACATTCGTTTATTCGCCTTTGGCGTTGGTTATGATGTAGACACCTTCCTGCTCGACTCATTATCCCAGGAGCATCATGGTGCCAGCAGCTATGTGCAACCTGGTGAGCGCCTGGATGAAGTGCTATCCGCTTTTTATGCCCGTATCAGTACCCCACTCCTGACTGATCTAAAATTAGATTTCGGTAGCCTGTCGGTCTATGACCTGTATCCTTCACCCCTGCCTGACCTGTTCCGTGGCTCGCAAATCCTGGCTGTCGGTCGCTACCGCCAGGGAGGCGCAACCGAGGTGACTCTTACAGGGTCAATCAACGGTCAGACCCAAACCTTTCGCTATCCTGACCAGCTCTTTTCAACCGATGCAGGATTAGAAATGAGCCAACTCCAAACCGCCATCCCCCGCTTGTGGGCGACACGTAAAATAGGCTACCTGCTCAACCAGATTCGCCTGAAAGGACTAAATCAGGAAACAATTGACCAGATCGTTCACCTGAGTATCCGCTTCGGCATCGTAACCCCGTATACCTCCTATCTGGTCACCGAAAATGCTCCTCTTGGAGCAGATCAACAAGAGCGTATCGCAAGGGAGCAATATAACCAACTACAAGCTCAACCCACTGCTCTCGCATCCGGCCCTCAAGCAGTTCAAAAAGCTGCTGAACAGGCCTTGCTGGCTGGCGCGCAGGCCCCAGCTCCATCATCGGTCGAAACCTCAGAGCAAGTCCGCCTGGCTGGTTGGCACACTTTTGTGCTGCGCGACGGGAAATGGATCGATACTGCCTACGACCCGGATAGCATGCATACCACCCAGGTGAATTTCCTCTCCGATGCTTATTACCAACTTGTGGAGGCACATCCCGAGCTGGCGGCTGCCTTTTCCCTGGGATCCCAGGTGATCGCTTTATCTGGCAGTACCGCCTATGAAGTCGTCCCTTCCGGCGCCGCCCCACTCCCCACACCGTCACTGACGCCAACTCAGACCCCCAGACTTGAGGCTACGCCTGTCCAGCCAACTGCCCAGTCTCCCACGTATACGCCAACCTCCGTACCTCTACCTGGTGCTACTACTCAACCCTCACCCACCACTCAAGCGCCTGCGTCACCCAACCGCCCATGCCTGGGTGGATTCCTACCGCTGGCATTACTCGGTCTTGGTTGGGTAGCTTTTCACCGCCTCCGTCAGGCGGTATAATAAGTCAACAAGAAAAATCGGTTCGTTGCAACGAGTGGAGGGTGTGTATGCTTCGTAGGAGATCAGAACTATTATTTAAAACTGGCTTGCTCGCGGTCATTCTGGCTATGCTCTTCATCGCCTGCACCGGGAAATCTAATTCAACCCCGGCGGGCATCAATTCGGTCTTTACTCAAGCGGCAGAAACACTACAAGTGCAACAGACTGAAACAAATCGCCCACCGGCCACGCCAACTGCCCTGGTCCCTTTTCGATTAACCCCATTGGCCACAAGCATCTATCAGACTCTCACTCCACCAGGAACGACACCAGGACTACCATTAAACGGTACAGTCCATATCACTCCTGCCGCGGAAGGTTGTAATGCAGCCCGGTTTATCAGCGACGTTTCAATCCCGGATGGGAGCGAGTTTGCCCCTGGCGCCAGCTTCGTTAAAACCTGGCGGCTAAAAAACACGGGGACCTGCACCTGGACTTCTGCCTACGCGCTGGTCTTCACCAGCGGAAACAAAATGGACGCGCCGGATGTTTCAGCACTGACTACTGGTGAAGTTGCACCGGATGGAACAGTAGATATCACGGTCAATATGAAGGCACCATCCACCGGTGGTACGCATCGTGGCGAGTTCAAGTTGCGCGATGCTGGTTATAACATCTTCGGCGTCAGCGAGCAGGATGATCCATTCTGGGTTGAAATTAAAGTCACCGGTCCGCCTCCAGAATTGGGATTCGATTTTGTGAGCCAATCCCGCCAGGCCGCCTGGAGCAGCGAGTCCGGCACCAATCCCGGCGCGCTGCTGACCTTCGGCGGAGCCAGTGATGATCCTAACGGTAGCGTGGCGATCCAGGATGGGCAGCAACTCGAGACCGGGGCAGTCTCCGGTAAAATCTTGGCGACTTTCCCCAAACCGATGAATGATGGCTATATCACCGGCGTCTTCCCAGCATATACGGTGCAGGCAGGCGACCATTTCAAAGCCCGGTTGGGATTACTAATGAATGCTAACGGCGCCTGTGGTGTGGGAAAGGTTCTCTTTCAATTCGGCTATTTGGAAGGAACTATTGTCACAGTATTAGACGAATGGACCGATACCTGCGATGGCGACCTGGTGGTGGTCGATGTGAATCTGGCACAGTTGGTCGGAAAGCCGGTGCAGTTCGTGTTCACCGTCCGTACCCTGGGCACGCCTCAGGAAGATTGGGCCATCTGGAACTCACCGCGCATTGAGCGCTAAAATCCCTTCTTCGACTGGGTTGGGGCAGACTGCAAAACAATAGTTACGATCGTGACTGCCTTGCGCCTGCGCGGAATGACTATTCCCTATCCTGCGTTTCGCCGCCGGGTGGCCTTATTACCGGCCTTGCAATAGGTCCATGATTGCCCGGTAGGCGGGTTTTGGCTGTCCCGACTCATCAAAAAGCAGCGGAGCATCCGGCTGCTTGGTGTACCCCGGTATCCACGAATACCGGTCTGTCAATCCCCAGGTCACAAATGCGGTGCAGTTAGGCGCTTGCAGGCAGACGGAAAAAATATCGCGATAAGTCTGGGCCTGCGCAGCCAGTCGTTCTGCCAGACTGGCCTGGCTATACTGGATGCGCACATCCATTTCCGTGATCTGCACCATCAGACCCAGCGCACCAAGCCGCCGGATATTGGTGGCCAGATCATCAGGGGTCGGCGGGCTACCCAGCCAGATATGCATCTGCATACCAACCCCATGAACCGGTACACCAGCCTGTAACAAACCCTGCGCCATGACATAAATCGCTTGAGCCTTTTGATTCAAACCTTCAGCTGCAAAATCGTTATAAAACAAGAGCGCCTGAGGATCGGCTTCATGCGCCCATTGAAAAGCCAGAGTAATATATTCTGGTCCAATTGTGTTCAGCCAGATACCATCCGTAAATAAACCCTTATCAGTGATTGCTTCGTTTACTACATCCCAGGCATACACCTTACCGCGATAACGGCCCACCACCGTCTGAATATGATCGTGGAGGATCAGCTTCCATTGTTCCCGGGTATAGGTTCCCCGCTCGTACGCCTCAGTAACCCATTTGGGTAGCTGGTTCCACCACACCAGTGTATGACCGCGCACACGCAGCCCATTCTCAAGCGCAAAAGCGACGATCGTATCTGCTTCCTGAAAATCATAACGATCTGGCTCAGGGTGCACCACCTCGAACTTCATGGCGTTTTCGGGGGTGATCAAGCTATATTCCCGCGCCGCCAAACTCGCATAAGCTGGATCCTCAGTCAGCCAGGATCCACCAACCGAGGCACCTACCAACACGCCTTGCTCCAGCGCCAGATCGCGCAAATTGGGAGTTGGCGTTGAAGTGAAAGTCGGTGTAAGAGTCGGTGCGGCGTTAGCAGTTGACAAAGAATTAAAGCGTGGCCCATCCAATGGCACAGTGTCGTCTACCGGAAATGACAGGACTACCAGCAACCGCCACAAGCCAACGGCAACCAGCACCCCCACAACCAGGATCAACCAAACCCACCGGCGAGTATGCAGCTTCACAATCTCACACAGAAGGATAGAACTACGGAATTAACGTTCCACTCTGTTCCGCCCTGGTAGGCATTATTTCAAAATAGCCTGCGCAGCCCATTGGAACAGCGGAGCCGCAAAAATACTCATGACGACTGTGCCAACCGCTGTCGCTCCTACCGCCACATTTAACCAGATCTCCCGGCGCGCTTGCGGATCTCCTTCACGCATATACATGATTCCCACTACCCGCAGGTAATAGTAGGCCGAAATCAGCGAGGTCAGCACGCCCAGGATCGCCAGGCCAGTATAACCACCATCTAAAACCGTGCGGAACACGTAGAATTTTCCAACGAAACCCAGGGTCGGCGGCACCCCAGTAAAAGAAAGCATCGCAACGGTCATCGCCGCCGCCAGCAGGGGATATTTGCGTCCCAGCCCTGCATAATCATTCAACATCAAACCGGACGGATTGCCTTCTGCGTTTTCCAGAGCAATTACCACTCCCCAGGCGGCGAAGCTGGTAAACGCATAGGCTGCCAGATAAAATAAGACCGACGCAACTGCGTCCGGGCGAAGAGTTGCATTCCCATATGGAACTAAAGCCATCAGAATATATCCAGCATGTGCGATACTGGAATACGCCAACATTCGCTTGATATTCGTCTGCGCCACGGCAGCAAGATTCCCCAGTATCATGGTCAAAGCCGCCAGGACCCACAGCACAGGCATCAAATCCACAGCTAACTTCGGAAATGCCAGCATGAAAATACGGATTATGGCAGCAAAACCTGCTGCCTTGGCGCCCACAGACATAAAGGCGGTGACAGCCGTCGGTGCGCCGTGGTAAACATCCGGCGTCCACATATGAAACGGTACCACCGCCACTTTGAATCCCAGGCCGATCAACACAAAGGCGGCTCCGATCAATAGAAGATCCAAATTCGCCTTTCCAACGCTGATCGCTTCAACAATCCCCTTAAACGCAGTGGTACCCGTCGCCCCAAAAACGAGCGCTGTACCATAGACAACAATTCCGGTCGAGAAGGCACCTAACAGGAAATACTTCAAGGCGGCTTCTTCAGATTCCAGCCGCGGCACCGCGAAGCCCGCTAACACATAAAGAGGGATCGAAAGCAGCTCCAGAGCTAGAAAGACAATGATCAAGTTCGCGGCCGCGGACATCAACAGCATGCCCGAAATCGAGAACAACAGCAGGACATAGTATTCACCACGCTCCAGATCCATCCGCTTCAGGTAGTCATAGGCAAGCGCGATAGCGACAATCCCACTAACCAGGAACAGAACATTCAAGAAAACGGCAAAACCATCCTGCGTCACCATACCACCAAAAGCAGACCCCAAGCGCGCCGCGCGCAGCAGATTGACGATCAGGGTTACTACTAATCCCAAAGCCGCTAACAGAGCCGTTATCCCCTTCCGACCTTTGGGGATAAACAAGTCCACCAGCAGAAGCACACAAGCCCAGCCAGCCAACACTGTGAGAGGCAGGATCACCTCAAAATTACGAAACATGTCGCCTAAATTCATTGTGCCGCTCCCATCACCAGGTTGAACTCTTCTCGTTCCACCGATTTTTGTGTCATCCTTTAGGGTAGCCCCGCGGTTGTCACACCCTTTAGTATATTCACTAATTGGTCCACGGATGGTGCGATCAGGTTGAAAAATGGCTTGGGATACAGACCAATCCAGAAGATCAGGATAATCAAAGGCACCAGGACAGCAATTTCGCGCCAGTTCAAATCCTTCAGCCCCTTTTCCTCGTGGTCCTTATACTGGTGCGCCGGAAGTGGCCCCAAGAACAATTTCTGGAACATCAATAGGATGTATACCGCCGCCAGGATGACCCCAATCGCGGCCAGAGCAGCAAAGATGGTCGAGCGCAACACACCATCCGCCTGACCCGCACCCCATGCCCCCAAAAGGATGGTGAACTCACCGATGAAGCCATTCAAGCCTGGTAAGCCCATGGATGACAATGCGACAATCAACGTCAGGGCACCGTAAATTGGCATCACCTTCCATAACCCACCAAAATCGTCCATGATCCGGGTATGGCGGCGTTCATAGATCATACCGACAATCAAGAACAAAGCCCCCGTGCTCAGTCCATGATTTACCATTTGCAGGATACCGCCCTGGATACCTTGCGCGTTCAAGGCGAACAATCCAAGCATGACAAATCCCAAATGACTGACCGATGAATATGCCACCAACTTCTTGACATCTTTCTGGGCATAAGACACCGCCGCACCATAAAGGATGCCGATCACTGCCAGGCTCGCCATCCACGGTGCCAGTTGCATTGAGGCCTGGGGGAAAAGCGGGAGGTTGAAGCGTAAGAAACCATAGGTGCCCATCTTTAGCAGGACACCCGCCAGAATTACCGAACCAGCCGTTGGTGCCTCCACATGTGCATCAGGCAGCCAGGAATGCAAGGGCCACATCGGTACTTTGATCGCAAACGCGGCCGCAAAGGCAAGGAACAGCCAGAACTGAAGATCAGCCGGAATGCCCTTCTCAATTAATTTCGGCAGTGAGAAAGTTCCCTGGTTAATCCCCAACCACAGGATAGCTAAAAGCATTAAGATCGAGCCAGCCATCGTGTACAAGAAAAACTTCACTGCCGCATATACCCGATTCGGCCCACCCCAGATACCGATCAGGAAATACATCGGCACCAGCGTGAATTCCCAAAAGACATAAAAAAGAAACAAATCCTGCGCCAGGAAGACACCCACCATCCCTACCTCGAGCAGCAGGAAAAAGACCATGAAGTCTTTAACGCGGTCTTCGATCGCCGTCCAGGAGGAAAGGATCGATATCGGAGTTAGAAAAGTAGTCAGCAAGAGCAAGAGAATGCTCAAGCCGTCTACTCCCATATGAAAGGAGATATTCCAGTTCGCCACCCGAATCCAGGGCTGGTCTACCACCATCTGTAAACCCTTCTCCTGAGGATTGAACTGCGCCAGCACTGCAATCGAGATGCCAAACGTGATCAATGAAGTGACCAAAGCCGTCCAGCGGATGACGTTTTTCATCTCCGATTTAAGAAAGAGAATTACCAGGATGCCCAACAGAGGAAAGAAAGTAACGAGAGTCAGGGGATAAATCACAAAATTCATGGTTTGCCTCTCAGCGCAGAATCAAATATCCCAGGTATCCAACAATGACAACCAGACCCAGGAAAAAGGTCAGTGCATAATTGCGAACGTAGCCGGTTTCCACCCGGCGAAGTTGACCAGCGCCACCCTGGATTGCCGCAGCCAGCCCATTCGCCAGCCGGTCAATGCCGCCCAGGTCGATTTGAACAGCCAGCACGCGCGTCAATAAACGGTAGCCGCCCAGGATGACTGTGTCGTGGAACCAATCATGCCAGAATCGCCAGTCAATCACATCAGCCATGAACCGTGACAGGGCAATATACGGATTGACGATTACCGCCCAATACAATTCATCCACCCACCATTTTCGGTTCAAGGCAGTGAAAACTGGACCGATTATGGTGCGCAACACATCGTCTGGGCGGCGCGCAGTCGGTAGCTTTTGCACCTCGGCAAAGCGCCGGCTGTAGAGGTACCAGGCAAAAAAGATCGCCAACAAGGCCAGTCCGGTTGAAAGCGCCGCGACCAGGATGTGAAATTCACCCACGTGAACCTTCTCGAAGGTGTGCTCCAACCAGACTGTGAAGGTATGCACTCCGGGTAGATTGAGTGCCCCTCCCAGCACCGAGAGGCCGGCCAGGATTATCAGGGGAACGGTCATAATCGGCGGGTTCTCAGCGGCGTTTTCAGCGGCTGCGCTGCGCGCCTCTCCGAAAAAGACCATCAACACCTGCCGTCCCATGTAGAACGCCGTCAGGAAAGCTGCCATAATCAACAAAGCATATACCACTCCATTAGTTAATGTTGCTTCGGCTAAAATCTCATCCTTCGACCAGAATCCCGCCAGGGGCGGTATACCTGCCAGGGCGACCGCCCCAATCAGATACACCCAGAAGGTAATTTTCATCCGTTTACGTAAGCCACCCATGTTGCGCATATCTTGCGGGTCGAAATCATGGAGATGCACCTTGTGTTGCTTTTTCAAACGCGTTGGAACTACTGATCCGCCATGCTCAATTTGGTGCAAGCCATGCTCGACCCCCTGGATCACCGATCCAGCAGAGAGGAAGAGCAGCGCTTTAAAGAAGGCATGTGTCACCAAATGGAACATCCCAGCTACATAGGCGCCCATCCCGACTGCCGCCACCATGAAACCCAACTGGCTGATCGTTGAGTATGCCAGCACACGCTTGATATCGAACTGCCCGACAGCGATCGTCGCGGCAAACAGGGCTGTCAGTCCGCCCACCAAAGCAACGACAGTCTGAGCCTCCGGCACCACAGAATATAACGCATTCGATCGCGCTACCAGGTAAACGCCCGCTGTCACCATCGTGGCAGCATGAATCAGGGCCGAGACTGGCGTCGGGCCAGCCATTGCGTCTGGCAACCACACAAATAAAGGCAATTGGGCCGACTTACCTGCCACGCCAAGGAGCATGAACAAGGTAATTAAAAGTAGTGCCGTATGATCTTTCGTTGCCGCTTGCTCGGAGATCGCTTTGAATTCGAAGGTGTTAAATGTTACAAACATGATGAAAGCTGCCAGCAGGAAGCCAAAATCGCCAATGCGGTTGACCACAAAAGCCTTCTTCGCTGCCAGAGCATTCCCGATGCCGTCTTTGCCTTTGTCGTACCAAAAACCAATCAAGAGATAAGAACATAAACCGACGCCTTCCCAGCCGACAAACAACATCAGGTAGTTGTTCCCACTGACCAGGATCATCATGGCGGCGATGAACAGGTTCATAAAGACGAAAAATCGCCGGTAACGCCCCGGATCACCATTAATCCGCACATCCTCGTGCATATAGCCGATAGCATAAATGTGAATCAGCGTTCCCACCCCGGATACGACCAACATCATGGTGACCGATAAGGTGTCCACCTGGAACGCCCAGGGTATATGGAGATTACCGACGGTGATCCAATCCGCCAGGAAAACAACCTTAGGTGACGGATTCCCGATCAAGGCCACCAGTTGGAGCACCGAAACCCCAAAAGCCAAACCCGACGCGCTGCTGGCGATCCAACCAACAGCTTTTTCCTTTAGCCGGCCACCAAAGATAATATTGATCAGCAAGCCGATCACCGGGAAAACCACAATCAGAGGAACTATATTGGACATAGGCTACCTTCAACCTTCACCAGTCAACCTTGCAGGGTATGGAGTTCGTCCACATCGATGCTCTGCTTGGTATGGAAGATCGCCACGATTAAGGCCAGACCCACCGCGACTTCTGCCGCTGCGACAGCCATGACAAAAAATACAAAAATCTGGCCTTCCAGCGAGTTGTAAAGGCGAGTGAAAGCCACAAAGATCAAGTTGGCTGAATTGAGCATCAACTCCACCGACATAAAAATAACGATAGCATTCCGCCGGATTAAGACTCCCAAAGCCCCCAGGGTGAATAAAATTATTGAAAGGCCAAGATAATATTGAATGGGTAACATTTTCATCCTCGCAATTTACGCCGCCTGGTCAACACGATCGCACCAACCATCGCGACCAAAAGTAAGATCGAAGTGACTTCAAATGGTAATAAATATTGATTAAAGAGCATCTTACCCAGATTTTCGGGATTGCCAAAGTCGGATGAAACTGCAACGGCTGCAGGTAAGCTACCCCTGCGGGTAATCAGCAGGTAAAGCGCCTCCAACAACAGCAAGCCCCCCAGGATAATAGCCAGGGGTTGCTGGGCTGGTAGTGTACTCTTCTGCCGTAACTGCTCTGCACCCAACAGCATGATTACAAACAGGAACAACACCATGATCGCACCGGCATAAACTGTAACCTGTGCCAAAGCAATGAACGGCGCACCCAACAGCAAATAAAACACTGCTACCACACCGAAGTTAATGATCAGGTTTAACGCCGAATACATGGCATTTCGGCTGAAAAGCATACCGAGTGCCGAAACCACTGCAATCACAGCCAAAACAGCGAATAGGATCAGGTCAGGAATCACCGGCATCATAACCTCCTTAATCCTGAGCGTCTTGCATCACCGGAATCGAACGGTCGAATGTCCCCGGCTCGACTTTCCGGGGTGTTGGTTGGCCGCCTTGCAGCACCGGCTCGAGCAACATTTCCTTGGCGTAAATCGAACCCCGTCGGTCGGTGAAGGATAGCTCATAATTATCGCCCAGGACAATCGCTTCCGTTGGACAGGCATCTTCGCAATAGCCGCAGAAGATGCAACGCAGCAAATTGATCTCATATACGCGCGCGTACCGTTCCCCCGGCGAGTAACGTTCATCGTCCGTATTTTCAGCTGCCTCGACAAAGATTGCGTCTGCCGGGCAAGCCGCTGCACATAATGAACAACCAATACACCTCTCCAGGCCATTCTCATACCGCTTCAACGTATGGCGACCTTTGAAACGCGGTCGCACCGGCCGCTTCACCTCTGGATATTGGATCGTTACCGGCTTTTCAAGTACAGAGCGCAGGGTGGTGCCCATCCCTCGCGCAATTTCTCTAATAAAATCAAACATCGCTTCCCTCCATCCCTTCCCCACCTATTGAAATAGAATCATCCCAACCGCAGTCAGGAAGATATTCAATAACGCTAAAGGCAACAAGATTTTCCAACCAAAAGCCATCAAACGGTCATAACGCAGGCGGGGAAGAGTCGCCCGCACCCAGATCATAACAAACAGCAAGATAACCACCTTGATCAACAAATAAACCGGTCCCAGGAGTGGCACCTGATCAACGAACGGCCCACGGTAACCGCCAAAGAACAGCGTAACAGCTAATGCACTGACCGCGATCATCTTGATATATTCTGCCATGAAAAACAGTGCGAACTTCATTCCCGAATATTCGGTATGGTAACCAGCGGTCAGCTCCTGTTCAGCCTCTGGCATATCGAATGGAGCCCGGTTAACCTCTGCCAGGGTCGCAATCAGGAAAATTACCGCCCCCAAGGGTTGAAAGACCACATACCAGATGGTTTTCTGCTTTTCAACAATGTCCTGTAAGCTCATACTTCCCGCTAACAGGATAGGACCAATAAACGCCAAACCTAGCGCCAGCTCATAACTGATCATCTGGGCAGTAGAGCGAATGCCTCCCAACGTGGCATATTTGTTATTGGATGACCAACCTGCCAGGACGATGCCATACACTGAGATCGAGGTAATCGAGGCGACATATAAAATCCCTACATTCAGATCGCCAGCGATCGAAAGCGATATTTCCCGACCAAATAGCATAATAGAGCTCCCAAACGGTAATACCGCCAGGATCACCAGGGCTGGTACCACGGTTATAATCGGCGCCAGGATAAAAAGCAGCTTATCGGCATGTGTCGGGATAAGTTCCTCCTTGAAAATCAACTTAATCGCGTCCGCAACTGGCTGCAAAAAACCGCCCGGACCAGCTCGATTCGGCCCAATCCGCACCTGCAAGCGTGATAGCATCTTGCGTTCATATAACGTCAGGTAAGCAAAGCCGACTAGTAAGGTAATGACCATGGCCAGTGCTTTTATCACCCATTCAATGATCAGAGCAGCATTCATGCGTTCCCTCAACCTTCAAACATTCATGGAACCACTGTTCCGCCGGACTTGATATCGACTGCTGTGGGGCCAGCAATCGGTAAGCCATAACTGCGCGGCACCAACACGGTTCTGAGCGGTACTTTAGAATCCAGGTGTGCATTCACTACTGCGGTAGGCTTTCCTTCCAGGGTCACTCGCACCACCGCGCCTTCATCTATCTTCAAACGTGCCGCATCCTCCGGGTTGAGAACCACAAAAGGCCCTGGGATGCGTTCCTGGATTAAGGTTGCGGATAGGATTGTTTGACCGTGATCATACAGAACAGTAATTGGGACCGCCATAAAACCAATTTTCGGAGCACTGAAGGTCGGTAACTTCGTTTCCGTTGCCGATCCACGCTGGGAGTTGGGATTCCGCGACCCAGCCTCACCCACTGTCAGGGGTAGTTGTACACCCAGGCCCTGGCTGTTCTCGTAGGTCGAGCCTCCATAATAAAGGTCACTCCGTCCTACCATCGGCCACTGGTCGTGCACCTCTGCCAGGCGGTGATAGGATATACCCGCAAAGACTGGGATATGTGCCGAGATCCGATCCATGACCCGTGAAGCCAGACGGCTCTCTAAGTCTATTCCCAGACACTGTCCTATTTTTCCGGTTACTTCGAAATCTGCCAGGCTGCCAGGTAGCTCGGGAATCGCAGGATAAAAACGCTGCACACGCCGCTCCCCGGAGGTATAGCTGCCTTCGCGCTCAGTCCATGCTTGAACCGGCAGGATGACATCCGCCAGCTTGGCCGTCGCAGTCAGGGCTAAATCTTGAACAACGATAAACTTATTCCCACCAAACAAGGTTTGATCCGCTGCTTCAGCCAGGTAAACAGGGTCGTCGCCCACGGGATCGACCGCCACCATATACAAAGCTGAGGCAGCCTTCATTGCACTCGCCATATCACTCACTGGACGGAAACCCATCTCCCAGGCGCCCTGGTCATTGGCCCGCTGCCAGACACTCACCAACCCATTATTTGCTTTGACAGCCTGGCGACCAACAGTCGCCCCGCTATGGCCGGTGTTCCGCAACAGGTCCGCACAGACCTGAGCCAATGCCTGTGAAGATTCTAGACTGGTACCTTCACTCCCAAAGAAGATCACTGCGTTCTCTGCCGAAGCGAATTCCTGAGCGACAACCTTGATCTCCGGGACGAGATCCTTCGCCTCGCTTTTATTTGCCGGTAGGGCGCTGAGCAGCCCCAGCATGAAGGCAACTTCAGAACCATACGAATAGCGCAATACCCGGTTGGCTATCCGGTCGAGTTTGGTGGTGCGGGGATTGGCGACAATCAAGGTCGCGCCGCGCCTGGCAGCTTCCCGGACCCGCAGCCACCAGATCGGCGCCTCTTCTTCCAGGTCGCTGGCGACAACCAGGATCACCGTTCCCTTACCCATCGCAGCAAAGTTGCTTCCCGGGGCCAGGCCGACCTGGCTGACGAAATCCCCCCCGCCCAATTCACTATACAGAACCGCCCGCCCTCCCAGTTCGTTTGTGAGTTGCTGCAAGTTGAATAGATCTTCATTCGCCAACCGCCCACTTGCCAGGGTTAATAAACCATTTCCAGCCAACTTAAAACGCTCGGCTACTAAATTTAGCGCTTCATCCCACGTAGCCGGTGTCAACTCGCCATTCTTGCGCACCATAGGCTGGCTCAGGCGTTGCGGAGCTTCGGAACTGCCATTCGCCGTCGAATTACTGGTCTGAGGCCATTCCGCATAATGATAACCAAAACGGCCTTTGTCACAAATCCATATTTCATTCACCGCTTCGTTCTGGCGTGGCATGACCCGTTTGATCGCCCATTTTCCGCCGGATACTGATTCCCGGCGAATATTGAACATAATGTTGCAGCCCACTGGACATTGGTTACAGATTGAAGGCGCCGAGTTCAACTCCCAAGGACGCGCCCCAAAATGGAAATCTGCCGTTGTTAATGCCCCGACGGGGCAGATATCGGTGGTATTACCGGAAAAATACGAGTCGAACCCCGGTTCAGAATATGTCACAATCTCTAAAGAACGACCCCGATTGAAGAAACCGATCACGGGATCATCAGCAATTAGTTCTTGAAAACGCACGCATCGACCACATTGGATGCACCGTTCCCGATCCAGGTAGATCAGGTTCCCCAGGGGTACATGCTTGGCCAGGCGCATCTTCTCATTGTAGATATACCGGCTCACCCCCGGTCCAAACTCCATAGTCTGGTTTTGCAAAGGGCACTCACCGCCTTTGTCACAAATCGGGCAATCCAGAGGATGCGAGGTTAATAGAAATTCGATCACATCCTTCCGACCCTGCATAGCTTTCTCAGTCATGCCCAACACCACCATACCATCTGAAACTGGGGTTGTGCAGGCAGTCTCCAACTTGGGGTTGAACTGAATCTTTAAGGAGCCATCGGCCTCTCGCACGGGTTCGCCAGTGGTGCGGTCGATCATCGGGCGTCCGACCTCCACCAGGCACATGCGACACATCCCGACTGGTTCCATCTTAGGATGGTAACAAAACACCGGGATATCTACGCCAGCCAGTTTGGCGGCGTTAACCACCAGTGTTCCCTCAGGCACTTGAACCTGGCGAAACGGAGCTACTGTCCCGCCATTGTTCCGGAATGTTACCGTTACAAGTTTTGCCATGCTTTGCTCCACGGGTTATGTAATTTCAAAATCACCTCTGAAACGCTCCAGCGCCGAGAGCACTGCCTCAATCGAGAACTCGCCCAACGCACACAGGCATTTCCCTTTGATTTGGTTAGCGACATCATTGAGAAGCTCGACATCTTCCCGGGTTGCTTTTCCATCAGCGATCCGGTCAGTCAGGTGCATCATCCAAAACGTTCCTTCCCGGCAGGGGGTACATTTACCACACGACTCGTGCTTGAAGAAGTGGGTCGTCTTGTTGATCAGCCAGGGTATACTGACCGAGTCATCAATCACGATCACCGAGGCTGAGCCAAGTTGCGCACCCAGGCCAGGTACACTTTCATAATCCATCGGCGTGTCTAGTGCAATATCGTTCACTACAATCAGCGAAGAGGAGGCTCCGGCTGCCATAATAGCCTTGACGGTACGCCCCTCCGGGATGCCCCAACCGTACTCGAAGATCAGCTTGCGGAAGGTTGTCCCTAAAGGAAGCTCATAATTACCCGGGCGGTTTACACAACCAGAGAGGCTGAATATTTTCGTCCCTGGACTCTTCTCCGTGCCTATTGTGCGATACCAGGCCGCTCCTCGGCTGATAATCAACGGGACATTGGTTAGTGTCTCGACATTGTTGACGACTGTTGGCTTACCAAACAACCCATAAGCCGGTGGGAACGGTGGGCGCAGGCGCGGCTGACCAAGTTTCCCCTCAATTGACTCGAGCATCGCTGTTTCTTCCCCGCAGATATAGGCGCCCGCCCCCAGTTGGGTATAAATGCGCAAGGAGTAATCACTGCCGAAAAGCTTATCGCCGAGGAAACCAGCTGCTTCTAATGCCACAATCTGGCTGTCCAGGATCTTGGCAATATTCCAAAACTCACCCCGCAGGTATATATAAGCAGCATGCGCCTGAACAGCAAACGCACAGATGGCCACACCCTCCAAAAACTGGAAGGGATTACCTTCCAGAATTTCCCGATCTTTGAAGGTGCCTGGCTCCGACTCATCGGCATTCGCCACCACATAGTGTGGCCAGTTCTTGCTGTCAGTAAAGGCCCACTTCATCCCAGTCGGAAAGCCAGCCCCACCCCGGCCGCGCAGACCGGAAGCCTTGACTACATCAATCACCTCAACCGGTTGCATGGAGGTCACCACCTTGCGAAAGGCGTCAAAACCCCCGTTTTGGAGATAAGTATCCAACTGGTTAAGACCTGGGATGTCATGATGGCGCAATAAATTAATCTCACTCATGGTTGCTCTCCCCCATCCCCCTGGGACTATTGTCCCGTAACGAAGGCTCCGCCGGCACACCACGCCAGGTACCCGGGCCTCCGGGGCGTTGCCCTCTGAGCTGCTCGATGAGCGCTAGGGCAGTCTCAACCGTTTGATTCTCGTAATATGTCAATCCCTGACCAGACTGCACCTGAAACATCGGCGCCCGGTCACACGCCGCCAGGCACATCACGGATTCGACTGTGACCATGCCATCTGGCGTAGTTTCTCCAGGATGAATATTCAAACGCCGGCATAACTCTTCCAAGAATTTCTCGGCGCCGCGTAAGGCACAGGGCAGGTCGGTGCAAACCTGGACGCGATACTTTCCCGCCGGCTCATCATAATACAGGCTATAAAATCCAACGATCGAAGCCACCTCAGTCGTCGAGATCCCCAGAATATCTGCTATTTCCGCCATCGTTTGGCGATCAATGTACATCTGTTGGCGCTGCGCCAGATAAAGGAGCGGCATCACCGCTGCTTGGCGCTGATCTGGGGGATATTTAGCCAGGATTTCCTGGATGTCCTTGGCATACTTCTCTGCAAATCGGTTTTCTTTACCGTCAATGCTCATCGGTCAACATCTCCCAAAACAATATCCGTGGTGCCAATCAGAGCAACCAGGTCGGCTACCAGATGACCCTTGGCCAACATAGGTAAGATTTGCAAGTTGATGAATGAGGGCGTCCGCCAGTGAATACGGTAAGGTTTCGGAGAGCCATCGCTCTCCAGATAAACTCCCAACTCGCCGCGCGGACTCTCGACCGCTGAGTAAACTGAGCCCTTGGGGGGGGTAAAGCCTTCAGTCCACAATTTAAAGTGATGGATAACCGCTTCCATGCTGGTGCCCAGCTCTGAGCGCGGCGGAGGGACGTACTTGCGGTTGTTGCTGCGCACCGGGCCGGATGGCAACTGATCCAATGCCTGCTTGACGATCCGCAACGACTGGCGCATCTCCTCTATTCGCACCAGATAACGTGCATAGGTGTCACCTTGCGTGAGGACAGGCACATCAAACTCATACAGCTCATACCCGCTGTAAGGCCGCGCCTTACGCAGGTCATGCGCCACACCGGAAGCCCGTAACATCGGACCTGTGATTCCCCACTGCAAGGCATCCTGCGCGCTCAGAATACCCAGGTTCTTGGTTCGTTCCAGGAAGATCGGGTTTTTCGTCAATAAAGCCTCATACTGGTCGATGCGCGCTGGGAATAATTTGAGAAAGTTGCGCACGACACCCTCAAATTCCGCAGGAACATCCCGCCATATGCCGCCCGGTCGAATATAGGTGGTCATCATCCGCTGACCGGAACACAACTCAAAAATATCCAACAATATTTCTCGTTCCCGAAAACAATAAAGGAAGACCGACATCGCCGCCAGATCCAAAGCATGTGTACCTAACCAGACCAAATGCGAGGAGATACGCTGTAGTTCTGTCAAAATTACCCGAATGGACTGGGCGCGTGGCGGCACATCCAGATCGCACAATTTTTCGACCGCCAGGCAGTAAGCCAGAATATTACCAATCGTATTCAGGTAATCGAGGCGATCCGACATCACCTCGGCTTTCAGGTATGTCTTCGCCTCCATATTCTTCTCGATGCCCGTATGGAGATATCCAACGTCGGGAATACAGCTAATCACTTCCTCTCCATCCAGTTCAAGGAGCAGGCGCAACACACCGTGTGTGCTGGGGTGCTGTGGACCCATATTAAGCAGCAGGGTCTCTCCGTTTAATGCCCGTTCAGAGACCAGATGTTTGAATTGATCCAGAGGGATATCCAGCTCGGTTTGTTCAGTCATAGGCGAGATCCTTTATGATTGCCCATGGGGTTTGCGCAGGTTGATCTCATTGAAGTTGAAAGAAAACTGGACTTCTTCGTAGCCCAGCGGATAATCCTTACGCAGCGGATGGCCTTCCCAATCCTCCGGCATCACGATCCGGCGCGGGTCAGAATGTCCCTCGAAGCGAATACCAAACATATCCCACAGCTCGCGCTCGAACCAATTCGCATTCGGATATACTCTTTCGATCGTTGGCATCACCGGGGCATTGCCATCCAGGGGTACGCGCAACCCTAAGATCAAATTATTCTGTAAAGATCGCACCTGGTAAATTACGTGAAAGCGCGGCGTAAGCGCCGGCCAATAATCCACTGCAGTCTGCTCAGACAGTATCTCAAAGCCATATTCGCCTTGGAGTGTTTTGCAAACCTCGACAATCTGCTCGGGTTTAACAATCAAGCTAATTTCATCGCGAAATTCTTCAGTCAGAACGTTAAAACGCTCTATCAGTAACGGAACGATTGTTCCGAGGACGAAGGATTGAGGTCTTTCTGTCATCGACGCGCTCCAATATATCCACTAAGCCCAATTTTTGATTCGTTCGCCCTTAACCTTCTCGAACAGGGTGACAATACCATGAATCAGTGCCTCCGGGCGCGGCGGGCAACCAGCCACGTAGACATCTACAGGCACTAGCTCATCTACTCCCTGAACAATCGCGTAATTATTAAAAACACCGCCGCAAGAAGCACAGTCCCCCATCGCAATGACCCATTTGGGATCTGGCATTTGGTCATACAGACGGCGCAAGACAGGTGCCATCTTGCGCGAAACCCGCCCGGCGACAATCATCAGATCGGATTGGCGTGGGCTGGCGCGCATTAATTCCATCCCAAACCGGCTCATATCATAATGTGCAGCCTGCGCGCCCATCATTTCAATCGCACAACAAGCCAGGCCGAAGAGCATTGGCCACATTGCATTGGTCCGCGCCCAGTTAACGACTTGCTCTAATTTGAGCGTTGCTACCCCCATATTTCCGAGTTTCTGTTCTAATCCCATTCCAACGCTCCTTTCTTCCACGCATATACATAACCCACCAGCAGGATCACGATAAAGATCACCATTTCAACCAACCCGAAAATACCCAATTGTTTAAAAACAACCGCCCAGGGAAGAAAAAACACTACTTCAATATCAAACAAAATAAATAAAACCGCTACCAGATAGAAATGCACTGGCATCCGACGCGTTCCTGGACCAATAGGCCTCATCCCGGACTCATAGGGCATCCCTTTGCGCTCGGTTTTCCTGCGCGGTCCAAAAAGGTGTCCCAGGGCGATCGCAGCCCCCGCAACAAAGGTAGACACTAAGATTAATATAATGATTGGGATATATTCTTGGGGCATAAAGGTCCTCGTCTTCTACCGGAATGGACTATATTCCGACTATTTCTGTACAGAAATAGGTTTGCGTAGTTTATCATAAGCATTTGAAGGTGTCAAATTTCACAAACGCTTCCCGTTAACCCAGGAAATCTCGTAATTGGTGGCTGCGGGTTGGGTGGCGCAGCTTCCGCAATGCTTTGGCTTCGATCTGCCGGATTCGTTCACGCGTCACATTAAAATATTGGCCAACCTCCTCCAATGTGTGATCTTTCCCATCGACTAACCCAAAGCGTAACTCAAGCACCTGACGCTCGCGTTCTGAGAGTACTGCCAATGCATGTTTAATTGATTCGCGCAGCATCTCACGTACAGCAGCATCCATGGGTTCTAGTGCTTCAGCGTCTTCGATAAAATCGCCTAACTGGCTGTTATCTTCGCTCCCCACCGGGCTATCCAGTGACATGGGTTCTTCCATGGCGCGCAGAATCCGATTAACTTTAGCAGCCGCCCGGTTCAGTCTCCGGCGGAGCTCTACATCCATTGGTACATCATCGGCGCGCGAACGTAAAATCGCCTGCTCATCACGCGGCTCCAGGTAGCCGGCCTCCAATGCGATCTCCTCACTGGTCGGCTCATGACCCAATTCCTGGATTAACTTGCGCTGGATACCCAGCAGCCGGTTGATCGATTCGAAAATATGCACCGGGATGCGAATTGTCCGTGCCTGATCAGCGATCGAACGGCTGATCGCCTGGCGTATCCACCAGGTAGCATATGTGCTGAACTTATATCCCCGCGTGGCATCGAATTTACTAACCGCGCGCAACAGGCCGATATTCCCTTCTTGAATTAGATCCAGGAATGAGCTGCCGCGGCCGATGTATCGTTTGGCCACGCTTACCACCAGGCGTAGATTGGCTCGGATGATCGCCGTACGAGCCTCCGCAGCCCGCGTCCACACACTCCCCAACTCCCCCTGTAAAACATCCTCGCCTGGAAGATGGCGAGTGAAAGTTCGCTCCGAGGGCAAGCCCCCCTGCTTCAAGGAATAATCTACCAGGTATTGCGATACAAAATCCGGCAGCATATAGGCATACATATACACCGCCAGTACATTCCGGGCCACGTTATCCCAGTGATGATCCTGGCCCCATAGACCATTGTCTAAATAAGCACGCACATAGGATGGAGTGGGAATTTCCCAGGTCTTGCGTAGCGCCTGGGCTTCCTTGATAATATCTGCCAGGTCCGGGCAAGCAAAGCCCAGACGGCGCGTATCTTCGACAACCCGCGCCCAGGTCGTGTCCATATCTTCAAACATGGCCCGGTAGATTTGACGTGGCTTTAGCCTGGTCCTGTCTGTGCTGTATCGTTGTTCTGCTGCCTGGTGGAGTTCTGACTTTGGATGTGCCGTCTTCTTGCCGCTCTCATTGTTTTCCCTACCTTCAAATCCAGATTTTCCTAAAGCCAAAGGGTGCTTACGACTCAATTGGTCCAACCGCCGGACCGCCTCTAACCGAACTGCCAGCCAAAATTCCCGATCAGAATCCAACAAATCAATATTCCCAATTTCCTTCATGTAAAGCCGGACAGGGTCCGCACCGATTTCTAGCACCAGATGGGGATCATCGAGAAATTCCAGGTTGTCCTGTTGCACCTGTTTCTCGAAGTCAGGATCCTGCATAGATAGGACCTCTTCCTCTTCTTCAACATCGATAAGTTGGTCAGGCGCAGCTTCTTCTTTATCTTGAAGAAATTGTTCCAACTCCTCCAGGGCATCGTCAAGCAATAATTCTGACTGCCCAGGTTCAATCTCCACTTCGTTTTGATTTGCATCAGACTTATCAGATTCCGATTCACTGTGTGGGCTGGAGCTACTGTTTTGCATTGGTGGGTTTCCCGATAGCCTGATCCAGTAACTTTTTTACTTTCAGATAATTAACCACCGACTGGCGATACTGTACTGCCTTGAGATCCCCTTGGTCCTGGGCGTCTTCAATTAAATAATGCAAATATTCCAGACTCTGGCGCAAATTGCGTTGGCGCAACTCCACCAAGCCACGCAGCAAATCCTCCAGGATCCGATCTTCATTTGAGTCGGAGTGACGATCTGCAGTCTCTTTACCATAGATCGTCGCTGTCCGCGCTAACAAATCATCGGCAATCTCCATCATGGGCAGTGAAAACCCACTGAGCACATAGTTCAATGGCTCTGCTATATCCTGATCTACCGACTCCTGGAGCAGACCAAAGATCGCCTGGTGATCGGTGTGCTGAAAATCCTCTGGGGAGAGGCGCCCCAATCCAGCTTCCAGCAGCTTACGATCCACCCGATAAAGGAGCGCCGGATGGCGGAGCAGTACCCCCAGGCAATGCGCCTCAAGGGCGTAGTTGCTCAAAGTCGCTGAACCTGCGGTAGTAGACTGCGCTGGCTTCGTTGAGACAGTAGAGGGACTCGCCCCGCTTTGCGCGTCCGAGGCTGCCCCCCTGCGCGTACCAGAACGGATGGGTGATGGTCTGCCTCGCGCAACCGCCGGTCGGGCTTCCATCAGCGTTGCTTCACTGACGCGTAATAACCGGGCTAATTTCTGCCGATATGTATCTCGTTCGATAGGATCGGGTATATCAGCGATCAACGACAATACCTGGCTGGCGATCTCCCGCTTCACTTTCGGGTCATCCAGATCGCGCCCGGTCGCCAGCACCTGCATGACATGCACCACAATCGGACGCGCATTTTGGACAATCAGTTCCCATTCTTTCGGATCCCGGTTGACCACTTCGTCCGGATCCATCCCTGGGGGCAATGTAGTTACACGGATGTCTGCTTGCAGACGCGCTTCCGAACTCAACAAACCTCGCGCATCGAAAACTAACTCTTGCTCGTGATCGAGAGTCTGGCGAGCAATCTGCAAGCCACGCAGCGTTGCCTGGTTGCCCGCTGCATCTGGATCCAGGGCCAGGATGATCCGCCGCGCCATACGTTTGAGCAAACCGAGTTGGTGCTCGGTCAACGCCGTGCCCATCGGAGATACAACGTTCGCAAAACCGGCCTGGTGCAAGGCGATGACATCCAAATAACCTTCAACAATCACCGCCTGTTCCTTGGTGCGGATGGTTTTACGCGCCCGGTCCAAACCATATAGCAAGTGACCTTTATCAAATATCGGCGTCTGGGGCGAGTTGAGGAACTTCGGCACGTCGTCAGGATTGAGAATCCGCGCCCCGAAACCCGCCATCCGGCCGCGTTCGTCCCGAATTGGGAACATGATGCGATGACGAAAACGGTCGTACACACCACCATCATCTCGCTGTGACACCAATCCACTGGCGATTAAATGTTCCCGGGGATATTGCCTGGATTGGAAATAGTGCAGGGTAGCGTCGTAAGAGTTCGGCGCATATCCTAAGCCAAACGCTTCCAGGGTAACATCGCTCAGGCCACGTTTCTGGCGCAGATATCCCAGGGTCGCCTGCCCCTCGGGTGTGTGGAGTAGTTGTTGGCGATAAAAAACCACTGCGTCCTCTAATATAGTGCGCAGATGATCATTCTCTTCCGTAATCGCTTGTTGTTCGGGTGTTTGGGGCTTTAGCTCGACGCCAGCTTTTTCTGCCAGATAGCGCAGCGCTTCGGTAAAATCCCACCCCTCTTTCTTCATCACAAACTTGAAGATATCGCCGCCCTCGTTACATTGACCAAAACAGCGCCAGGTGCCTGACTCGGGAAAGACAACAAACGCTGGTGTCCGTGTGTTCGAGTGAAAGGGACAGAAACCGGTGTAGCTTTTCCCAGAACGGCGTAGCTGCACTGTCTCCGAGACCAGGTCGACGATATAGAGGCGGGATTTGATTTCGTCAATCGTGGACATAGCAGCACGTCGCAGAACAATTGGGGGCAACCCTGGTGGTTTCCCTTAGTTCCGGGCTAAAATCCTTCCAGGCGGGAAAAGTCCGCCACGCCTTCGGCCAGGGCTGCAACCCGCTGCAGCAGACCCAGACGGTTTTGACGCACAGTTATGTCGTCTGCCATCACCAATACCACATCAAAGAAACGGTTCACTGCCGGGATCATCGGCAGGAAAGCGTTTAAAAAATCATTCACTGAACCCACCAGACGCGGCGTTTTCTCGGCAGTCTGGAGCGCACTGAAAAGCGCCTCTTCTTCGGTCACCACCAACGCTGCCTCTACCACCGGGAAGCGCTTTTTTTGATCGCGCGTGATGCGTACGCAGCGCGCGTAAGTGGGCAAGATACTCCGCCAATCGGATCGACTGGTCCAGGTCGCCAACTCCTGTACCGCACGTGCCGCACCAGCGGGGTTATGCCCCTGCGCTGCCAATACCGCATCCACCTGATCGTAACGCGCGCCCTGCTCGAGCAGCGTGTTTCGCAGGCGCTCAATAATGAACTCCAATACAGCAGTTTGCGACTCAGCGCTAACCACAAATGAATGAGAGGCAGTAGGATCGAGCGGGACCTTCGCCTGCCGGTCGTTCGGTGGGGCTTCGAGGTAAACTGCGGCGGCTTGCAACGCCACGCGCAGGTCGAAATTCAGATCCCAGGTGATGAGATTCTGTACCAGGCCTAAAGCCGCGCGGCGCTGGGCAAAGGGATCTTTATTGCCCGAGGGCGCCAATCCAACCGCAAACAAACCTGCCAGGGTATCCAGCCGGTCTGCCAATCCAACCACCAATCCAACGCGCGTGCGTGGCGCCTGATCGCCTGTGTAGCGCGGCAGGTAATGCTCAAAGACCGCCTGCGCCACTGCTATGGGTTCGCCAGACTGTAAAGCATAGTAGCTACCCATCAAGCCCTGCAACGAGGTCATTTCAACCACCATCTTGGTCGCCAGATCTGCCTTACACAGTTCCGCTGCACGCTGCGCCGCCTGAGTTTCCAGCCGATCCAAACCAACCAATGGCGCAAGGTCTTTTACCAGGGCAGCGATCCGGCGGACCTTATCGAGCATCGAGCCCAATTGGGTTTGGAACATCAGCGTTCCCAGTCGCGGTAAAAACGCCTCCAGGGATCGTTTCAGATCATCGCGCACAAAAAAGTTCGCATCGGCAAAGCGCGCCCGGATGACATGCTCGTTGCCTTCAATCACCAAATCCAATCCCACTTTGTCGCCGTTGCGGACGGAAATAAAATAGGGAAGCAAGTCTCCATCTTCAGAACGACTATGCACCGGGAAATAGCGCTGGTGCTTCTTCATTACGGAGATTAACACCTCACGCGGCAACTTGAGATGCGAAGGGTCGAAAGAACCCAACAGAGCCGTAGGGGCTTCCACTAGATTGGCTACCTCAACCAAAAGCGCCGCATCCTCCTGAATCTGTCCACCAACACCCGTCGCCAGTTCATTCACCTGTTCCAAGATGCGTTTACGGCGTTCAGCCGGATCAAATATTATCCCCTGGGCGATCAAGGCGCTGAAATATTCTTCTATGGTTTTAATAGCGAATTCTGAGGGCTGCTGAGTTCGCAATCCACGCGTGATATTGCCCGACTTTAAACCGGCGTATTCGAAAGGTACCACTTGCTGCCCAAACAACGCCAACAGCCAGCGGATGGGACGCGAGAAAACCACATTCGTGCTGTTCCATCGCATTGGCTTGTCAAACTTTAGCCCACCAATCAAGCCTGGCAAGGCTTCAGCTAATGCCGCCACCGCATTCCGACCCGCCTGGTGCACAACTGCTACAACATACTTGCCCCCGTCTATCTCACGCACTTCCAGATCGGTTAAAGCCACACCCTTACTCCGCGCGAATCCTTCCGCAGCCACTGTCGGTTGGCCCAGGATATCATAGGCGCGGTTCGCCGGTGGACCCTTAATCACCTGTTCCAAATCAGTTTGGACGCCAGCCAGGTTTTGTACCCACACCACCAGGCGGCGCGGCGTACCCCACACCTGAAGCGGTCCATGCGCCAGGCGTAACTCAGCTAACAACACCGGTACCCGATGCTTGAGCTGCTCCAGGGCAGCCTCCAGATCGCCCGCCGGCAGCTCCTCGGTACCGATCTCCAATAAGAAAGGCGCAACCGAATTTCTGCTGGAGTAGCTCTGTGTGTCACCGGAGGTCGATTCGCTGTGCAAATCGGAACCATTCCACATCCCAGGCGCTAATTGGTTACTGGCTGCGGGTGGCTCTGTCAGCCAGGGATATTCCAACCGCTGGCGTTGCGCCAGGTAGATATCCGCTACCCGCCGCGACAGGTCGCGCATGCGCCCAAACAACGCCTGCCGTTCGGTCACACCCACTGCGCCACGCGCATCGAGTACATTAAAAGTATGCGAGCACTTCAACACATAATCATGCGCCGGAAGCACCAGGCCTTTTTCCAGACAGGCTTTTGCCTCCGCTTCATACAAGTCATACATTTGGCGCAGGCGCTCGACATTCGCGATGTCAAAGTAATATGTGCTATGTTCCTGCTCACCTTGCAGGTTGACATCCCCATCCGTGAGGGTGGGACTCCATTGGATATCGCGGAAGCTGCTCACCCGCTGCAAAGTAATCGCAATCCGTTCTAACCCATACGTCATCTCGACGGATACCGGGTCAAGCGCATAACCGCCAGCTTGCTGGAAATAGGTGAATTGGGTAATTTCCTGTCCATCCAGCCAGACTTCCCATCCCAACCCCCAGGAACCCAGCGCCGGCGATTCCCAATTATCTTCAACAAAACGAAAATCATGCTGGCGAGGATCAATCCCCAATGCCTGTAAGGATTCCAGGTAAATTTCCTGCGGATTGCCAGGATCCGGCTTGAGGATAACCTGCATCTGATAGTGCATCTGCATCCGGTTCGGATTCTCCCCATAGCGCCCATCATCGGGGCGGATCGACGGCTCAACATAGGCCACGTTCCATGGTTCAGGTCCAAGCACCCGCAGGTAGGTCCCCGGATTCATCGTCCCTGCTCCAACCTGGGAATAATAAGGCTGCCAGATCAAGCAACCCCGCCTGGCCCAGAAATCCTGCAAAGTCATAATCAACGATTGGAAGTCTAAGGGCGTACTCATGAATAATTCCTGTTATATAACAGATATCCCTCTGTTGGCTTACTTGGGAAATTCGCCGGCGAGTTCCTTATCAATAACCTGCTTAAAGATATCAAAAGGCTGCGCACCGACGACAGCAATGCCGTTAATGAAGAAAGTCGGGGTTGAACGCACCCCCAGGTTAACCGCGAAATCCAAGTCCGCCTGCACTTCCGCCTGGAAGCGATGTGTATTTATACAGTCATTAAACTTCACCAGATCCAACCCCAAGTCAGTGGCATACTGCTGGTAGGTCTGGGTGCTCAAGCTATACTGCCCACTGAACAGCTTATCATGATACTGCCAGAAGGCGCCTTGCTCATTGGCGCAATTCGCCGCTTCGGCGGCGGGTTCAGCTTCGGGGTGGATACTGGTCAGTGGAAAATCCCGGTAGACGATGCGCACCTGGTCCGGGTAAGCTTCGCGCAGACGGCCTAAGACTTGCTGGTGCCATTGCAGGCAGTATGGGCACTGGTAATCGCTAAACTCAATGATCGTGATTGGTGCATTCGCCGCGCCCAGGATCGGGTCATCATCCACTGGAACATCATAGCGCCTGAACGCCTTTTGGACAGCCGTCTGGGTCGCCTGTTGACCTGCCTGCTGGGTTGCCTGCTGCCCCGTAATCCGCGTCGCTTCGCCTGCTACAATCGCCCCCGCCCTGGCCGCCTTTTGTCCCCAGATCAGGAAGCCAGCGCCTAATCCAAGCACAAAAACCAGAGGTAATAGCATATATAATAAGTTAGGGTTTTTTAGAAAAGATTGCCGATCTGCAAAAGGGTCTTGACCAGATTCAGAGGAAGTCGAGTGAGAAAAGATATTTTTAATCATAGGGTGGATTATATCATCTAGCTCCACTCCCAAAACCAGTACGCCAACCCCTTCCATTCCCCCCAGCGGGCGAATGCCGCATCCACCTCCTTTGGTCCAACCGGCTCCCCGCCAAACCATTCTTTGGAAACCATTTTAAACGCCCATGAGTCGACCGGCAAGTAGTCATAGCGCCCCAGAAGAACCAGCAGATTCGCTGCGGCGTAGCTGCCTACACCTTTTATTTTGATCAATTCCTTGCGCAGCTCGGGCGTTGCCAGCGTACTGGTCTTGAAGGCCTCGGGATCAAGTTCTCCGGCAACTGTGCTCAAGGCCAGTTCGTACACATAAGGCGCCCGGTAACCCAGGCGGCCCTTCTCCTTCAATGCCTCCGCTCCGGCTCCAGCCAGGCTGGCCGCGGTTGGAAAAGCATGCATACTTGCATCCTCAACCAACGCTTCGCCAAAGTGCTGGGTCAAGTTGACCGCCATCCGCCGGGTAGCCGCCCACAGTGTATTGGTGGTCAACAGAGTCTTGACAATGTCCTCGAAGAAAGTCGGGCTGCGCAACAACCGACCCGCGGCGCGCTCGACCGCTTTTGCCAGCTTTGGCTCCGCGCGAGCCAGTGCATAAAAAGGGGTAAAATCCGCCTCCAGATCCAACATCCAGCCTACCCGTTGCTTTACCTCTTCGATCTCGCCCGGCACCAAATCGGACAACACCTCCACCTGCACGCCGGTCTGCGCCTCCTGGATGTGGTAGCTAACGACGCGCCCGGTGGATAGCCGGTCCACATAGGCTAATACGCCAGTGCCTTGATCAAAGCTGAAGGGCGCCAGTTGCATCCAGCCATGAGACATAACGACCATTTGGAAAGAAAAGGGGGCTCGCGCTGAAAAATAAAGGTTCATAATTATTCTCCTTGGTTGCCGACTAGGCGCACTCAGCTTTTACCCTTGACTTCGCCCCAGCCAGCGATAAGAGCCGCACCAGGCTGAACAATCCAATCACAAAAGCGCCATACCAGATAAATGCCGGTCCCAGGTTATCATTCAAAACACCGCCCAACACCGGTCCAATGCCTGCCGCCACATTCCAGGTTAGACCAAACAAACCCATGTAGCGCCCGCGCATCTCCGCCGGCGCCAGATTTGCCACATAAGTGGTCGCCGTCGGTGAAAGAATTAATTCCCCAATCGTGAAGATTACGATACACACCCAGAAACCCCAAAAACCACGTCCCAAGGCCACGCTGCCCACGCCGAAGGCATAAAACGCGGTTCCAAGGCTCACCATCCATAAAGGGGGGTAACGCTTCGTCCACCGGGTTATCGCTACCTGGAAGAAGACGACCATCAGCGCGTTCGTAGTGGGAATGAAACCAAACCATCGCTCCGATACCTGGTAATTTTCCTTGGTGTACACAGACAGCAGCATCCACATTGTCGCTGCACAGATCTGGGTCAGCACAAAAGCCAGGAAAAACGCGACAAAGGGTCGGTCTCGGAAAATTTGTGGATAGCCTCCCCAGCGTTCATCGTCTTTCGGGATGTTCGCTACCCTTTGGGGCAACGTCTCACGGGCAAGAAAAACCAGCAGCAGGCTGTAAGTACACATTCCCAATGCTGCCAAATAGAACGCCAGGGTATAGGAAGTAGAGGCGATCAATCCGCCAATGGCTGGCCCCAGCGCCACTCCAACATTGTTGCCTGTTCGCAGCAAGGAATAGCCTTCCAGGCGTTTGTCTCCCGGCAGCAAATCAGCCAGCATGGCGTCACTGCCCACGCGATAGAGTGGGTTTACCGCTCCGCTGAGACCCATCAAAACCGCGAAAGCTGGCAGAGAGTTCGCCTGGCTTAACAGCAAATAAGCCAGGCCATTGGCGGCCAGGCTGGCGGCCATCATCCACTTGCGCCCCAAGCGGTCAATCAGGGGTCCGGCCAGGAGTGAAGAAATCAGCCCCGTGACGGCGTTAATGGTCATCAACAGGGTGACCACTGCCAGGGGCATCTCCAGGCGCTCTTTGGCGTAAACCATTAAGAACGGCCAGATCATACTGCCGCCCGTAGTGCTGATCATCATGCCAAAGAACATCAAGCGTAGTTGTGGATCGGCTTGGAGCAGCTTCACAAGCCGTGATTATACGCTGGTTTTAACAAGCAGGACACCCCTGGATACAACATGGAGAAGTAACTGTGGCGAATGGATTTCTTACACCGCTTCGGCATTGTTTGCCTTAAGCGGTAAGGTGATTTCGATGAGTTGACAGCGGCATGTTATATCATATTTTGTTGCATGAATCATGAGGTGCGAATGAGATGGGGCTTACAGAGCAATCATCATGATCCGCCGGGCAGCGCGCGCCTGCTGGTCTGCATCCAACGTGGCGAGTGGAATCTGCAACCGGCTGGCCACTGCCACATAAGTCGCGTCCGCTCCCCGCAGGCCCAATTCAGCAGCCAGGTGGGCGGCTTCCTCCAGCAGAGCTCGGTCCATCTCCACCAGGCGCAAGCCAGGCAATCCTATGAGACGTTCAATCGCCTGGCGAGCCAGGCGGGTCTCCCCCGTGCGACGGGCGATTGCCCCTGCTGTTTCCGCCAGCAGGATTGCTGGCGCTAAAAGCTGGATGCCCGACGCGCGGCATGCCTCCATCCAGGCGCGCACACGCGTATGAAAAACATCCTGCGGGACAAGCCGAGCCACCCACAGGCTGGCATCTACAACAACGAAAGCTGCTTCCTGGGGCGTCTGGAGGGTCAACGGCGGGCCTCAGCGACCGCTTCTGCAGCGGTAACTCCCACGGGCCAATGTTTCTCGATCTCTTTTGATAGCCGGTCCAGGCTTTCCCAGGCTTGCTGCGTCTCCTCCGGCGCTGGAGCGACCGGGATGATGCGCGCCACCACCTTGCCATGGTAAGTTACCTCGATCTCCGCCCCCTGCTCGCGCACCTGGCGGATCAGTTCACTGGCTTGTTGTTTTAATTGGCGCACCCCGACCGTTACCATACCAACCTCCCGATGAATATGACTACAATTGTGTATACATTATATCAGGTAAATAGGCGCATTCTACGGTCGCTCGACCTTCACCCACATCTCCTCCCCATCTGTGCTTAATTCTATCCAACCATTGCGATCCGTGCGCAGCAGCGTATACCCTTCTACCACCCGCAGCGTCTCCGCTTCTGGCTGGCCGCTCCGGTCGCCAGTCGCCACACTGAGCAGCAAAAACTGCGGGCGCAACTTCTGAATCCAATCAAGCGGATTGAGCGCCACACTGCCTCCCGCCGCCAGCGAAAGCGCCGTCCAATCCCCAGGCAAACGCGTTTGTTTCAGGCTGACCAGGCTGGCGGCATCCAGGCCCACTGGCAGAAAAACCCGGAAGCTGCCCCATTCCAGGGACATCACCCCGCCCCGCGCCGTGACCGCGAGCATTTCTAGCCGCGCTCCCGAACCTAAATCCAGCCTCTGGCCCGCTTCCGCCCTGGTGATAGGGATCTCAAGCCGCGCCAGGGTTTCGCTTAATAATCGAGCGCTGCGCGAGCCGGTCGCCTCGCCCGCCCACCAGACCTGATCTACCGGGAAGCGCTCCAGGTTATCCGGCAGGCCTGCCAGGTGTCCCTCTGCGGTATTTGCCACTACCAGGCAATCTAAACGGCGGTTCAGCAAGGGCAACCGGCGTCCCAGCGCATCCGAAAGCCGGCGGGAGCTGGCACCGCCATCCACCAATACCCACCGCCCGGTGGGGGTTTCTATCAAATACGCCTCGCCAGTCGTACCGTTCAGACCAACATCCAACACCATCAGGTGCAACCGGCCATCCGGTTTGAGTAAC
>CAYGZL010000145.1:0-15096 GCA_964354345.1 uncultured Anaerolineaceae bacterium | reverse complement strand
ACGCTCCAGACCGATCACCAGCGGCACGCCTTCCCCAGCCGCCTCCCGACGGAAGGCACGGTTAGCCAGGGACGCCGGGCGGAAATCCGGATCAAGGGGCGGGATAATTCGCGGGGCAATCAGCGGGAAGCTGGCAGTCATTTCCGCTGATTATAGCATGTACGATCCGCTTGACGTCTTATCATACTCCGTTTACCATTATTACATCCTGCTATCCTGCCAACCGGAAACCTTTACACTAACCAAGGAGATCTTATGCTTACCCGACAATTCCCTGCTGGATTTTTATGGGGCGCCTCCACTGCCGCCTATCAGGTGGAAGGAGCCTGGAACGAAGACGGTAAGGGCGAGAGCATCTGGGACCATTTAGCCCACACGCCAGGCCGGATCGCCAACGGCGACACGGGGGATGTGGCGTGTGACCACTACCACCGCATGCCTGCTGATGTGACGCTGATGAAATCACTCGGCCTGCAGGGCTATCGCTTCTCGATCGCCTGGTCACGCGTCTTGCCTGCCGGCACAGGAGCGGTCAACACCAAGGGGTTGGATTTCTACGACCGGTTGGTTGACGAGCTGGGACGGGCCGGCATCCGGGCCAATGTCACTCTCAACCATTGGGATTTACCACAGGCCTTGCAGGAACGCGGCGGTTGGCCCAACCGCGACAGCGCCGATTGGTTCGCTGACTATGCCCGGATCGTCTTCGACCGGCTGGGCGACCGGGTGGCGCTGTGGGCGACGCATAACGAGCCGGTAGTGACTTCGATCTACGGTTATGGATCGGGCAACTTTGCGCCCGGCCTGGCTGACCAATCGCTGGGCTATCAGGCCGCCCACCACCTCAACCTGGCGCACGGTAAAGCGGTGCAGGTCTTTCGCCAGGGAGGCTACGCCGGTCAGATTGGAATCGTGCTGGACCTGCACCACTATGTTCCAGCCTCTGATCAGGAAGCCGACCGCCTGGCCTGGCAACGGACACTGGAAAGCTGTCAGGGAATGTTCTTCACGCCAATCTTCCAGGGTTGCTACCCATCGTATCTGATGGATTGGCTCGGACCGACAGCACCAAAAATCCGACCCGAGGACCTGGCGCTCATCCACCAACCGCTTGACTTCTTGGGCATGAACTACTACTTCACCATTGAAGTCAGCTTTTCCCACCACGGTGGTTTGTTAAAAACCGCCCAAAGCATGAAAATCCTGCCTGGGCTGGGCCACACCCAGGTTGGCTGGGGCGTCTACCCCGCCGGTCTGCTCGCCGTGCTGCTGCGGGTGAAGGAAACGGTCGGCGATCTGCCGATCTACATTACCGAAAACGGTTGCGCTTTAGCTGATTCTCCCGACGCGGGGGGTTATGTGGAGGATCGCCAGCGGGTGGCCTACCTGCGCCTGCACCTGATCGAGCTGCACAAGGCCATCCAGGCCGGAGTCAATGTGCGCGGCTACTTTATCTGGAGCCTGATGGATAACTTCGAGTGGGCCTCCGGTTATACACCGCGCTTCGGCATCGTACGCGTGGATTACGCCACCCAGCAGCGCATCCCCAAGCTGAGCGCTCAATGGTACAGCCAGGTGATCCAGGATAACTTCGTCACCGAGTAGATCCGACGGTTGCCTCAGATGAGTGGAGAGGATTGAGGCTTTGTCACCAAACCAGATTACACGAGATATAATCCTGAGACGAAACCTAATCCACAAGCTGATAATTTATTTTTAGGAAACGTAAAATGAAAACCCAAAGATTAGGTCACACGGACATGTATGTCACGCGCCTCTCACTGGGCGGATTATTTGTCTCATCGCTGGGCGCCGACCTGGCGGGGGCGCGCCTGGCGGTCCAGCGTGCCCTGGAGCTGGGCATCAACTATATCGACACAGCCCCCGGGTATTTGAACAGCGAGGAGGTGTTGGGAATATGCCTGGCAGGCATTCAGACACCTTATTACCTCTCCACCAAGCTGGGTGGTCGACCGCGTCCCTTCAACCCCAAAGATAAACAGCAGCTCTACGCCAGCGTCCAGGAAAGCCTGCGCCTGTTGCAGCGTGAGCAGATCGATATTCTTTTCATCCACGAGCCAGATCGCGGCGGTCAGTACGACTGGTATGACAGTTGGGACACCTTTCACGGACCGGTTTGCGAGGTGCTGGAGGATCTCAAGCAGCGCGGCGTCATCCGCTATACCGGCCTGGGCGGCACGACTGTCTACCAGATGGCGCACATCGTGGAAAAGGGCAACTACGATGTCCTGCTGACGGCTTTTAACTACAGCCTGCTCTTCCGCGAGGCCGGCGAGACGCTCATCCCGGCGGCTAAAGCCAAGGGCATGGGCGTGGTGGCTGGCTCGCCCCTGCAACAGGGCTGGTTCTCCACGCGGTATACTGAAATTACCCGCGGCGATCCGCCTGCCTGGTTGGCGCCCCAGCGGGCGGGGCAGCTTTTGCAGCTATACGATCTGTCCGACCAGACGGGCATCTCCGTGCCCGAGCTGGCGCTGCGTTTCGTGCTCTCTAATCCGTTGATCGACACGACGCTGATGGGCCCGAGATCTCGCCAGGAGGTGGAGCTGAATATGGCGGCTGCTGAGCGCGGCCCGCTCCCGGCTGACATCCTGGCCGAGCTGGATGAGATCGCAGCCGGGGTACCCTTCCGTCCGTGCGAAGAGTCGTTCGGCGCGCTCTTCCCCTACAACCGCACGTATCACGGTCCAGGCGAAGCACGCTAGAAGGAGGCAGCCATGCAAGCACTCATTGTCACCGCGCCGGGCTCGTTCGGCCTGCAAGAAGTTCCCATGCCGCAGCCTGGCGCCTATGATTGTCTGGTGAAAATTGACGCCTGCGCCATCTGCACAGGCACCGACTCGGACATCATCGCCGGAACCTTTCCATGGATCAGCCCATACCCCTTCATCCTGGGGCATGAGTCAACCGGCGTGATTCTCAGCGCAGGCGAAAAGGTCAGGCATTTCCAGCCTGGTCAGCGCGTGACCCGCCCGGCAGCGGTTTATGGTGGGGAAATGCTTGGCGCATACCACAGCACCTGGGGCGGGTATGCTGAATATGGATTGGTACGAGACGTGGCAGCTGCCCAGGCGGATGGTGTCGAGTCACCAGCTGGCTGCGCAGCCAGCCGTACCCCCTTGCCGGAAGGAATTGGACCAGTCGAGGCAGCGTTGTCTATCAACCAGCGCGAAATCCTCTCCGTCACCCGCCGGATCAGCTTTTCCGCTCGCTCGCGGGTTGTCATCATCGGCAGCGGTTACAACGGGCTGCTGTTTGCGCTGCTCTGCAAGCAGGCCGGCGCCGGGTTGGTTGTCGTGGTTGGCAGCCACCGTCTGGAGGAACGCGCCACAAGGAGCTTCCGGGCGGACGCGCTGGTAGATTACCATTCCGCGCAGGCGGCGCAGCGCTGCCTGGAACTCACCAGCGGCCGCCCGACAAACCTGATCGACGCCATAGGATCGTTGGCCTCGCTGGCTTTGGCTGAGGCGATCCTGCAACCTGGCACCGCCTTCGGTTGCTACGGCGTACGTGACTTCAACGCCAGCCAAGGATTGCGAGACCAGCTTAACAACGGTCGACCCACACTCGAAATGGGCACCGACGAAGCCGGCTACGTGGCGGAGTGGCACGACCTGTACCGCCTGGGCGTCTTCGACCCACCGGAGATGGTTGACCGGGTCACACCGTTTGAGCAAGCGGTCGAGGCGTTCGAGCTGTTATGGCGCAGACAGGCGGTGAAGATTGTGTTGAAAATGGGAGAAAATTAAAGACAACGCCAAAAATCTTTTTACTCCCCGTATCTAAAGATGATCAACGGCGTCATAGACCATGGAACAGCAGTCTAAATTTTGACCGAATGCTGAGCGGAAAGCCCTAGGCTTCACCCTTGAAAACCTGCATCATCGTTACCCCACCTATAATCAGCAGCAGACTTGCCGCTGTCAGCCAGGAGAGGCGATATGCAGGGAGTAAAAATACCTGCAACACGACCGGTAAGCCGATAAAAGCGGCGTTGTAAGCCGGGATCAGCAGGCTGGCGCGCACCTTGCGAACAAAGCCAACCTGCGTAACCACGAAGGCGAGGAATCCAACCACAAAAGAGGCTATAAAAAAGATCGTCCCAATAGAATTGGATGGCAGGAACCCCGATTTCCCGCCATAGTTCTGACCGACGCCCTTGAAGAATGGGTCGAGGCTGCCCAACCCACCCGCCAGTATGCCAAAAGCCAGAGCGATCAGGCTCAGGTTCGAACTCCGGCTGGCAGCGACAACGCAGGCCAGGCTGAGTGCCAACCAGATTCCAAGAGCAACCAGCAGGGCGGTCAGGTTCATGGAATAACGATCCATATTCACCCGAGCGATGTTCTCGATCCCGATCGCCACCGTTCCAGCCACGATAACCACCGCTCCGCCAAGCTCCAGGCGGGTGATCCGTTCTTTCAGGAAAAAGGCGGCATATCCCATCAGAACGACCAATCCGATCCCAAACATGCTGCTGAACAACGCCGGCGGACCGTAGGGCTGCGCCAGGATGGCCCAGATGAAGACGGTGTGGTTGAGAACGAGACCGATGGTGTAGACCGCCGGTTTCTTCAACCCGCCTTCCTCCGGCTGGATGTTTTTCTGGAGCCTGGCTTTGATCTGCTCGAAGACTTCGATACCCTGGCGTTCCAGGGCTTTCGCCAGGTGGATTTGAATTGTGGAGAGGATGCCAAGCAGCAGCACGAAGGGAATGTCAGTCACGGTAAAATATTATATCTAATGGAGGTCGTATGGACCACAAAGTCTATGTAATGCTCGGATTCCACATCAACTTTTATCACTCCTGGCGCGGTGACACGCCCGATGAAGCCGGCTTTGGCACTGACATGCGCGTGGTGCGCGGTGTGCTGGACATCCTCGATCGGGCCAACGCCGCCGGCAAGTGCGCCCGCGCCTACTGGGACACTGAGGTTTATTGGACCTTCCAGGAGATCCTCCCCAGGCATTGTCCCGACATCCTGGAGCGGATGCGCGCCCGGGTGGCCGCCGGGCAGGATGAGATTGTGCTTGGCCCCTTCAACAACGGTGCCAACCATGCTGCCACTGCTGATGAGTTCCGCGCCGCAGTCGCCTGGGCGATCGAAAACCCGTGGGGCTCCGGCCTGCGCCAGCTTTTCCCGAAAGTCACGCCCTTCTACCGTCCGCAGGAGTCCATGTTCACCACCGGGCAGGAGGTCATTCTAAAGGAGTGCGGCATAGACGGGCTGCTGCTCTACTATGCCCTGACCCCGTTTAACACCCTGGCTGCTTTCACCCCGGCCCTGTCATTGGAACAACGTTACAACCCACTCTGGTTTCGTTCCAGTCCTGACCTGCCGCGGTTAATCCTGTTTCCCTGCCTGTCGGCTGGAGATGTAATCGACAGCATCTCACTCGAGAGCATGCTGCTCGACCTGCATGACCGCCAGCGCCGTGGCGAGATCCGGTCAGACGTGGTCATCCACCTAAACGAGGACGCCGATCTGGAGAGCTGGCTGCCGGTCAAACTGCCGTCCTTCCTCAAATGGTTCCCCAACACCGGCGGGGTAGAGGAATATATCCAGGTGGTCAACAAATACCCCTGGGCAGATTTCACCGTCCCGAGCGAATACCTGGCCGCCCATCCGCCGCAGCATGAAATCATCGTCCGCCAGGACCTGGCGGATGGCGCTTTCGACGGCAGCTATTCCTGGGCTGAGAAATGCGCCAGCCTGCATGCCTGGACGATGCTGGAGCAGTCCCGGCTGGCTTCGTATCGCGCTGAAACGCTGGCCCACCGGGCCGGGCTGGATTTGTCCGGCCGGCTCTGGGAGGGCATGGACTCATCCTTCTTCAAGCGGCTGATCGGCTTGAGCACCACGCACTTTGGCATGTCCACCCCGGTCATCAACGAAGAGCGCCAGGCACGCGCCTTCGCCATCCTGGGCGAAGCCCGCCAACTGGCAGAAGAGGCCGAGCGCACTGCGGCGCGCGCCCTCCAACAGCCCACCGCTGGCTGCCTGTACGATTTCGAACTCTTCCCCACCTCGCCAGATCGTACCACTCCACCCGCCCCTACCCGCGCCGCCGTGCGCCTCCCCTTGATCCTGCCCGCGGATGTAAAAAATATTCAACTGGAAGAACCCGATGGAAAGCCTGTCCGAATCGCACTGACAGATTGGACACCTTTGCCAGGCGGCCGCGCCGGTTGCCAGCTCCGCTTCATTACGGACCTCGAACCGGGCAGGTCGAAACATTATCGAGCATGCCCCACGGCGGCCTTCCCATCCCCCGGACCGATTACTCATCTTAAAAATGAATGGCTGGAGGTCGAATTCTCCGAGCAGACTGGCATCCATTCATTCAAACAGGATGGCGTAGAGATTGGCGGGATAGATTTCTTGCAGCCGTTCGTCTCCTACCGCACGAAGAAAAAACCGATCATCTACCCGGCTGCCTCATGGAAATTCTTGCCCCTGGTGGGCGAGCAGTGGGAGGGCTTGCAGCGCGTTCGCTTGCAGGCGAGCCTGCCTATGCAAACTCCCTTCGGTGAGTACATCAACCTGTTCACTTACACTTTCACCCTGTTCAATGACCTGCCGCAGCTATACGTGGAGGTGGAGGCGCGCTTCGCTTACACCCCCCCAACCGAGACCATTCACAACCTGACCCAGAAGCTGCGCCGCCTGATGGATCTGCGGTGGGTGGAGACGGCTCCGTTCCAGGTGCACCCGGCCTGGCAGGCTCCGTCTGAAAAGCCCCTGCGGGTCTGGAAGCATAACTACCTTGGGGCGACTGCCTGGTACGACCTGAACTACGGGCAAGTTAATCCGCACAACCGCAGCCTGGAGGCCTTCAACCACCAGGTGACCGCTGGCTGGGTAGCCATCTCAAACGGACAGTGCGGCCTGCTGCTGGGGGAGGACTCGGAGAGGCTGGCTTCGATGGCCTTCTGCCCGATGCGCCTGCGTGAGCAGGATGGCATCCAGCGCCTGTGGCTCAACCCATTTGGCTCTTATTACGGGAGAAGGATCGACTACTCCCATGTGGGCGAGCGCGGCATCGGAGCGGACTTCCTGCAGGCCTTCAGTGGAGCCCTGAAACCGAACGGCCCCTCCTTCAACGGCCAGACCTTGCGTTTCGCGTTGATGCTGGCACCCTATTCCGGCGATGAACCCCCCGCCGCGCTCCAGGCTGGCGCAGCGGCGCATTTCTACCCGCCGGGCGTAGTCTTTCATACCGTACCCGAGGGGGTGGAGGCGCTGCTTACAGCGGACATCCGCGCACAAACCGAAGCCGAGCTAAACCGGGTGCAGATCGACTCGGTTGAACCGGTCCCGGTGCCCACCGCCTTCCTGGCCAATCCCGCCCCCAACCAGGTGCACCTGGTCTGGGACCTGCCGCGGGACTTCCCGGTAACTGGCTGCGAAATGTCCTGGCGAGTGGCCGGAACGACGGACTGGCAGGTAGTTTCCATCCCGCCATCCAACCGCTGGCAGGCGACTGGCCTGGAGGATGGCAAGAAGTATGCCTTCAAACTTCGGGCGTCTTGCGGGGCGCGTTTTTCAGACTGGACAGAGGAGCAGACCTGCATCCCCGGGGCGGTCACTGGCTCCGGGAAGATCAACCTGGGTGCCATCCCATTCCGGTCGTCGTTGCGCATGGTGGCTGGCAGCCTGGGGTCGGTTATGCGGCGCAGAAGGGGTTGAACGAACATGAAGCCATCGCCTGACGATGGGCGGGGAGAAACTGATCAGCGTGTGTAAGTAGCTGTCAATGGGGCACAGGTCGTAAATAAAAGCGCCTGTCAATCGGACTCCGATCAACAGGCGCCATGAACTGTAGAGAAATTCGATTACAGGACTTTAATGCAATCCAACCGGCCGAAACTTATACCCATACACCAACATGCCCCGCTCATCGCCATCCTGGCGCAACCGTCGTGTCACCATCTCGACTGGCGTGCCAATCTCTACCTTCTGGTCCCCCAGGTCAGTGAGTTGAGCAGTCACCAGCGGTCCTTCGTCCAGCTTGATCAAAGCTACCGTGTAAGGTGCGTTTTCTTCAAAGCCAGCCGGCGCCTCGTAGACGGTTGTGTACGAATAAACCTGGCCGCGACCACTAAAATTGTAAATCGTTTTGGCATCCTTACCGCACTCCGGACAGACATCCCGAGGCGGGAATAGCTTGGCCTGGCAATACGGGCAAACTTCACCTGTCATGCTGTAACGCTGCTTGCGTAATCGCCAATGGCGTGAGATTTCCATAACCATTAACTCCTATCTACACCGATTGAACGCAGTTTACGGCAACGAGACTCTCAATTCCTATCAACTTGATTAAATCCAGGTTTACCGGAAAGAGAAAACCAAACCGGTAAACTAATCCTTCGCCTCCAGCACATGCGTTACCACGGTAGAAGCCGGCCCGCCCAGAGATTGCACCAGCGCCCGGCGTGCGCCAGACACCTGGTTAGCGCCCGCCTGGCCGCGCAGTTGCATGGTCGCCTCAACGACCTGATAGACGCCAGTCGCCCCACCGGGGTTACCGCGCGCCTTCAAGCCACCCATAGTGCTGATTGGTAACGAGCCATCCAGCGCCAAGCATCCATCCTGCGCCAACTGCCAGCCCTGACCAGGTTTGGCAAAACCAGCTGCTTCCAGCGATAGTACTGCATATATAGAAAAGGCGTCATACAGTTCAAACAAATCAACCTGTAAGGGTGAAATGCGGGCGCGCTGGCAGGCGCGTTCAATTGAAATCTGCGCCGCCTGGAAAATTAACGGATTGGGACGATCATGCAGCGCCAGAGTGTCGGTGGCAATGCTGGTACCCGTCAACTGTACCAGGCGGTGAGGGAACTGGGGTGGGAGCAGCTCTGCCCGGGTCAGGATCACAGCCGCTGCGCCATCCGCATAAGGCGCCATATCATACATATTGAGAGGAGTGCTGACGATCTCTCCCATAAGGTATGTCTTCAATGTAATTGCCTTCTGAAACATGGCGTTTGGGTTGCGAGCGCCATTCGCATGGGCAAGCAGTGGAAAACCAGCAAAAGCCTGCTGCGTGACCTGGTATTCATGCATGTAGCGCTGCATCAACAGCGCCGCCTGCGCAGTCGGGTTCATGGCGTGCACTGCTTCATAATCACTGTCTCCGCCTGTAGACAGGGCATCTTCGACTTGCCCGCCAATGACATCTGTAAATTTCTCGACGCCCAAAACCAGGACCACATCTGCCTGACCGGATGCCACCGCCAGGTAACCAGCGCGTAAGGCAGCACCACCGGAAGCGCCAGCCGCTTCGATTGTTGCCGCCTCAATGCCAGTCAGACCAGCGAAATCGGCAAGCAGGGCACCCAGATGCGTCTGGTGCGAAAGTTGCGGGGACAGCATGTTTCCCACGAAAAGCACCTGTGGTTGTAGACCACCCGCATTTTCACGCGCTGCCCCGATGGCATTCAGGGCAAGTTCACGCAGCCCAATGCCCCAGTGCTCACCCACTGGCGTTTGTCCGATCCCGGCAATGACCACCTCACTCATAAATCTCCTTTGGACTAAAATCCAGGGCTATTTTGTCATCAACTTACCACGATAACGGGCATAGGTGGCGTAATCGATCGGCGTACGGCGGGCGATGTAGTCCTGAGTGGAGGGGGCACGATCACGCCGCTGACGAATGGCGTCGGCAACAGTGATGATAAAAGCATCCGAACCGGCGCCAGAACCGAAGGAAACCATCAAGATCCGTTCGCCTGGCTCCGCGATATCCAGGATAGCCGTCAGGCCGATAATCGCTGCACCGGCGTAGGTATTGCCAATTACGGGCACAAGCATCCCGGCACTGATCTGCTCCATGGAAAAGCCAAGCATAGCAGCCGCTCGTTGCGGGAATTTGGTGTTCGGCTGGTGAAAGACGGCAAACTTATAATCAGCCGGCGTGGTATTTGTCGCCTCCAGGATGGCCTTCCCAGCTTCGATGATGTGCTTGAAATAGGCTGGTTCGCCGGTAAAGCGCTGGGCATGTTCGGGATATTTCGCATAAGCCCGGCGCCAGAAATCCGGGGTATCAGTGACATATGAATAGGTGCATTCAATGACTGCCAGCGAATTTTCCGCCGGACCGATCACAAAGGCCGCTCCGCCTGCGCCGGCTGTGTATTCCAATGCGTCGCCAGGTCGCCCCTGGGCGGTATCCATCCCGATCGCCAGGGCGTAATTGGCCATCCGCGAACCAACCAAAGCGATTGCCGCCACCATCGCCTCGGTGCCAGCCTTGCAGGCAAACTGCCAGTCAGCCGCCTGGACATGCGGGGTGGCACCGATCGCCTCGGCAACCAAAGTCGAACTTGGCTTGACCGCATATGGATGTGACTCGGAGCCAACCCACACGGCGCGTAACTCAGTTGGAGACACTTCGGCGCGTGCCATGGCGTTACGGGCTGCTTCGATTGACATGGTGATCACATCTTCATCCAGGCCAGGCACAGCTTTTTCCTTGATCGGCAGACCGCCTTCGCCAGCCGTCCACACCCGCGCTACTTCGGAGGCGGGTAAACGGTAGCGCGGCACGTAAGCGCCGTATCCGGTAATCCCCACGGGACGCGAGGGTTTCAATAAAAGAGGGTTATTCGTAGGAACTGTAGGATCCATACTGTTATCTGTGTTTCCAGGTTTTGAGAATTTCCTCCGCCCGGTCAATCCGTACGGTTTTTTCGGCTACTAACTGCTGAGCAAGCTGCTCGATCTGCTCACCCTCCGCTCCTGCGGTGATGGCCACCTGGCGGGCATGCAGACTCATATGCCCTCGTTGAATGCCTTCCGTCGCCAGGGCACGCAGAGCCGCCAGGTTCTGCGCCAGGCCGACAGATACAATGATCTCTGCCAGTTGGTTGGCAGTGGTCACGCCCATCAGCTTGAGGGAGGCGCGGGCTGCCGGATGGACGCGCGTCGCACCGCCGACGATGCCCACTGCCATGGGCATTTCCAGGGCCCCGACCAGGTTGCCCTGAGGGTCCTTGCCCCAGGTGCTCAAGGAAGTGTAGCGCCCACTGCGGGCGGCGTAGGCATGCGCGCCGGCCTCGATCGCCCGCCAGTCGTTACCAGTCGCAATGACAACTGCGTCGACGCCATTCAAGATACCTTTGTTATGCGTCGCGGCGCGGTAGGGATCCACCACAGCAAAAGCCCAGGCAGCGATAATGCCGTCACGGACAGTTTCAGCAGTGAACTCCCCAAACGCCAACTCAGTCAGTGGAATGGTGCAACGTGCCCTCGCCAACCGCCGATCAGCCAGGTTGGAGAGGATGCGCAGATGAGCTCGACCACCGCTCAGAGTTTCCAGGCGCGGTGCCAGACGCTCCACCGCCGTGTTGACGGCGTTTGCGCCCATGGCATCACGCACATCATAGATAAGGTGAACCACCAGGAAAGAACCAATCGGCGAATCTGCGATCACACGCACTTCCAGGTCGCGTGGCCCACCGCCCAGGCGCTTGAGCACCGGGTCAGTCTCGGCTGCTTCCGCCAGGAGTTGCGTCTTCTGCTCCAGGATCGCCAGGCGCGCCGTGGTCAGCTCCGGAATATCCAGGAGCTGGATTTGCCCGATCATCTCGGATGGGTTAGCAAGCGCCTGAAAACCACCGCCTGCCCGTGCCAGGCGAGCCATGAACGATGCGCCCGCGATCACCGATGGCTCCTCAATCACCATCGGCACCAGCACCTCACGCCCATTGACTATAAAGTTCAAGGCAATGCCCAACGGCAGGGCATACAGGCCGATCACATTCTCAACCATGTGATCCGCCTGATCTGCCCTCAATCCGGCAGCCCCGCTCAGCGCCGCCAGCTCTTCAGATGACAACTCGCCTCGCAGTGCTAAATTCGCCAGACGGTCTTCCAACGACAGATTATAAAAGCCAGGAATGCGCGATCCTGGTGGTGCAGCTGACATAATCCCTCCCGACATAGATATAAATCATCTCTTTATATTCATCCAGGCCTGCCAAAACCTATCAACTCGTCGAACAATTACTCCGCAAGCGCGCCACATCACACCAAAATCAGTGAGAGTTGATGGTGGATTGGCAATCCACCCAAACTTGGACAATATCGAGTAAAATTGATATACGGTGAGGAGAGGTGTATGGTCTTATTAACCCGTGAGCAATTGGAGGACAGGCTGGCAGCTCTGCACAGAGCCAGCCTGGAACTGGTCAGTAATCTATCCTTAGATACCCTCCTGGAACGCATTGTCCAGCTCGCTCGCGAACAGGTGGGAGCTCGTTATGCTGCCCTAGGGGTAGTGGATGAAGATGGCAACCTGACCCACTTTATCCCGGTAGGAATGAGTAAGGTTGAGATACAGCGGGTGAGCCATCCGCCGACCGGGCGAGGGTTATTAGGTCTTTTCCAGAAAGAAAGCAGTGTAGTACGCATCCCAGAAATAAGCGCCGATCCCCGCAGTGTCGGATTTCCGATTAACCATCCGCTGATGCACTCCTTCCTGGGTGTGCCGATCCTCTCCGGTGACCGCATCCTGGGTCAGTTATACCTCACCGATAAACAAAACTACCTCGAATTTACCGAACAAGATGAACGAGTGATTGAAACCCTGGCGGCGTATGCCGCCGTGGCGATCACCAATGCCCGCCTGTATGAAGAAATCCTGGAGCGCGACGAGGCGCTGGTGCAGAGCAATGAGGACCTCGCCTTGATAAACAACCTGGCTGCCAGCCTCGCCATCCTGCCAGACCTGGAAGATATCCTGGATAAGACGCTCCAATTAGTCATAACATACCTGAGCGTCGAGGTTGGAGAAATTTTCCTGCGCGAGGACAACGAGAAAGAGCTCCATCTGGCGCTGCATCGCGGAGACTTCAGTGATCCCTTTTCGAATCATGAATCTTTCCGTCTTGGCGAGGGATACATCGGAATGGTCGCCCAAACTGGTAAACCAATGGTCAGCACCAACCCACGCCAGGAAATGCGCTATCTGCAACCGGCCGTCCTGGAAGCCGGTTTTCAAACGATTGTTTGCATCCCGTTGATCGCTCGCGGCGGGGTGGTCGGCGTAATGAGCGCCGCCACCCGGCGCGAACGTATCTTCGATGATCGGGAGCTGGCGCTACTGACCGCTATCGGCGCCTGGGCGGGGATTTCTATCGAAAACTTCCGCCTGAACCGCCAGGCGCGCCGGCTGGCGGTGTTGGAAGAGCGCGAGCGCATCAGCATGGATCTGCATGATGGGATCATCCAAGCGATCTACGGTGTTGGCCTGGCCTTGGACTACGCCCGTATGGCCCTTGACGAGGATCCTAAAGCAGCCCGGCAAAAAATCGAAGGTTCCATCGAGGCTCTAAGCAAAACAATCCGCGATATACGCGCCTATATTCTCGACCTGCGCCCACGCCAATTCCACGGTGAAGATTTGCGTCAGGGTTTGCAGCGTCTGGTGGATGAATTTAATACCAACGCTGAAGCCCGCGGTTCTCTGATCGCTCCTGAAAATGGGCTGGTTGACTTTCCCTCTGGCAACGCGACCGCTCTGTTTCATATCTGTCAGGAAGCGCTGGCAAACATTGCCAAGCACTCCCAGGCCCACCAGGCGTTGGTGCATCTATGGACCGCAGCAGACCGGGTGTTGTTAGAGGTTAGCGACGATGGTCAGGGGTTTGACTTAAGCAAGATGAGCGTAACGCTGGGCCACGGATTATCCAACATGCATGTGCGGGCGCGCAAGGTGGGCGGGGATTTGGAAATCGTCTCTGCTCCCGGGGAAGGCACCAGTGTGCTGGCCTGGGTGCCATGTCGGGGCAGTTAACCATCTTGTGGATTAAACCCACAGTTATAATGGGTTTTACCTACTGAAAGCCTATCCATGAATGCGGAACCACTGTTACGCGATCCGATCCAGATCAGCAGCACGGGCAATCCGAAGATCAAAGAACTGCGCGCTATACGACAAAGTCGAAAGCCAGCCTCCACCCCACTGCACCCGGAACTACCGGTTCACCGGTTCCTGGTGGAAGGCATTCGCCATGTAGGTGAGTTGGTCGAAGCCCAAGCGGTTGGCAAAACCTATGCCCGGCTCGAAGCGTTATATGCCGCGCCGGAGTTGCTTAAAAGCGAATTCGGGCAGAAGCTGTTCAGTGAACAATCTCAACGTGGCCTCCCCTGCTACACAGTCACCAAAGAGGTCTTCGCTTCAGTCGCTGAGAAGGACAATCCTCAGGGTCTGTTAGCAGTTGCCCAACCAACCCCTCCTCGGCTGGAAGATTTATTCCCCGCTGGCTTTCCCTGGCTGACCGCCCTGGTCGCCCCACAGGACCCAGGCAACATCGGCACGATCCTGCGTACGATTGACGCAGTGGGCGCCAGCGGTTTGTTGCTGCTTGAGAACAGCGCGGATCCTTATCACCCCAGTTCCATCCGAGCCAGCATGGGCACTAGTTTCTGGCTGCCGGTAATCAGCACCTCCTTTGGGGAATTTATTCAATGGGCCAGGCGTTACGATTATCGCCTTTATGGCACCTCCGCTCATGGCGCGCTCAATTACCGCGGGGGAAGCAGCGCCACAACGAATCCAACTTACACACGCCCGTGTGTGCTACTAATGGGCAGTGAACGTGAGGGATTGACAGCTGAACAACGCACCGCCTGCGACTTCCTGATTGGCTTGCCGATGCGCGGTCGCGCCACCTCGCTCAATCTGGCGGTCGCTGCAGGCGTGATGTTGTACACCATGGCGGAGAAGTCGTCGGCTGACTGTCAGTAGCTGCAAACTACTTGACGCAGGCTAACAACTCCACCGCGGCAATTTTCCACCACTCAATCTCAATTCTCGTTAAAAGAGTCCTCAGGAATCCAGGCCGGCGCACAAACCGCTAAAAACTCAATATCTTCCGGACCAGGACAAAATATGCGATACTGTTGTCCAGACAGGAACAATACCGCTTGCCTGGGAACCAGGTCGAACGGTTGGGAGTCAATTTCTTTCACGTTATCAAATCTTACACGGGTTGAATTAATCAGACTTTTTCGGTCATAATCGTTTATAATTGCCCTGATTGGAGTCATGGATGGATAAATCAGA
>CAYGZL010000144.1:0-12032 GCA_964354345.1 uncultured Anaerolineaceae bacterium | reverse complement strand
GCCGTGTTGATGAAGGTTGCTCCGGGTTTCATTCCCGATAGATGAGCGCCGGTAACCATGCCCTCCGTCTCGGGCATCCAGGGTGTATGCAGTGAGACGACATCGCTACGTTGGAAAATTTCGTCGAGACCGACCAGTTGTACGCCCAAGAGTGCGCCTTCCGCCGGCGACACGTAGGGATCGTAGGCGATTACCTGCAGGTCGAACTGCTGCAGGCGTTGCGCCACGCCGCGCCCGATCATCCCGAGTGAGATCAGGCCAACCGTGCTGCCGTACGCCCCCGCCACCGGCCAGAGTGTTGGGTAAGCTCCCAGGCGTTTTACTTCCTGGACATATCGCCAGATTTGCTTAAACCCCAGCAGGATCTGCGCCAGGGTGTACTCCACCACTGGGCGATCATTGGCGGCGTACGCGCTAACAATTTTGATACCGCGTTTCCAGGCAGCCGTCGTGGTGAAGTATCGAATCGATCCGGCGCCATAGAAGACGGCTTTCAAATTCGGAGCAGCCTGTAAGAAGGCTTCATCCAGGATTGTCATTCCCCAGCCGGAAAGGATGATCTCTACATCGGCCAGGACGCCCGGATTATCAGCAACCGATTGGCACGTTTGCGGCGGGAGGTTGATTTGCACCAATCGGGCGATTTCAGCACGTTCATCTGGACCGTAGATCAATTCGTAGGGTTGGGGGTCGAGTAGATAAATAGCAATCGGAGAGGACATGGGGGGTTGATGATTGTGAATCGAGAATTATGGAATAGAAAGAAATAGTTACTCGAATTATAGTCGAAAGCAGAATAAACCTGCAGTGGGTTAACCATCAAAGCCCAGAGGTAACCCGAATTTACCCTGCTTGATCGTTTAAAAAGGTCGTCAGGTCGTATAATTATCTCAGGAACATGCAACCGAAATGAGAGGGATCGATCGTTTCAAACGTTTTTTCATCCTGATCGGCTACCTTAGCCTGGTTTTGGTAGGCTGTCCAAGCCTCCCGCCAGTGTCTGTATCACCGGTCAGCCAGACAGATGTGTCGACTTCCAGCTTCTACTGGCCGACGGATAGTTGGCGCAGCTCTACTCCCGAAGAGCAGGGGATAGACTCTCGGTTGCTATCTCAGATGCTCGAATTCATTTTATGATGCCAATAAACAAAATAACTTTGGAGCACCTGCTGACTATGACGACTGGTCTGGATTGGCAGGATACTGACTCGACCATCCAGGAGCTATACCTGAGCCAGGATTGGGTGCAGTTTGTGCTGGATAAGCCTATCACCCAATCGCCTGGCAACCAATTTAACTATTATTCGGGTTGTTCTCATGTATTATCGGCTATCATTCAGAAGACAACCGGCATGAATACGCGCGATTTTGCTGTGCGTTACCTGTTTAACCCTCTGGGGATTTCCGACTTGAATTGGGAGGTGGATCGAACAGGAATCCCGATCGGCGGTTGGGGTCTGCAGCTCTCCTCGCGCGATATGGCAAAATTAGGGTATTTATATCTGCACTCTGGAGTGTGGGATGGGCAGCAGATCATTTCCAACCAATGGGTACAGACCGCTACAAAAAAGTACAGCGCCCCTGAAGGCACCCAGGGTTATGGCTACCAATGGTGGATTTATCCTTCTTATGACGCGTATGCTGCCCGGGGGCGCTATGGGCAGACCATTTTTGTAGATCCCGAACATGACCTGATTGTGGTCACCCCGGCTGATCTGGAGAACCACGATCAGATTTTTCAAATCATAGAACAATTTAACATTCCTTCAGTGAAACAATGAAGCGATATCATCTTATCATTAATAATTGGTTAATTTGTGGTAAAATTCACACACAACAACGAACATCAACTGAAGCAAACCGATTGTCGAAAGCATAGGAGAAATGGTCATGAATGATTTCTTATCCTTCAAGAAAATGATTACCCCGATCTTCATCCAGATTATATTTTGGATTTATATCGCAATTGTTGTCATAGGCGGGTTAGTCATGATAAGCCAGGATCAGGCGTTAACAGGCATCCTGGTGATCATCCTTGGTCCAATTTTCGTGCGCGTTTTTACCGAAATTCTGATTGTCATCTTTCGGATCAACGATACCTTGACAGAGATTAGCGATTCGCTCATCGATATTAAACGCAATACGCAGCACCCCAACGTTTAATTATCCCGTCGAACTCAATATCTGACACGGAAACCGTGGATTTATGTGGAAAATCCCTTTTTCTGTAATTCGACGCGGACCCATATTAGTAAAGGTGCATCTCCTGCAAACCTGCTTCAGGGTCGGGAATCAAAGCATGGATCGCCTGCAGCTAGCGTCCTGGTCCGGTGCCAATGTTAAGGAGGCGGCCCTGTGTGATCCTGCCTGACAGGTCCTGCGCAATTTCTTGATATTATAGGTGCATGGGTGACTCTTCCATCAGGCTGTCGTATAGTTTCGCGCCGAAACCAGGCAGGTCGGTGAAGTAATTTTGACCTCTGGTTTTCATATTACCTTTTTCATGTTAGTCACAGCTATCCTTGAAAATATTATTTTAATGCGAAGAGTGCTCCTTGTGTGAAGGGTGTCATCCATGCGCATTGATCCAGTGTGAGATAGATGCCATCAACCTGGTTTGTCTGCAACCGATAATCTCGAGCGTGTTCTTCTGACCAGAAGAATACTGAGTTCCTTCAATAAGAATCAATGATGGATTTATCGCTGAATTGCTCCCAATCCACATCGGGCATGAACACCAGGGGAGCTGCTCCAGGTTCATGAATGGAGACATGCATATCGCTGGTGATAGTCAGGTGGATAACCTGTTGGCAGTGCTTGCAGCTCGTTTCAACTTCGATCGCCACGAACTGATTAAGTAGTTTCCCTTGCACGAAGGGCACCGCCAGGGCGTCTTCTGCTCAGGCGCCGTATAGGCGCTCGCCTGTGCTGAAATTCAAGCGATGCGGGGTCAGCTCGACCGTCACCGGATATGCCCAGATCACCGCGCCATGTTCATCTCTCACCAGAAAGAATAGCTTCCTCTCTAACTCTTCCAAAAGGACAAGAACCTGTTCAAGGGGTATCTTCAGCCTCTCGGAGATAATCTCAGGTCGGATAGATTTCCCCTGGTGTGCCAGCTCGCGCACCACAAAATAGCGCACTTGATGATGCTGTTCCGTCATGAAGCTAAGCCTGGCCTGGCTATGTTGGGGAACCTGAGCCAGGTGTTGCTTCCACCTCGCCTGGGGGATTTCCATTATTGTATGACCACGCCCAAGCAGTACTTTAGCTGCCATATTAGCGCTGCGCCAGCCTTTCCACCAGGGCACGCGCCTCGCCCTCACGCTGGCAGGTGGTGGAGATAAAAAGCCCTTCTGGCTGTACTTCTTCTAACAGCAAGTCGATCTCCTGCACGGCGACGGAGATGGCAATCCCCTTCCCTGCCTTTTGTACGTGCTGGATGAGCGGGATCCACTGCTGGATGGCTTCCTGCCCGGTGCCGGGCACCCATTGGACGGCCTGTAAATCAGGTAGAGCCAGCAGAGTGTCCAGGTGCTTGATCGCTCCGGGACCATCCAGATGGTAAATGCGGTGGTCAACCGTGTACATGGTCTCGATGAGTGGGGGTAGGACGATTTCTCTAAATGTGTCAGGTGAGATCATACACGAAATGTCGCAATCCAAACCCATTGTGCGACCGTGAGACCAACAACCGGTATAGTTCAGAGAACCTTCAAGGTCCAACTTTCCCGGACCCATGATTTGCCACACCGCGCCCACCGCTTCGATCAGGATATCCGACACTCGTTTGAGCGCCGATTTGACAACGGCAGGTGTTTCTGCCAGGTCACAGAGCAGGTTTTGGATGCCCCGCGCCAGGGCCAGTGTATCTGTAGCGCCGTTGCCCCACAGAGATTGCATAAAGTAACGCCCCTGGCTGGCTAAAGCCGCGCCGCGCGTCGTTTCCAATACCCAGGAATACCAGGGGTTGGTACGCCATGTATCACCGAGGTGCGTGTAGCCGTCCAAGCTGGTGGGTGCCGGATCCACCCACACTGTATCAGGGGCAAAGTGGGGCTGGCATCCAAAATACAACGCATGACCGGCTGACCAGTTGTGGTTGAATATTGGCAGAGCCTCACCGCCAAAGTAGGTCGTCCGGCTAATCTCAAGTGTGCGTTGGATCATGGTATCGGCGCTGGTCCATTGCGTTTCTGGATCAACCGCGGGCAGGTGATAGGGAGTGACGCCGTCCTTGGGCGCCGTAACGGCAATCACCACCCGATCCAGGATTTCCTGCTCCCACCAGGCTTGCCAACGCTGTTTTACATTGCTCCAATCTTCGTTGATTATTTCAATGGGCGTGCTCATTTTTTGATGTAAGCCACTCCTTCAATCATTATCAGGCAATCCGTGTCGATAAATTCAGTTGTCGCTGTCATTCGGGTCGGATAATTATCTTCCTTGAAGTTGGCATCTTGATCTCCTAGTTTTTCGGAACACCGTACATCTGATCCGGGGTCAGGATGTCAGGGTAAACCATTCGTAACATCCGCCGTGCTTCATAGCACAGATGGCAGGCGTCAGCATAGGTATCCTCGTGGGAAAGCTGGTAACGGCGCACCAGTTCTACCGGACCACCCGACAGCAATGGACCGGTGATAGGGTGTGTTTCAGGCTGGTATTGCTCGCATAGAGTCTTCAAGGGCGTTTCGAACAAACTGCCCAGCGAGATTCCCTGGCAGATATGTAGATGACCGAAAGGATCTACATGCACACGGCCGGGTTCGCGTAAATCTTCGTGTGGACAGGTGGTGAACTGCTGCCAGGGCAGGCAGTTGGCGCGCTCCGCCAGCTTGTCTGCCGCCCGCCCACGATACATCACCCCAGATTGACCGATGGGAAGCTGCCCGCTCGAGGCAACCGCTCCCGCCGCCAGCGGTTGGGCGATACTGATGAAACCGAGTGGGATACCGAGCGCTTCGGCTGCGGCTTTTGCATTTTTTGCTGGTTGGCTCAGCTCTTCACTCCAATGAAATAGATCACTGCTGATCGAGAGATCGCTGATCAAACCGGCAAAGGGCCGCAGGCATGCCAGCGCATCTTCTACGCTGGTCGCCCAATAGCTGTTCGAGACGATACCAACCTGATAGCCTCGCCGCACGGCCTCTTGAGTACCAGCCAGCAATGTGGCGTAGTAGAGAAAGGGTTCGCCACCTTCGAAGTAGATCGAATGGAACGAATCGCATGTTTCGGCCTGATGAAGAATGCGCTGGATATTTTCGAGGGTCATTGTTCCGCTCTGCCAGGGGCTGCCCCATACAAAGCAGTGGTCGCACTCTAAAGTACATTGGTATGTCAAAAGCAAATGTAGTCCACTCAGCTTCATTTATAGGCTCCTTTCTGCATATGGCCCCCCTCAACCGCACTCACATTATTATATTCATTAATTTCCTTGTTTCACGATCATCATAATCGCTCGCAGGGGCGTCGTCACCGCAGATCGTTTCGAATTCATGCTGACAAATTCAATTCTACCTCAACCGTCGCTGGATCATTGAGTACATTATCAAGACTCATCAACCAGCGGCAATATGTTATATAATACCTTTGTCATATAACGTTCAACCTTCAACGTATAACCTTCAACGTTCCCACCTATGTTCCGTCTCGTAAACCTCCTGGTCACCTTGCTGCTTTTGGCGGGCTGCCAAGCAGCTAAAACCGGTGGTTTTGCGATCTACCTGCTGGCTGGCGATGTCCGTTCGTCAGATCTGACCCTGCTTGATCTGAACCAGCTTACTTTACAACCGCAACCGCTGATTTCCGAGGCGGATATCGTCGCTTACGAGCAGGCCACCCACACGATCACACTCACACCAACAGGATATGTGCGGTTTCAGGCGATTTTTCCCCGCCCGGTTCGGGTAGATGGGATTCCCTTTGCGGTTTGTCTGGATAAACAACCCATTTACACTGGCGCGTTGTGGACGCCGGTTTCTTCACTCAGCTTTGATGGGATCGTAATTATGGAGCCGTTCGGTCGAGAACAACCGGTAATCCAGATCACGCTCGGTTACCCGGGTCCGGATTTCTCTACAGGACCAGACCTGCGCGCCGATCAACGGGTGATGGAAAGGTTAAGAACTGCCGGGAAGCTGAAATGAACAGCCGCCAGCGTTTCGCCTGTGCCATGCAACACCAATCCAGTGACCGTCCACCGCTGGATATTGGTGGTACGGGGCTGACCGCACTGAGCGCTGGCTGCCAGGCTAACCTGCGCCATTATCTCGGTTTTTCTGGTCAACCACACGCCTACAATAACACCGTCGATGAACGTATCCTGGAGTGGGCTGGTACCGATTTTCGCGCAGTAGGCGCCATCGTGGACCTGCCCAGCGTCCACACCCGCACGGTCTCGCCCACTGTCAGCGTGGATTGCTGGGGGGTGCGCCGTGAGCATATTGGACAGTATGACGATATCACCTTCAGTCCACTCAAAGGTGCATCCCGTCGTGAGCTGGCTGAGTTCCGCTGGCCAGAAGCCCGCCTGGACGAAACACTCCTGGCGCGATGGGAAGCGCACGCTCAGGCTCTGAAACGCGATAATCAATATGTAATTGTCGCTGAGCACCCGGTCTACGGTATCCTGGAGTTGGGCTGCTGGATGTGCGGTTACGAGGATTTCCTGTACCGGTTGGCTGGCGACCCTGATTTCGTACGCGCTTTCTTTGACAAAGTCTTTGACATCCAGATGCAGGTCATCGAGACTTATTACACCGTGTTAGGCCCATATATTGATCTCACCACCAGCGGTGATGACTTCGGTATGCAGCTCGGTCCGTTGCTTTCGCCGCGCACCTTCGAGTTGCTCATCACTCCCTATTTCTCAGCGCGCATCACACGTACCAAGCAGCTGGCGGGTTGTTACTACTGGCACCACACCTGCGGCTCGGTTTTTGCCTTACTCGATCAGCTCATCGCCTGTGGCGTGGATATCCTGAACCCCCTGCAGACTTCTGCAGCGTTTATGGAACCATCTCGCCTGAAAGATCATTACGGCAGCCGCCTGGTTTTCTGGGGTGGGGTTGACGTCCAGCACTTCTTACCCAATGCCACCCCTGCTCAGGTGCGGCAGGAAATTAACCACCTGGTGACCGTCTTGGGCGAACAGGGTGGTTATGTGATCGCTCCGGCGCACAATATGCAAGACGATGTGTCTCCCGAGAATATCGTTGCATGGGTGGATACGATCAATGGATTACAGATCTGAACAGGAGGTTTTCTTATGGTTCACAAGCATTATCCCACCCCGACTGATCATTTACCCGAGCCTGAAGTCCCCCAGGTGGAGACGCCGGAAGATCAGACGTCCGTCGAGCCTTACCTGGATCCCACTTCTACGATCGAAGGCTTTCCAGGCCACCGCACTGCGGCGCAGCATTCTGGCCTCGATCCGCTGGAGAGCGGGTTCGAGTTTGCCCATGTAATGGGCGCCTGGTTGAAAGCACTCTTCACCGGGCGAGTGCGCAGCCGCAACCCCCTGGCATTACTCATGATGCTCTTCTTTGGGATTGTGGGCGTGTTAGCCTTGACCGTTGGCATCATCGAGAGCTTGAATGGCAATCCCATGATCTTCTTTGCCTGGTTCTACCTGCTGCCGATTGGTCTGATTGGCCTGGCGCTGGTGGGCAGTTTTTTAACCAGCCTGAGCGCCCTGATTTTTCGTCGCTAACCTGAAAGACTTCTGAGCTATAATGAGCCGCACCATTTGGAATTTATTCCGTCCACTCAACCGAGGGGTGATAAAGCTGGTTCACGCGGGACTTGGACCCGCCAGGTTTGTCTTACTTTTGACCACCACCGGCAGAAAAAGTAGTTTACCCCGCCAGACTCCGCTCCAGTATGGGCGAATTGATAACGCTTATGCTGTTGGATCTGCCCGTGGCTCCCAGGCAGATTGGTTCCGTAATCTACAGGCGCATTCCCAGGTGGAGGTGCTGGTGAAAGGCCAGCGTTTTTCGGCCACTGCTGAAGCCATCACCGATCCCCGGCGCGTGGCCGATTTCCTGGAGCAACGAATGCGCGATCATCCAGTAATGATGCGCTTCATGCTCCTGCTCCACGGTGTGCCACCCTGGGCGGATCGTCGCGCCCTGGAACACCTGGGAGCACGCCTTGCTTTAGCGATCCTGCATACCAATCCACCCTCCACCATGATCTGATTTTTCATCCGGGAGACCAACCGATGAAGCTCAAACCCACGCTACTCCTGATCAGCTTGTTCTGTCTCTTGCTGCTCGTCCAGCCTGTGAAAGCCGCCAAGAGTTATGCCGCTGAACAGTTCGATGTTACGCTCTCTTTGCAAGCGAACGGCACCTTACTGGTGACCGAAACGGTGATATTCAATTTTACTGGAGGTCCCTTCACTTATGTGTCACGCAACCTGGCTTTGAATGAGTTGGATAGCATCGACCAGATTCAAGCCAACCTGGAGGGTGTCACGCTACTATCTGGAAAGAACGACGGACAGGTGGAAATCGAGGACGGAGATCCGATCAAAATTACGTGGCATTTCTCTGCCACCTCGGATGCCCGGCGCACATTCGGATTGTCTTATCGGGTGCATGGCGTAGTACGCAAGCTGGACACAGATACCTTGATCTGGCGCGCCATCCCAGAAGACCATGATTATCCCATCGGCACCAGCCACATCAGCTTGACCTATCCAGCAAATGTGACCTTGACCGGAACACCAGTGCTAACGAACGCCAGTGGAGACATCCAGATCGCCACGGGTCGCGTCGCAGCCTTGGTTCAGGATATTTCCCCCGATCAGGAAGTGATCCTCACTGCTCGCTTCCAGACCGGTGGATTGGCGTCTGCCAGGCCTGATTGGCAGGCTCGTCAGGAAGAAGTGCAATCCCACCTGCGACCAACTATATTGATCGGTGGTCTCAGCGCAGCGCTGGCTGTGTTGCTCGGGATTGGCGGGATTGTTGGATTTGCGCAGCGCTATCAACGCGAAGGGATCGAAGCGTCTCCCTCGCAAGGAGCGTTCCGCTACAGCAGCCCACCAGGCGACCAGACGCCTGCGGTAGCAACTTGTCTGGTGCGCGGGCGAGGGATGCCGGACCTGGCTGCTGCCCAGGCAATCTTTTTCGACCTGGCTCAGCGCGGCATCTTGCGGATCGTCGAAGGACCTGGGCGTTGGTTGAGTGGTCGAAATTTTATTGTTCAAATTCAACCGGCTAAAGAACCTTTGCTGCCTTACGAGGTTGGTTTGCTCGAGGCTCTGTTTCCCAACCGGCGTAATGATCCCTCAAATGGATTACCGCTCAGCCAGGTTTCCACCCGCCTGGCCTCTGCGCAGCGCAAGATTTACACCCCCCTGCGCCAGGCGCTGGTAGATTCCGGGCTGCTGGATAAAAACCGTCTGAAGGTACGCCAGAGGTTGTTAGCTATTGGAGTAGGCTGCATTCTCTTTGGCGGTGTTCTGGCTGTCCTGGCGTTGATCGCCGGCGTGTTTACCGTGCGAGCCTCTGCCTGGAGCAACCTGACCACGGCTGGGATCCTGGTTGGCGCTGGCGTGGGTATGTTTCTGATCGGCCTGGCTTTATTGATCTTTAGCGAGTCGTTTTCACCTTTGAGCGACCAGGGTGAACAGTTGGCGTTGCAGTGGAAGGAGTTTCAAGCTTACCTGAAAGATATGACACGTGGTTTGGAAGTGCCACTGCGCCTGGATACCTTCGAGTTTTACCTGCCATTCGCAGCCGGGTTCGGACTTTTAGCGGCCTGGGCTAAATTTTTCCAGAAGCAAGGCGATGTCAAGCCGCCCGCCTGGTTTCAGCCCTTGCAGCGCGCCGGAATGGATGATTTTGCTGCGTTTGTGGTGTTTTCCTCCGTTGCTCATTCGTCCTTCAGCGGGAGCAGCCATGCTGGGGGTGGTGGCAGCGGGGCTTCTGGCGGCGGTAGTTCAAGCGCCGGTTAACCGGTCACACTATTATTTGCGAATTAACCACACAAATAGCAGCGCGGCGATCAAGCGACCGATGCCAGATACCACGAAAACGGCATGATAGCCAGATTGGTTGGTGATCAGGCCGCCCACAGCCGCGCCAGCCGCCAGGGCTGCCATCACAATGATCTGGTTTATGGCGGCATAGCGCGCCAACTTTTCAGAAGGCGCCATCTCTAAGAGATAGTTGAGCGCTGCCAGGCTGTACGCTGCCCACAAGGCTCCACCAAACAGGTTAATCGGGATGGCTTGCCAGGCCTCTGTGATGAAAATCCACAGCCAGGGTAACAACGGAATGAGTAACCCACTGATCATCTGTAGCTTACGTGCTCCCCAGCGGTCCGCCAGCAGACCGATCCGCCGTTGCGCGACCAGGCTTGAGACACTGGAGGCGATGCTGATCAAGGCGACCATGGTGCCGCTGGCATTCAGCATCTGCACCTGGTAAAGGCTGAAGAATGGAGCAGCGATATTGAGTGAAAAGTTCCATAAAGCCATGATCAGGTTGTAGGCCAGGATGTTGCGGTCAGAAACCAGATCCTTCCATAACCCACGCAGTGTAAAATCGTTGCTGCTTACTGCTGGCGCGTCACCTTTCGGATCTTTCACTCGCGCAAAGGATAGTGTGGAGCAGGCGCCGAACAAGAACGCCAGGCCGATGGCAAGCTGATAACCCAACGGTTGGGGAGTGTGGGTGATCAGTTCACCCATGGCATAGACCACGATAATTCCAGCCAACACCATTGCCAGGTTGCGATTGGCGAAATAACGCCCACGCCCCTCAATGGGGATCATATCGCTGGTCAGCGCCATCCAACCCGGGAAAGACATGAATGCCATTGCCGTCCGACCGATTACCAACGCCATCGCCACCGCAATTAACGGGGATCCACCCAGCATCATTGGCGCCACGGCCAGGCCTAATAACGCCAGGCGGCTAACACCTCCACCGGTGAGTAAAGTGAGTTGTTTGCGATGGCCGAAGCGCTCAACCAGCAACGCCCCAGGTAGCAGTAAAACAGCCGAGCCCAGGCTGGATAGCGATGTCATCAAGCCAATCTGAGCGGGTGTGGCGCCCAGGGCCAGGACAAACAGGTTCAGGTAAGTCAGCAGGATATTGTCAGAAAAGGCTGAAAAAAGGCCGTCATACCAGAACCAACGCAGGTTATGTCGTGTCAGGCGCGGCAAAGATAGCGCCCAATTGCCACCCTCCGTAGAATGGGTGAATAATTGGCGCAGGTGCGTCCAATTGAACCGCAACTTAGATTTGCTCAAACAACGGCATATCCACGACGAAAACCGTGGCGCGGTGGTAATTTGGCTCGCCAGGTTTGCAGGTTTCGCGCAGCAGGTCAAACACCGCGTCTACCTTATCTGCGTCAACGCCGATTAACAGGGTGACATTGCCACGCCGGAAGAAGCCGCCGGTGCTGGCCATGCGGGTAACCCGGTAGCCCTTTTGGATCAGTTGAAAGATCACATTCTCGGCATCGAAATCGCGCAAAATTACAATCATCAGTTTCATGTTCATAACTGCTCAAACCTTTCAACGTCCATGCTGTAGATCGTTGCGCCCCCAATTTGGGCTTCGATCATCGGTGGGAGGATGGGGCCGGGTTGGGTGGGGAGGGTTGTCGGGATATATTGCCGATACGGTTTGCAACAATGACGCACAATGCTCATCAAGGTAGCCAGGCGTTCTTTATCCAGGCCGATGAACAGGCAGAGCAGCGGTTCCTGGATGATCCCCCCGCTGCTATCCACCTTGGTATAATAAAATCCGTTCTGGGTTAACTGCTGCGTCAGTTCCCCCGCCTGAGAACCCGCCACAACAATCATAATTAACTGGTTTATTTGACTCGGTTCTGTCATCGCAGTATCCTTTTCTGATCTGGAGTCTATGCAAGTACAGTGCGAAACAACCTTGTTTGCCTCGCTGATCGGTTATCCATCTTTCAATACAGCTAATACCTGGGGCAGTAACAACAGATTGGTGGCGACGGTTTCTTTCGAATACAGGGTGACCTTTCCC
>CAYGZL010000143.1:0-6063 GCA_964354345.1 uncultured Anaerolineaceae bacterium | reverse complement strand
GGCTGTATTGCAGCGAGACATTTCTCAACAGGGATGATCCCGGGTTGCGTTGAAAGCTGAGGCCTGCAAAATGAACACTCCAATCGATTGGTTACTTGAGGGTGAACCTTATATTGAGTACCGAACTCGGCGCGATCTGCTTGGCCAGGCTGAACAAGAGCTACAGGTACGATCGGCGCGCCAGGCCATGCTGGCGAGCCCGGCTGTGCAAAGACTGGTGGCAGAATTATCTGCTTGGCCTGGGACGGTTATCTCCAGCCATAAGAGCGCCAGCCAGCCGTTTCACAAGCTGACCTTCCTGGCTGACCTGGGCCTTGCTGCCAACGATCCAGGCGTCGATACAATCGTTGCCCGGATCCTGGAGCACCAATCGGTTGAGGGGCCTTTCCAACTCCCTATGAATATTTCGACGAATTATGGTGGAACCGGACTGGATCAATGGGCGTGGGCTCTCTGCGATGCACCGCTGATTGTGTACGCCCTGGCGAAATCTGGTTTGCAGGAACACTCAGCAGTAAAGGCAGCCTGCCAGCATCTGCTGGGATTGATCCAGGACAATGGCTGGCCGTGTGTTGTTTCAAAGGAATTGGGCAAATTTCGGGGGCCGGGACGCAAAGAAGATCCATGCCCGTTCGCCAATCTGGCTATGCTTAAGGCCTTGTCAGAAATGGAAGCATACATCGATAGCCCAGCCTCCCACAGCGGGGCTGAGACACTGCTCAATTTATGGAGCGAAAGCCTTCATCGTCATCCGTATATATTCTACATGGGCACCGATTTTCGCAAGCTCAAGGTTCCGTTGGTTTGGTACGACCTCATGCATGTGCTGGATGTGCTTTCACGGTTCTCCTGGCTTCAGCAGGATGCGCGGCTGCGCGATATGCTCGGGATCTTGAAAAGCAAAATGGATCCGCAAGGACGGTTCACACTCGAGTCCATCTGGACTGCCTGGAAGGACTGGGAGTTCGGGCAGAAGAAAATGCCCTCGCGCTGGCTGACCCTGCTGGCGTGGCGGATTATTCGGAGGATTGAAGGTGATGTATGAATGATATTTCCTTCCACCTTTATGTTTGTCCTAAATGCAAAGGGGTGTTACAAGAAGGGGCAGATCATCTTCGTTGTACTGCCTGCGGGCGAGATTACTCCATCGTGAACGGCATCCCGGACTTTTTGCTGGTCCGGCCGGAAGAGAGCAAAAACCCGTTCCTGCGCGACATCGACAAGCTTGGCCGGTGGGCGCGCCTGTATGAAACGCCGCTCTGGTATCCGCTCGTACTCAGCCTGTATGCCGGACTGGGAGTGCTTTCTTTCGACCAGATTCTGGCTTATGTGCGCCAGAAAATTACTCCAATCAAGGGATTGGTGCTCGATGTGGCTACCGGGCCTGGCACGTATGGCCGCAGGGTAGCTGGCGATGGACGGACTGTCTACGGGATCGATATTTCCCAGAACATGCTGTCCGTGGGATTGGGGGTGGTCAAGCGGGAAGGTCTCAGCGGGATGAATTTTGCTCGGGCCGATGTGGAAATCCTGCCGTTTGGCAGTGGTGTGTTTGCAGCCGGGATCGCCAGCGGCTGCCTGCACCTTTTTCCGGATACGCTTAAGGCATTGACCGAAATCAATCGCACGCTGATACCCGGAGCTTCGCTGGTCGTTGTCACCTTTGCCTGGAGTGATCGCGGCATCTTAAAATATGAATGGGCGCGCAAGCGTATCCGCGCCCGTGGGCGAATGACTATTTTTGACATAAACACGCTGCCCGGTTTGTTGGATCAGGCGGGTTTCGACTTCTTTGATGCGGATGCGAGGGGAGGCGTATTGCTGTTCCGTGCACGCAAGCGATGACTCCAATCTGGGAGAGGATCGATTGGCTCCTCGTAACTCTTTTTTTGTGTTGGACCTGGGTAATCAACCGCGCCACGGCTATGTGATCGGCAGCAGGGTAGCTGAATCCGAGCCGGCTTATTCACCTTTGCTGGATGTAGGTTTCAACCGCCAGGATTACATCTGGCGTGATGATACGCCCCATCTGCATACCGGCAGCGAAGAATACTTTATTGTCCTGCAAGGCCGCCTGGATCTGCTGGTTCATGGCTGTCCCGTCTCCGTTGATACCTACCAATTGGTGGGTGTCCGAGCCAATGTGCCCCATCAAGTAGTTGGCGGGCAGGCGCCGATTTCCAGTTTTCTCATTCGTATTCCTGGGAACAGGGCGGATAAAGTTAGCCTTGACTATCTTGGATCACCCTTGAATTCAGAGGATATCCAGAACGGGATCGTTCGCATCAATTTGCGAGATCCACATGAGGATTACCTCCTGGGGGCATGTTTGCCATCCACCCATGCGAATTATTCTCCTTTGCTCGATTTCACCTGCGTTTGGGGCGTTGAGCCTGCCCTGGAATGGCGCCATGAAAGATTGCATGTTCACAGGCTGCGCGAAGAATATTATTTCGTTTTGAATGGCAGCCTGACCTTTGAGGTGGATGGTTCAACAATATCTGTCAACGCAGGCCAGATATTGGGGGTGCGGCCTGGCGCGGTCCACAAAGTCATCGGCGGCCCCGGCCCCGTGGATATCCTGTTCGTGCGCGTCCCCGGCGGACGAGGTGATAAAACCTTGCTTGAAGGCTGACTTATCCGCGAATGGATAACAGGCGCTGGAACAGGGTAATGAGAAATGATCGGATCATGGTATCGCTCTGACTATTCTTACGCGATAATTGATACATGACAGAGATACAGGAGAACACTGCTCAAGCAGGTATTATCTATGCCAGCCCCTGGCAGCGCATTGCAGCATATTTGCTCGATTATGCGCTGCTATTTTGCATTTTGATCGCGATACAAACAATGATCTGGATTTTAGGACAGGGATTTCCATATGCACTTTTTCGCGATGGGATTCAAATTGAGCTGTGGGTTTTACTCAGCATCTCGCTGCCTGCCTGGCTTTACTTCGCAATCAGTGAGCAATCCGCTCGCCAGGCTACTTTTGGCAAGCGCCTTTTTCATCTGCAGATTGCTCACGTAACTGGCAGTCGGATTGGATTTTGGCGAGCGCTGCTGCGCACTGCACTCAAACTGTTGCCCTGGGAATTGACCCACGTGACTTTACTTATTCCTGTTCCAATGTGGTGGGATCCATCCCCTGGATTGCGGGTTGGATTGATCGTAGTCTATCTGCTGATCGGAATTTATTTTGGTATGATGTTCATCAACCGGCGCCGGCAGAGCGTCCATGACCTGGTTGCAAGCACGGTGGTCATTAAAAAAGCAGAGGAACGGCGCAAATGACTGAAAAATTGCTTATGGAGCAACTGAGCTTCAAACCCCTCACCGCTGCCGAGTGGGCGGATTTTGTGCAGCTTTTCGAGGAGCATGGCCCGCAGAAGGGCTGCTGGTGCATGTACTGGCGCATCAAACGCGCGGACTGCCAGCGCCAGTTTGGCGAGGGCAATAAACTGGCCTTCAAGAAAATCGTCGATGCTGGGAATATACCCGGAATCCTGGCTTACCAGGATGGGCAGCCGATGGGCTGGTGTTCCATTGCCCCGCGTGAGGAGTTTGCTGTGTTGGATCGTTCACCAACTCTGAAACGGATTGATGACCTGCCGGTCTGGGCCATCGTCTGCTTCTTTATCTCTAAACCCAATCGCCGCCGGTGCCTGACGGGCTTGTTGATCCAGGCCGCCATCCAATACGCCAGAGAGCGGGGAGCGAAGATCATCGAAGCCTACCCGCTGCGCACCGAGATTACCAAACTGCTGCCATATGAACGGTTCATGGGCAGCGAGTCAACCTTCGAGCGCGCCGGGTTCCGGGTGGCTGCCCGCCGCTCAGATCGCAGGCCGGTCATGCGATATTTTATCGGCGAAATTGAGCCTTCGCTGATATCTCAAGAAAGGAAAGAATAGATGACTGCTACTGTAATGAGTGTGAATGAACGAGAAACTTTTCTGTCACAACCCTGGATTGCAGTGATCAGCATACCAGAACCTGGACGTGGCCCGCTGACAGTACCGGTCTGGTACCTCTACGAGCCAGGAGGGGATCTTCGCATTTGGACTGGAAAGAAAACCAACAAAGCCCGGCTGTTGCAGGCCGCGAGACGGATCAGCGTTTGCGTTCAGGACCCCCGTCCGCCCTATAAATATGTGAGCATCGAGGGCCCAATCACCATCGATCCGGTGCAGTTCGAGCGGGATGTGCGCCCGATGGCTTTGCGTTACTTTGGCGCAGAAATGGGTGAAAATTACCTGGCGAGCATCGGTGGCGCGGCTGGTGTTGCAGAGGATATTTTGGTACGCGTGAAGCCCGAGCGGTGGCTCACTGTGGATTACTCCAAATTGGAACCACCCCAGAAGTGAAAGTAATGGAGCAAAATGATCTATGGCATTTATCTCCAGGTGAAGCGCACCGGCCGCACACATGCCCATGTTCCAGGCTGGCCGGGCTGCAACTGGCTGGCAGACAGCCCAGAGGCAGCCATGGAGCGGGCTGTCGAGTCCATAACCTGGCACCTGGCCTGGCTGCGCAAATATGGCAGGCCAGCGCCGCCACAGGATGATGCCATTCTACCGCGTTTAGTACAGCAGCATGCTTCCACAGCCCGCGATGGCAACCTGATCGGCTTCTTCGAGGCGGAGCGCCTACCTGTCATGTCCAACGAAATTCCCGGTTTTCTTGATTTGATGGCCTGTTCTCGCAGCGAGCTGTTGGAGTTGGCGCAGAACCTGCCCGAGACCGTGCTTTCCTGGCCGCCTGCCCCTGGCTCCTGGTCGATCCTGGAAGTGCTGCGCCACGTGGCTGCTTCCGAGCGCTGGTACCTGACGCGCATTCTTGATCCATCATCCCTGCCCCAATTCAAGCCCAACCGCTCGGTCTGGTCCCGTCTGGAAGCGGTGCGGGCGCTGGCTTTGGGGCGATTGGCTGTCTTCAATGAAGTTGAGCTCAGCCTGGTAAAAGCCGATCAATCTGGTGAGCTGTGGTTGGCGCGCAAAGTTTTCCGCCGTTATCTGGAACATGAGCGCGAGCACACGCATCATATTCAGGAAATCTTATATGCCTGTACCCATCGCTGACAAACATCAGCTCATCGAAGCAATCCAGGTTTCGCGCCGCCAACTGGACCGCTACCTGTTCTTTTTTGAGAAAGATGCCTCCGGCGAGTTTGTTGCCAGCGAACGGTTCAAGTTCAGCGAAGAGGAAACGAACGCCCCAGGCATAGTGGGGAGCTGGTCACTTTACCAGGTGCTATCCCAGGTGCGTTCTACGGAACAGGCTTTCCTGCACTCGCGCATGGCAGGTATCCTCGGTCCAGGCGGTATTTCGATGGCTGGATTGGCGAGCATGGCCGGGGCACTCGGCGGACTGGTGGGCGCACCGGAAGCGCAGCCGCTGCCAGTATTCCTCCAGCAGTACCGCACCTCGTACCAGGAAATCCTGTCTTATGTAGTCGGTTTGCCAGAAGAAGCGCTGTATGCTCCGAAGCCGAATCCGCTGGTGGATGAATTGCTCGAAGCGACCTGCCGGCGCTATGACTGGGCCAAGCAGCAGATCCGCCGCTGGCAGAAGGCGCACAGCGGGCAGCAGATGAATAAGGCGCTACTCCTGGAAAGGATCGGAAGCGAGCGCCGCAGGCTGGAGAAAATCCTGGCCCGCCTGGATTCGTCCCAGATGATCCAACCAGGCGTGATCGGGCAGTGGTCGGTGAAGGACATTCTGGCCCACCTGGCGGCCTGGGAGCAGCTTTTCCTGGGCTGGTACCAGGCGGGGCTGCGCGGTGAAACGCCGCAGCTGCCAGCGCCAGGGTTCACCTGGCGCGAGATGAATCAGCTCAACGAGCAGATTTACCAGCGGCACAGGCTGCGCAGCCTAACGGAAGTGCAAGAATGGTTTGCCAGTTCCTATCTCCAGGCGCGCCAGGTGATCGAGGGTATCCCGGAAAGTGATCTATTTGAGCCGGGACGTTACACCTGGCAGGGCAAGAACAGCCTCTTGGAGTACGTGCTGGCGAATACCGCCAACCATTACCGCTGGGCCAATAGCAAGGTCCGCGCC
>CAYGZL010000142.1:0-6124 GCA_964354345.1 uncultured Anaerolineaceae bacterium | reverse complement strand
ACCACGGTCCAAAACGATCCGAAGCCAGCTGGTCAATCTTTTCGCAGGCATGAACGAAGGCAGTTTGCACGATATCTTCTGCCTCATCGCGATCCTGGACGATCAGGTAGGCCGTCTTGACTGCTCGGAAGTAATAAAGTTGGATCAAAATATCGAGGCCCTTCAGGTCACCCACCTTTAGAAGGTCGATCGCTTGTTGTTCTTCCATGCTAATCCTTTTTAATAGAGTTGATAACGGACTTCTCTACTAGATATGATCCTTTAATCAGAAAAAAGTTAGCAGAATTTTACAACCCTGCTTGTATGCTGGTAGCAGATATGCCAACCCTGATCGGCTCAGCAATCAATACAATAAAAATCCGCAAAGTATTGCCGATCCCGAGCACGGGGAGTGTTAGGTGCGTATTCCCTGTGCATCTAACTCATCAGACGTGTTACTCATGGTCATGCCAATGATGAATATCTGGTGTATGGGAATGATCATGATTTTCTGCATCATGTTGATGCCAGTGTGAATGTCCTTTGGCATCTGCGATAGCGAATTGCGGAGCGGCATGGGTGTGAGCGTGATGGGGATCATCGTGCTGGTGGCAGTGCTCATGTTCTACCCAGGCATGTTCGTGGATATGTCCATGATCTTCGAGAAGCAATAAAGAAGCCCCTATAATCATTACCGGTAATGAGAGATGATTGGACTTTTCACAATGTGCAACCCTGTAATATAAGGAAGATTGATCTACCGTTCCTCAGGTGGCTTGAGCCGGCGGAAACTACGATACAGCAGCAAGTCGTAAATAATCTTCAAACCACCCGAAAGGAAGAACGGCACGCTGAGCAGCGCAGGGATGCCCAAGAAAATCCCCGTCAGAGATGGCGAGAGCGCTGCGCCCACCGAGCGGGCGATGGCAGTCACTCCGGATGCAGCGGAACGCTCGTCGGGAGCGACAACCGCCATGGTGTACGACTGGCGCGTGGGAACATCCATCTGTGAGATGCTGAAACGCAGTAAGAGCATCAATATCGCCAGCGGTAGAGCGGGCATCAACGGCACCAACATCAATAGGATATTCGATGGGATGTGAGTAAAGACCATTGTGTTAATCAGGCCGATTTTCCTGGCGATACTCCCTGCCAGGAGCGCAGAACCCCCCGCCAGAAGGTTGGCGCCGAAGAAGATACTGCCGATGAGGCCCGCTTCGATCCCAAAGCGTATATGGAACCAGTAAGCTATCATGCTCTGGACGATCAAACCGCCAGCAAAAGCGTCCATGGCAAACAGGGCGCTCAACTGAAACACCACATTGCGAGAACGATGTAAACCGAGTGTTCGTTTGGTTGCATTCTGAAGTGTACTCGCAGACGCTTCGATGGCGGCTGACATGCATAGGAAGAGAACCACCAGGGCTACACCGCCCAAAGCATACCCCATCAGCACTGCCCGGTATGAGCCCAAGGCAGTTACGCCACGACCCTGCAAAGCCTGAGACAGCCAACCACCTGCCAGCGCACCACTGGCCGTAGCAAATGATCCCGACAGGTTATACCAGGCAAAAGTCTGTGTACGCTGGTGATCGGGAATTAACTGCGTCAGCCCGGCCTGCTCAACCGAGAGGAAAGGGCCGATCTCGTTACCGCTGGGGCTGATGACGCCGATAATGGCGGCTGCCATCAGCAGGATTGGGTTTTCTGTCAGGATGAAGACCACTCCCGCACCAATCATCAAGAACGCACCCAGCAGCAGCGTGCGTCGCCGGCCAAACCGGTCAGCGGAGGTGGTCAGCCAGAGCGAGATACCGGCATCCCCAACCAGGGTCAGTGTAAAGAGCAGCCCGATTTGTTTCTCACTGAGGCCTGCTTCGGAGAGATAGAGCGCCAGCACCACGGACAAGAATCCGTAGCAGAACAGGCGCACAATCCGGGTGGTGAACAGGATTGGGAGGTCGGTTGTAAATGGTTTAGGCATCCCTGTTACGATTTATTCCTGGCCACATCCAGCCGGCACCAGGCATACAGGGCATCATACACATCGAACTGGTGGGCCAGGTTTTCTTCATCTTCAGGGAAGCGCAGGCTGAAACCACTGGCAATTGCTTCCAGGCCGCGGGCGAGAGGATCCTTATCAATATCCTCGGAAACGTCTGCAGCGTGGACAATTTTTGCCAGTCGTAATAGCCCAGGCTCTTTCAGCTCATATTTCAAGATGATGGACTCGAATGAGCATCTCCCGGACGATTTCCCATCACCCCCATGATGTCCAAGCTCTACGCCGGGCGCATCGAAGGGGATGGCGCCGGTTTCCTTGACCACCTGCTCAATCTGGCTGGCGGGAACGAACAAGAACTCCGCTTCATTGTCGATGAACCGCGTAATCAGCCACGGGCATGCCGCGCGATCCACATGCACATGCGAACGAGTAACCCATTTCATATTAACTCCACAAGCGGTCGCCGGATTTTTCATGATCCCAGGCGTCGGTCGGCTCGAAGTAGCCGGGCTGGGCGGGATCGATGAACTTGCGCACCATCTCTTCGTTGAGATCGGCGAAGCCTAAGCCAGGAGTTTCAGGCACCTGGATGTAGCCGTCCTGGATCACGGGATTGGGCAGGCCGGTGACCAGCTCATTCCACTCCGGAATATCGACCGAGTGGTTTTCGAGCACCAGGAAATTCTCGGTGGCCGCGGCGCAGTGCACCGCCGCCATCGCTGCCACGGGGGAGCCGGCCATGTGCATGGCCATCGCCACACCGTGCTCCTGGGCCAGGTCGCCGATTTTCTTGGTCTCCAGGATACCGCCGGAAGTGGCCAGGTCGGGGTGGATAACTGAGACGGCGTGCGCCTCGAGCAGCGGTTTGAAGCCTTCTTTTAGGTAGATGTCCTCGCCGGTGCAGACAGGGGTGTTCACCGAATTAGAGAGGCGCACGTACAGGTCGGTGTACTGCCAGGGGATCATGTCTTCGTACCAGGCCAGGGTGTATTTATCGAGCGCCTGGCCCAGGCGAATGCAGGCTTCCAGATTCAGGTGACCAAAATGGTCGGCCGCCAGGGGGATTTCGTAGCCGATTACGGCACGCACTTGCTCGACATACTCGCACAGCCAATCGATGCCCTGCTGAGTGATCTGGATGCCGGTGAAGGGATGCATGACTTCCTGGGATTCCAACATACCAGGAGGAGCCACCAGCCCGCCCGGAATGCGGCGCAGCAGGTCGATGCCGACATCCATCTTCAAGAACTTGAATCCCTGCTGCATGCGCTCCTTGAGTCGATGACCCATGGCGGTGCCTTCTGGTTCGGAGGGGGTGTCGGAGTAGATCAGGATTTTATCGCGGAACCTGCCGCCCGCCAGCATGTAGACCGGTACACCATAGGCCTTGCCGGCCAGGTCCATGAGCGCCATTTCGACGCCGCACACGCCGCCGGCCTGGCGGGCGTGGAAACCGAACTGCTTGATCTTGCGGAAAAGATTATCAACATTGCAGGGATTTTCGCCCAGCAAGCGCGACTTGAGCATCAGGGCATAAGTGGGGCTGGCCCAATCACGCACCTCGCCATAACCAGAAATGCCCTGGTTGGTGTCAATGCGGAGCAAGGGGCAGTCCATCGGCAGCCCCTTCAGGTAGACCACACGCAGGTCGGTGATCTGGAGCTGGGAGGGGCGGGAGGATTGGTTGACGTTTTGTTCAGAAACCGTTGGCATGTTAACCTCAGAGAATAAGATAGGGGAAATTATAACCAGATAAAGAACTTCTGCAACGGAAAATAATTCAAATGTGTAATACCCAGAGATAGGCGTGATGGAAGAACGCGGATAGGAGCGCGGCCTTAATGCCACTCGAGTTCCTGAACCCGAAGTAGAGAGGGTCGCATTCTGCAGGCAACGCTGACCCGTCCACTGGATACGTTCGCGGGGCGTGACGCCAGTCGCATCCATGCGGGTTTTCTAACGCAACGCTGGCTTGCTTCAACATCTACCCCTCCGATGATTATATCACCGTCACAATTTATGCTGAGAATCACCCGCAAGCATCCACACTGACCTGCAGCACTGCCTGCGTCATTTTAAATTATTTTTACGCCCGTTCGTCGAACCTGGGCCCGATTTGAGCTTACTCATCCTGGAGAACCTGGATTATGTATTGGGAGGATAGAGAAATGCATACAACTATAAGCTCGGCCAAAAGCTGGCTTTTATTCCATTCAAGGATACTTTTCGTGGGGGGTGATTCCGCCCATTGAAGAAGCGCGCGGTATGTTGAAAAGCCCGGATACCGATAATCTTCGCGCAGAGGAGGATGAGGATCACTGAATAACACTGTTAATTCCTCAGGATGGATGGAGTATCTGACCGATGACTCAAACGTTGATTTTTTCTACGCCCATTCATGACATCGCCCATTTGATAACGCCAACCATCTGCCTCTATGAGGTCTGGGTGTGCACTACATCGAGAAAAAACTTGAAAATTGTTTCATTTCAACCCCACAACCTTATACAACTGGAGATTGTTGTACCCAAACTCACGCCGGCTGTTCGGCAGGCTATACAAGGTTTCGACACTTGCATTGACACCTTCGTGCTCCTGGATGTATTGCAGGAGGCCTTTCACGACTACCGGCTTTGACAGAAGATAAACGTTCTCCTTCTGGTATAAACCGGCTGGAAGGGAGGCAATATCATGCTGGCGCAGCACTTCATAATAAGGCGGAGAAAAGGTCAGCCATCCCAGGTCGAGGTACTGAATGCGGGGGAAACTGAGCGTCAGCGGGTCGGTCCACTCCAGCGGAATCCCATACGAGGGCGAGATGATCAAAGCATTGGGTGCGATTGCTCCGGAGCGTTGCAGGTCGTCCAGATCGGACAAGATCTGACGGTAAGTGGTTTGCTTGGTCAGGTTGAACCCGGTCGTCTGGATCGATTCCACCAGGACGAGTATCATTACGGAGGCAAGCGTAGCCCCCAGGACAATCGGTCTCAAAACATCTCGCCTGGAAGATGGCAGCAATTCCATACTGCCGTTGCTCCTCCAATCCAGAAAACAGAGCCCAAAAATGACCCCGGCAGCCATTGAAGGCAGCAGCACACGGTCAGGATCGCTCATTGCCCAGGCGAGATAAATGTTGATCCCAACCAGGCTGGCCAGAACAAAAGCGAAAGGAATGGCTGCTCTTCTCAAAGCTGGATAAAACAAGATCGCCAACCAGATGAAGGCAATCATCAGCCCGTAGGGGAGCGCTTCGAGATGGGTCAGAGAGCGAAGAAAAGAGACTACCGGGGCGCGCAGGCTTCCCTGCCTGCCAGGGACATGCTCTACCAGGTATTGCAGGTTTGCAAGCGAGTAGGTTTTCTCGTCTGGGAAAAACCAGGCCAGGAACAGCTTCAGGTCGTTCGCACTCCAACCAATATCGCCTGTCTTCGCTTCCATCTTGTTCCAGCGCGGTGTATCCTGGAGCATGGAGCGGGTCTGGTTGTAGATATCAAAGGCGTTCCAATCTGGAACTGATCGCACATACGCCCGATCAAAAGCATAAAAGCCGCCCGCCAGGCAGCCACCTACTGACAGGGCTATGATCAGCCTCTTGAGATCGAAAGAACGAAAACAGAAAACCAGGGCTGGCAGAAGGATGAGAAAAACGAGCAATACCGCCTCGAGGCGGATCAAACCGCCTGCCCAGATCAGAGTAATTCCAGCCGCGAGAAGCCTTTTATGTACCGGAGATTTTTTCTGCGCCGTCATCAAAATCAGGGCAAAGCCGGATATGCCGGTAAATGCGGCGATCGTCGTAAATGTGAGGTTAATCAGGAAGTAGCTATCGCAGAATAAAACTGCTAAAACCCCGGTAAGTTTAGGCAAGTTTTTTATCGGGCGGGAAAGAACCAGGTAAATCAGCGCCCATACGCACAGAAAGTTCAGTGCGATAAAGAGGATGATTTCCCAATTAAGGCCAACAGGCAAGGCATAGAGGAGATTCAAGATCCAACCCAGGACAACATTGCTGTATATCAGAAATGGGGCGGGCTTCCCCCCCAGGTACCCGGAGGCGAGCATGATGATGCCGATGTCATCGTTGATCATGTAGCCAGGATGGAAGATCCAAAAGCATAGCGCGAAAAAAACACTTGCCAG
>CAYGZL010000141.1:0-2027 GCA_964354345.1 uncultured Anaerolineaceae bacterium | reverse complement strand
ATCTGACGGGCAGCCGGTGCCCTGAAGCTACAATCCAACTCCCTCAACTTGTATCATCGTGCCCCCTACTGCCTTTACCCCCTTCCGTCACCGCAACTACCAGCTTTATTTCATCGGTCAATTGATCTCAAATGCCGGCACCTGGATGCAAATCATCGCCCAGGGTTGGTTGGTCTTCCAAATCAGCCATTCTAAGACAACCTTGGGCATCGTGGGCTTTGCCTCGGCTATCCCGGCGCTGCTCATCACGCCCTGGGGCGGTGTGATAGTTGACCGGGTGCCCAAGCGGATATTAATGATGATCACGCAGGCGACGGCCATGCTGCTGGCCTTTATCCTGGGTGGGTTGGCTTTGGCGGATGTCGTGCAAGTCTGGCATGTGGTTGTCCTGGCTGCCATGTTAGGGGTGGTGAATGCCTTCGACGCCCCTGCCCGCCAGGCATTCATTGTGGATATGGTGGGGAAGTCGGATTTACCCAACGCAATTGCGATGAATTCGATGATGTTCAACTCGGCGCGGGCGATCGGACCCGCCCTGGGTGGGATGCTCTTAGCCCTGGTGGGAGCGGCTTATTGTTTTATGCTGAATGGCCTCTCTTTCCTGGCAGTGATCATCGGTCTGGGATTGATGCAGCTTCCTCGCCATGAGCCCCGTCCGTATAGCGGTTCAATATTCCAGCAGCTTACCAGTGGGGTGCGCTACGCCTTTCAACATCGTGACCTGGCGGGTTTATTGCTCCTGGCCCTGGTTTTTAGCTTTTTTGGTGTCTCTTACTCCACACTGCTACCGGCGTTCGTTGAACAGGTATTGCACCAGGGGGCGCTGGCGTATGGTTGGATTACTACGGCGATCGGTGTGGGGGCAGTGTGCGGCGCGTTTATCATCGCTCAATTTGGGGCGCAGGGAAATCGTGGTCGCTGGCTTAACCTGGCGAATATTTTCTTCCCCCTGGTGTTGGCTGCTTTTGCCTATGTGCCGACCTTTCAGCTTTCTTTGGGCCTGGCGTTTTGCCTGGGCGTCGGCTTTATGGTGCAATTTACCTCGATCAACACCCTGCTGCAAACTAATGTTGAAGACCAGTTCCGTGGGCGCCTGATGGGTCTCTACACGCTAACCTTCTTCGGTTTCGCGCCCTTCGGCAACCTGTTGATCGGGGTTCTGGCCGACCGGATTGGCTTAAGCCAGACTGTATTGATTTTTGCGGGAGCAGGTCTGTGTTTCTCGCGCCTGGTTTTTCTCATCGTACCAGGAATTCGCAAATTATCCTGACATTCTGCTGACAAGGATTTCTAGGGCATGTCCATGATGCCTTAGTGATCGTCTGACATATGCTGCCAGGTTATCGGTAGGTTTCCTCGTCTAAACCGCACATTTGTGATGAAATCGCCCATAATCGCCGGGCAGCCTCAGTGTCCAACGCGTAGGGATCCGGAGCCTTCGGAGAGCCATGCTTCCAATAGATCTCCGTTGAATTTTGGATAGATGGCTCGCAGACCAGGTAGATGATCCCGCGTGCGGCTTCTGGCGCGGGTATTCCTGACTTTTTACGCAGATTCCACACCCACTGCACCAATCCGGGATTGCCCTTCCCGCCTAGATTCGTATTGACCAATCCTGGATCAGCGGCGAAGGCCTTGATCGTCGACGGCAGTGTCAGGTGTCGATTTAATTCTGAGCTGAATAACACGTTGGCCAGCTTGGTTTGCCCATAGGCTCGCAAGCCAGTGTAGCCGCGCCGGAGCTGGATATCGTCCCATTTCAAGCGTGCGCCGTAATGCGAACCCGAGCTGACAGTAATTACCCGGGCCTGTGGGGCAGCGTTGAGCAACGGCAGCAGCTCGTGAGTAAGTAAGAAGGATGCCAGGTGGTTGACCGCCCACTGGGTTTCGTACCCCTCGGCGGTGAGTGCCATCCAAAGCGTGAATGTCCCGGCGTTGTTCACCAGTCCATCCAGGCTATTAATCCCTGCACATTGAATTACCTCGTTGATTTGTGCGGCTGCCTGGCGCACCTGGCTCTGCAACGC
>CAYGZL010000140.1:0-29960 GCA_964354345.1 uncultured Anaerolineaceae bacterium | reverse complement strand
CAGACCAGTCTGCGAACCAAAAGCAGCGGGCACCAGGCGCGTCTTTTCATGGGGCACATAGCCGCATTGCGTCCGGACGGCATGCTGGATCGCCTCCCAGAACAGGAAGCGGCTTTGCATCAACCCACCCCCCAGGACAATTACATCCGGCGTGAAGAGCGTAACTAAATTAGCCACTCCGATGCCGAGATAATATCCCACTCGCTGAACCGCCCGCAACGCCATTACATCTTCCTGCTTTGCTGCAGCACAGACCTGCTGCGCGTCGAATGGGGCACAGTCACGCGCCAACGCCAAACCACTGGCAAGGCTCTCCCAGCAACCCCGCGCGCCACAGGTGCAGGTCGGACCGCTGGGATCGATGACAAAATGTCCAATCTCAGGATGGGCGCCTTCAGCGCCGCGGTACAGCTGGCCATCGAAAACCAAACCGGCGCCGATGCCTGTGCTGATTGTCAGATAGATCAACCGCTTGGCGCACTGGCCTGCACCCCAGGCAAACTCACCTAACGCCGCGGCGTCTGCATCGTTTTCCATCACCACGGGTACCCCTAAACGCGCCGACAACCCACCGACCAGATCCCCTCCCTCCCAACCCGGTAATAACTGAACATTGCCGATCGTCCCCAAGAAAGGATCTACCGGGCCAGTGCAACCAACCCCGACGCCGTGAAGTACATAACCCGCGCTGACCTCCTGGACTAACGCAGTAATACGATCCATCGCCAGGTCAAAGTTTCGTTCCGGCAGGGTGGGGATTTCTCGCCGGGAAACCACCGCTCCATGAGCACTTACCAATCCGACTGCAATCTTCGTCCCACCGATGTCCACTGCACCTATCATCATTTGGTTACTCACCTCGCTACCTCTCAGGTAAGGAATAGTGTATTCCGAACCGGGTTAAATCACAAGTCTGGCCTGCCAAACCTTGACAAAATAGCCGGATTGTATACAATTATACATTGGTACAATTATACAATCACACAATGATACAATGTGGAGTTACTAATAAAAACGATTTAGGATGAAGATCCAGATAGATTTTCGCTCGGGATTACCGATCTATGAACAAATCGTCGAACAGATTCGCCGGAAGATCATTAATGGCGAGCTGAAACCTGGCGACCAGCTCCCCACCGTGCGCGAGATGGCGATCGAATTGCGGGTTAATTTCAACACCATTGCCCGCGCCTACCGCATCCTGGATGAAATGGGCTTGATTTCCACTCAACAAGGCCGCGGTACTTATGTCTGGGAAAGTCCTTCCGCCGAAACCAACCAACGACTACGCCGTCAGGTATTAGACGAATTGACCAACCACTACATTCAGGAAGCCCGCAATCTGGGTTTCGATCTGACTGAAGTAACCACCGCCGTAGAATGCCAATGGCAATTTTACCAGTCCGGCGGTGGGAATGAACCATCCAATATATTGAAAGCTTGAGGAACTAATGAAAACCACACCTACTATTCAGAATCCTGACCAACCTCTCTCCCAAACATTCACCCGCTCAGGAGGACACGCTCCGGATAATATTCGCATCAATGGTTTGTCTGGCATCCTGGCCGCGGTAATTTTCCTTATCGGCATTGCCTTGATAGCCTGGCTGGACAATGTGGGTGCCGCCGAAGGATGGATTGTCATCGTGATGACAATCTCTACTCTCCTTTCGCTCTACATCCTGTTCGCCCTGAAGATTGCCCGTCAGTGGGAAAAGGCAGTTGTTCTAAGGCTGGGGAAATTTCAGGACCTCCGCGGGCCAGGTTTATTCTGGATCATCCCGATTATAGACAGCACACCTAACTGGATCGACCACCGGGTCATGGTAACCCCTTTCAACGCCGAGAAGACGTTAACAAAGGATACCGTTCCGGTTGACGTAGATGCGGTGCTATTCTGGGTTGTTTGGGATGGTAAGAAGGCCTCCCTCGAGGTTGAAGATTATCGGGTCGCCATCACCTGGGCTGCCCAGACCGCTCTGCGCGAAATAATCGGTCAGATGACCCTGGCAGACATCCTGGTCGGTCGGGCTAAGATGGACGCCGATCTACAAAAGATCATTGATGAGCGCACAACTCCCTGGGGTGTGACCGTACAATCAGTTGAAATCCGGGACATCGTAATTCCTCGCGACCTGGAAGACGCGATGAGCCGTCAGGCTCAGGCAGAGCGCGAACGTCAGGCACGCGTCATCTTGGGCGAATCCGAAAAGCAAATCGCCGCCTCTTTCGCAGAGGCCTCCAAGGCATATATTGATAACCCAGTCGCTCTGCACTTGCGAGCGATGAACATGCTGTTCGAGGGGTTGAAAGAAAAAGGCGCAATAATAATCGTTCCCAGTAGCGCTGTAGATACCATGAACCTGGGTGGCATAATCGGCTTGACCTCCATGCACTCCGCTGTCACAGCTTCAGACACGAAAGCGCCAGTCGCTAATCCATAACCCAACCCTATCTGCTTAATAATCAATCTCCGGTAATGTTTCACGTGAAACATTGCCGGAGATTCTTGGTTAACCAATTCTACGCTTCTTATAGCTCTTTATGAACTATATTCAGCCCCATTCTCGCGCGCCCATTTTTCAATAATCTCTTCTACCAGGTCCAAGTAGGCATCCAGGGCCATCAGCCTTTCCTGAAAACCAGTCCCGAATAGCCCGAGTGTTTCGAGCAATTTTTGCCATTCGGAGCGGGTGGGACTCTCCTTTGGCAGCTTGCTGATGGCTAAAGTCCAGGTGTTCAGCAGGGGCCAAAGCACAGATTGCGGCTGTTCGCTGGCAATCAATGCCTCCAACCCGTGCAGATAATATGACTCGCGCAGCGCATGCAGGCGAACAGGCGCTGTGTCAGGGGACAACGCATGATAGGCCGACTGCCAGGCAGGCATCCACGCCTTTACCAACCCAGCCTCAGCGTGTGCACCACCCAACAATCCAACCATTCCAGCATATAGACCTGGATGACCAATCGCCTCAGTCACCGATCGATAGAGCAGCATAAACCGCCGTTCGGTGAGCATCTTCCCTGTCAACCCAGCAATTGCACAGGCAGCCTGTCGAATTGATTTAAGATAGGTCAGAATCTCCTCCGGTCCCACCTCATTATTAAGTGCATGAAACCCGGCCCAAATCTTACGGGCTGATTCTACTTGGGGATAAATGCGCTGTAAAACGTGATCAGGGCGGTCGTATTGACCGCGTACACTCGCTTGAGTGAAATCCAATAAATGCTGTGGATCATACAGGATCAGGCAGTTTTTCAACGTGGGTCCAAGCCAGGGATGCACACGCAATTGGCGTGTCTGGCGATAATCCCGGTGAAAATGATGTGCAATATCCAGGTGCACTTCATCCGTAATGGGTTGGATCTCGCGTTCAGCCAGGATTACATCCGAATGCACATATACCAGGTCAATGTCAGTGACACCGCCAAGTAAATAGTCATCATCTAATAACGATCCACACAAATAGGCTGCTATCAAGTTTCGGTCTGCACGCGTGCGCCTCGATACTGCATCCCGCATGACTTTTAACAGCACATCTCGCGTAATTCGCATCATATTCCCTCTTCAATTTCCATAGGCAGCTCTGTTTGAAAGGGTGCCAGTTTCAAGGTCTGCCGAACGCGATTCTCAACCCATCTCAGATCCTCAGGATGATGTACGTAATCTAACTGATTAGTATCGAGAATCAATACCGGCGAACGGCGATCTTTGCGATCGGTAAAGTAAGACTCATACGATTGATTAAGCTGTTCTATATAGAAAGGTTCAATCTTGCGCTCATAGGAGCGGTCTCGGAAAGTAATTCGTTGCAAGAGCACTTCGGTACTGGCCCGTAAGTAAATGATCAGGTCTGGTAGGACGATCTTTTCCGCCAGCGCTTCATGCACTTTGTAATACATATCGAGTTCATCACCATGCAGATTGATCTGGGCAAACAGAGCATCCTTTTCAAAAGTGTAATCAGCAATCAAGCTTTTCCCCTGGTCAAGTAGACTTGCGACAGTCCGGCGCTGTTGGTAATACCGGCTGAGTAGGAAAAAAATCTGCGTCTGAAAGGCATAACGCGCCCGATCTCCATAAAAATCTGAAAGAAAGGGGTTTTCCTCAAAGACTTCCAACAACAGGTCAGCCTGAAAAGCGGGTTGGAGCAATCGGGCTAGCGTGGTTTTACCAACCCCAATTACGCCCTCAATAGCCATGTACATATGCGATTCGCCCTTCTATATATCAATTAAAAATGATATAAACATATAAAAATTCAATACGCATAGCATCTACACGATCGCCTTCATTATCTTATGCATCTGAGTGGTTTTGCGAGTGTACAAGGAAAAGCAACCTTTAAATATCACATAACCTGTGAGACACACTCGACGAATTACTTCTCTAAGGATACCAGCGATTGGGAGAGTTTGCAACCATTCCAGGCTGATTCTAACGGGTAAACCCGCTCTCCCAGAAAAACGAGTATAATACTAGTAAATAGCGTTTTCAATAATACTTATCAAATTAAAACCCGGAGGAAACAATGCCATCTTTGAATAAAGTGCAACTCATTGGACGCTTGGGAAAAGATCCGGAACAACGTTTTACGCCGACTGGTAAAAAAGTAACCCTCTTTTCTTTGGCGGTCGACAGGTTTTGGCGTGGTAGCGAAGGTGATTTGAAAGAGGCCACTGACTGGTTTTACATCGAAGCCTGGGGTAAGTTGGGAGAAATATGCCAGCAATACCTCCACAAAGGGAGCCTTGTATATCTCGAAGGTCGTTTGCACACTGAACGATACGAAAAACAAGGTGAAACGCGCACGTCAGTACGGGTCGTTGCTTTGCAGATGCAAATGTTAGAACGAAAACCCGATGAGGCTATACCCGAACCTGTGGAAGAGGAATCCATTCCTGAAGAATAATATTGAGAGCGTATAAGAGGAAGGTGCTTTCTCTTACTGCTAGAACACTATACCGCTCAACCTGTAGACTGAGGGGACGCAGGGGGTGCACTCATTGCCTGAAGTAGCGCTTTTACCGCCAGTTTGCCCGATTGAAGCCGATGAGCGACATTGCCCAATGGGCTGGCAGATACAACCGTTTCGACCAATGCCTCCAATTTGTTGCCTGAGTGCTGTTTCGCGTGTAAATATGCGAGACCCAGATCGAATAAATATCCTAGGTCGAGGGTGGCGTCGGTAGCCATTGGATTTTTCTCGCGCGCTTGCCAACCCGCCAGTCCAGCTACCAGTGCTTTCAATATCACGCCACGGCTGCCTGGCTTCTCTTCTACTGTGCTGTCTTCCTTCTCGCTTAGCGTTCTCCGCACATAACTAATCAATTCAAGCATCGAAATATCATATTTCCGGAATTGAAATGCGAAGCTGGTCAATCCCCGGCTATACACCTGAGCTGAACCATTATTAACCAGTTGAGCGAGAGCCAGACCGGCAACCTCCATCGCCTCCGCTAACTCCATGCCAGGATGCTCTTGAGCAACCTGTACCACACTCTGGAAAATTTCGACCATATGATCGCCATGATTACCATTCACGGTATCTGTGCAGTTTAAATTCACCTGGTTTTGAACCAGGATGTCCCCGGCTGACCGAAATAATTGAGCAAATTCCATATTTACCATCGAACATCCGGCGATTAGAGATTAAAGCGAACGTGGACGATATCCCCGTCTTGAACCAGGTAATCTTTACCTTCCAGATGCAACCGTCCTTTGCTGCGTGCCTCTGCCAGACCGCCCAGGGTCAGTAAATCTTGAAAGCCAACCACCTCAGCCCGAATGAAACCTTTCTGGAGATCAGTGTGGATTGCGCCAGCCGATTCCCAGGCAGTCGCCCCTCGCCGCACAGTCCAGGCTCGTACCTCGTCTTCACCAACCGTGAAAAAGGATTGCAAGCCCAACAGGTCATAAGAAACCTCAATGACTCGCTGCAAACCCATTTCGGTAATCCCAAACTCCGCCATAAACATCTCAGCCTCATCCTCCGGCAATTGAGCAATCTCCATCTCCAGTCGCCCTTGTAGCGAGACCACCCGGCTGGCCCGGTGGGGATAATTAACCAGGTGTGCAATTTGGCCTTCCGAGATATTAAGTAAAACCAAAACCGGTTTTCGGGTTAAAAAGCCGAACCCCGCCAGGCTTTTTTCTTCTTCCATGGTTAAATCAAGGTCGCGTATGGGCACCTCAGTCGATAGAGTCTCCTTCAACTTTTCGAAAAGCACTACATCACGTTCAATTATCCCACGCTCGCGTCCGCCTCCCCTGCGCCGTTCTTCGCCCAAACGTTCCAGTTTCCGCTCCACTATAATTAAATCGTTCAGCAGCAGTTCAGCATCCATATTTCGAATATCTCGCACTGGATCGATACTTCCTGCCGGGTGTGCCACGCTGAGATTCTCAAAGCAACGCACGACATGGACAAATCCATCCATTTGGGAAAGCTGGTTTAACAAAGAACCCGATAGAACCGATTTGTTGTTCACTTCGTTGCCATTCTTTCCCCCCAAACCAGCAATATCGGCATAGATTACCTTGGCATAGGTGGTTCGTTCGGGTTGGTAGAACGTGGACAAACGATCGACGCGCAGGTCAGGCACATCAACCACTGCAGTGCGTACATCGAACCGCCCTCCACTCACAGTGGTTGGTTGATCTCCCCGGGTCAAGGCATTAAAAATCGTGGTCTTACCCGATTGCGGTAATCCGATAATTCCGAGACGCATAGGCGTATTTCACTTCCTCCGGTGCAATTATACCTTCTCATGCTTCCCTTTAATCGTCAATGTCACCTGTGTATTCATAGGTGACATTTTCCCTGAACAGTTAGGGGGTGTCAAATTCGCTGAACAACAACACACAGAACCTGTATCCTTGACCAGATAATTAGAATTCGATATACTTATCCTGGTTATCCATGATCCAGGCCGAAGTGGCGGAATTGGCAGACGCGCACGACTCAAAATCGTGTTCCCTCCGGGAATGTGGGTTCGATTCCCACCTTCGGCACTATCCACCGACAGCCCTCCAGATCACTCGTAGGGCTGTCGGTTAATGATTCCTGTCACCTCGTGGAGTTTTGATTATGCCTACCACTGATGAGATCCTCGCCATCATCCTGGGGGGAGGAGTGGGAAGACGGCTCTTTCCACTCACCAAGCAACGTTCTAAACCTGCGGTGCCAATTGCTGGTAAGTATCGTTTGATCGATGTTCCTATCAGCAACTGTATCAACTCAGAAATCCATCACATTGCGGTCCTGACACAGTACAACTCGGTCTCTCTCCACCGCCACATTACCGAGACTTATTACTTCGATAATTTCCACCGCGGCTGGGTGCAAATTCTAGCGGCTGAACAGACACCCCGCAGCTCCGATTGGTATCTGGGTACTGCCGATGCAGTGCGCAAGCAGCTCTTCGAAATCAAAGTGACAGGCGCAAAATATGTGCTGGTCCTGGCTGGCGACCATCTATATCGCATGGATTATTCCTTATTGGCAAAATCACACTGGGAACATAACGCTGATATTACTGTGGCTGTCCAACCGGTTGCCGCGGTGGAAGCCCACCGCCTGGGATTACTCAAGAGCGGCAGCGACCACCGCATCACCGCCTTTGTCGAAAAACCCCGTAACCCAGAGATCCTGGCGCAGTTTGTCAGCCGGAGCGATCCAGAACGCCCCTACCTGGGCTCAATGGGTATCTACCTGTTTAACCTGGATGTTCTGGTTGAATTGCTAGAAAATACTGCTTTCGATGATTTCGGTTCCCAGATCATCCCCAATGCCATCTCCACGCACGCAGTTTTCAGCTTTGACTTCGAAGGCTATTGGGAAGATATAGGAACCATCCGCTCCTTCTATGAAACCAACCTGCGCCTGACACGTCCTGACGCACCGTTTAATTTCCACGATCCTGTCCAACCTATTTATACCCACGCCCGCTTCCTGCCGGGATCAACCATTAGTGGCGCAACACTCAAAAATGTTCTCCTGGCCGAGGGATGCCAGATTGGTCAGGCAGAAATCAGCGACTCAATTGTTGGTCTACGTAGCCAGATTGCCGATGGCGTGCGCATGGTAAACACAATCATGATGGGCGCCGACTATTACGATCCACCCGGCCCCCCTGCTCGAGGCGTCGCCTTAGGCCTGGGCAAAAATTGCGAGATTGAAGGAGCCATCATTGACAAAAACGCACGCTTAGGCGAAGGCGTGGTCATCCACCCATTCCCGCGTGGCACTGACATCGAGCGAGAAAATTGGGTAGTCCAGGATGGCATCGTTGTGATACCCAAGAGCACCATCCTCTACCCGGGAACCCACATAGGACCCGAATGACGCATCAGTCCAAGCCGCCATATCTAGGGTAGACTTTATCAAGGACTTTGAGCTTTATGTCCGTTTTCTGTGGATAAGTCGCGAAAAACTGTGGATAAGTGGTAGAAATTGGGGAGAAACAGTATGGGTAAACAACACGAATCATTAACTCACCCCCCAGATCTGGGGGGTGAGTTAATGAAAGTCCTATCTGCCTCTTAGCCGCGTGGGATATCCAAATTGTACTCGCATAACCCACTTTTATCCCCATCCCAGGCGTGGATAATGTGGCATATCCATACCCCTATAGAACTGCTTCATTGACATCAAATCGCTCATAGTTTGGGGTAAATCCAACCCACAATACCAGTTATCCACATCCTCACAGTCCCTACGACTACTACTATTATTTATACTATTCTATTAAGAGTATATATATTAAGGGTTGGCTCGCTCATCGGTCATTTCGTCTCTAACAGCCTGATATAGAGTTTCTGCCTTCATCTCACTCAGTGTGTAACAGGGCGCGTTTAAATGATCCGCCAGATCCTGCGCTAAACCTTGATCAAATGCGGCGTGCTCCATATTAATGACCACACTTCGAATTTTATCTGTGGTTATCTGTTCTGCCAGGCGATGCGCCTCTTCTTGGGGTGGTATATTAGCCATCGAAACATTGCCCGCACCGTCAGTCAATAGAATAATTAATGGATTTATGTCTGGGTGTAAAACACGTTCTTTTACAATTACCTGGTGCGCCATGAACAGGCCGGCCGATAAGGGCGTTTTCCCTCCTACTGGGATATCAGCCAATGCTCCTTGGGCCAATTGGACTGAGTTGGTGGGGGGTAGTATCAATGTAGCTCGATTCTTTTGGAAAACGATCAAGCCTACCCGGTCGCGTCTTTGATATGCATCGGTGAGCAAAGAAAGAATAGCGCCCTTGGTCGCTGCCATCCGTTCAGCCACCGCCATTGACCACGAGGCATCCACGACGAACAGGATCAGGTTAGCGGCTTTTTTAACCCGTATTTTGCGCTGAAAATCGCTGGATTGAATCGCAAACGCGACTCGTTTCCTCTGCTCGATACGCTCTTTTTGGTGAGGGGCTGCTGCTCGCAAGGTGGCGTCAAACGCCAGGTCGTCGGTTTTACCGTTGGCTGGGCGAGCCTGGATATAACGACCCCGCTTTCGATCGGTTAATGTGCGCGATCGCCTCCCGGCATGCCGGCGAGACTTCTTGTCGAGTGGGTTATCTAGTTTGCGGGGTGCAAAAGTTGGGCCAATTTTGACCCTTTCTCCACCATCCCACCAGTTTGCGCTCAGGTTGTCAAATATTTTTTGGGGTGCGGGCTCGCCAGAAGGATGCTCTGTTTCTTCAGCCAGGATCTCAGCGCTTACGCTCTCTTTTTTTTTTCGCTGGGGCTCTCTTCTTCTTTCGTGCCGGGCTCTGGTTCGTCAGTCATGGTGGCGCCTTGGAGTTGTTCGATCCGTTCTTGCAGATCCTCCATGCTCATTTCCGCTTGGTGGAAAGGTCCCCGTTTCAAACGGTGTGGGAGAGCCAATTCAGCTGCCAGCGCAATGTCCCGGTCTGTGATTACTTGCCGCCCCTCGAATGCGGCATGTGCGCGTGCAGTTTTCAAGATAACCAGGTCAGATCGGTGACCATCTACGTTCAATGACGCGGTTAAAGCGGCAATCGAGAGTAGATCGCGCGTGGTGTAGGTCACCTTATCAACCAGAGACCGAGCATGCTCAATCTGGTGAGAGAGATCCTCTTCGCGGAGCAGCCACTGCTTACGAAAAACCTCTGGATCAGCTTCAAAGGTCAGGTTACGCTGCATGATCAGCACCCGTTCTCGCGCATCGCGGATGCCGTGAATTTCTACCGATAACGCAAATCGGTCGAGCAGTTGCGGGCGCAAGTCGCCTTCTTCGGGGTTCATTGTCCCCACCAGGATAAAACGCGCCGGATGAGCGAAGGAAATTCCTTCGCGTTCGACGATATTTACGCCCATGGCGGCTGAATCGAGCAGCAGATCAACCACGTGGTCATCTAGCAGGTTGACCTCATCAATATACAAGAGACCTCGATTGGCAGCGGCCAACACGCCGGGCTCGAAATGTCGTTCTCCCCTTTGAATAGCTTTTTCGATATCCAGCGTACCCACCACCCGGTCTTCGGTGGCGCTGACCGGCAAATCCACGAAGCGAATCTGTCGGGTGCCCGTGCGTAATTCTTTTCCCTGAGATTTTTGTTCTTTAACCCAATCGGACCATGTGTTTGGAGCATTTGGATCATCGTTGAACGGTGAATCAAGGTAGACCTCGATATGAGGCAGTAAAGCAGCCATTGCCCGTGCCGCGGTTGATTTTGCTGTTCCTCTTTCTCCTCGGATTAACACACCGCCAATCCGCGGTTCTACCGCATTCAAAACCAGAGCACGTTTCATGCGTTCCTGGCCAACGATGGCTGTAAATGGATAGATGGGTGGCATGCACTTACCTCGCTGTACGTATGATCCAACCTGTAATCTTATCACAAAGGTTGCCAAGTTTACTTTTCACCTTTATAATATGATCAACATCTTATTCAAACCCCGGAGTTAGTTAGCATGGAACAAATTAATGCCCTTCCTGGGCAGCCGGTCGAGCCAGAAGTGGTTCAAACGGAAGAATCGCCCTCCACCGAGCAGCCTGTTGCTCCCGAGTCCTCCTCGATGGAATCGCTCTTGAATGAACAGGGTCTCACCCTGGATTTCCCCAGCCAGGGTGAAATTCGTCAGGGTGTGATTGCCACGATTCGGGACAACGAAATCCTGGTCAGTATTGGAACGAAATCAGAAGGTGTGATTTCTGGCCGGGAGCTAGAACAGATTCCTCATGATGTTCGCGCTTCATTCGTAGTGGGTCTGGAAATTCCGGTCTTTGTCGTTTCGCCTGAAGACCAGAATGGAAATGTTGTTCTCTCTTATGTACGCGCCCGTGAAGAGAAAGATTGGGAATTTGTAGAAAGTTTATTGGCCTCTGGAACAGGCTGCGATAGCAAGGTGATTGGCTACAACAAAGGTGGTCTGATCGTTCCAGTGGGTGGCTTACGTGGCTTTGTACCAGCTTCCCAGATTAGCTTAACCCGCCGTTCAAGCGGTAGCGGGGATACCCCTGAGCAGCGCTGGGGTAAGATGATTGGCGAGCCCATGAAAGTGCGGGTGATTGAGGTGGATCGCGAACGCCGCCGCTTGATCTTGTCCGAACGACAGGCTCTCCAGGAAACTCGCGAAACCCTCAAAGACCGCTTGTTGGAAGAACTCCAAGAAGGAACGGTTCGGGTTGGACGCGTAACCAGTCTGGCAGATTTTGGAGCTTTTGTCAACATTGATGGTGCGGATGGCCTCGTTCACCTGTCTGAAATAACCTGGGAGCGGATTCAACACCCGAATGAAGTGCTCAAGGTAGGCCAGGAAGTCAGCGTCAAAGTCATCAGTGTGGATCGGGATCGAAAACGCATCGGTCTATCGATCCGTCAACTCCAGGAGGATCCCTGGATGCAAAAGGTCGCCCACCTCAAGGAGGGTATGCTGGTCGAAGGCACCATTACTCACCTGACCAAATTTGGCGCATTTGCCCGGTTGGGTGAAGATCTGGAAGGCTTGATCCATATCTCCGAGTTAAGCGAGCAGCGCATTGCCCATCCGAAAGAAGTGATCAAGGAAGGCGATGTCCGTACACTGCGCATTATTAAAATCGATCCAGAGCGCCGCCGGATTGGCCTGAGCCTGCGCAAAGTCGATTCACCCGCCTATGCTGATCTTGATTGGAAGATGGCCCTGGCGGATGAGGTTAAGGCTAGCGATGCAGATAACCAAACTGTTGAAGAGAAGGATGACGAAGAACCGCCTGCGGTTTAATTTCTGACATCTGAGCCACCATCGCTTTAAGCAGCTTCCGAAGTCCGGAACGCGCCTCTGAAATTAGGCGAGTTTTCCGGGCCTCGGAAGTTTTATTTGGTACGTGTGGGAGTATCTAAGAGTTGTATTAACCTTAAATGCCCACACAGCGTAAAAGGATGTGCACTTGACAATCTCTGGTAGAATCGAATCGGACATAAAACCTCATAATCACCATGGGGCGACTGTCATAGGATTGAGATGAACTGCACTTACAGGTTTCAGTAGGAGGAGTACCGTGTCAAGCATGGAGCGCTTTACTCAAAGGGCGCGGCGGGTGCTGAGCTTGGCTCACCAGGAAGCCGAGCGGATGCGCCATAATTATATTGGTACAGAGCATCTTCTTCTGGGGTTAATTCGCGAAGAAGGTGGGGTCGCGGGACGTGTGTTGCGCGAATTGGGCTTAGATGCCAACCGTGTTCAGGAAATCGTTGAGCGGTTGACTGGCACTGGCCAGTATCGCGGAGGTAAGTTAGATCTATCTCCTGGCACTCAGCAGGTGCTCGAGTTTGCCGTGGATGAGGCCCGGCGTATGAGCCATCACTATATTGGGACGGAACACTTGTTGCTGGGGTTGGTGCGTTATGGCGAAGGTATCGCCATGGATGTTTTACGGAAATTAGGCGTTACCCCGGAGCAAATCCGCCGCCAGACACGCCGGGTGCTGCAAGAAAGCAGCGCCTCTCGCCGCACTGGCGTTGAAGCGGAACAAAAACCAGCCCGTCAGGAGCAGGCGAAACCCAAGACCCCCATGGTGGATCAATTGGCGACAGACCTGACAACCCTGGCAGAGGAAGGCAAGCTCGATCCCGTAATTGGCCGCCAAATGGAAATCGAGCGCGTTATCCAAATCCTGGCACGCCGGACGAAGAACAATCCCGCCTTGATTGGTGAGCCGGGTGTGGGAAAAACGGCCATCGTCGAAGGATTGGCGCAGCGTATCGTTGACGGCGATGTCCCCGCGCCTTTGCTGGATAAGCGCGTTTTACAACTCGATGTCGGTTCTCTGGTCGCCGGCACGATGTATCGAGGCCAATTTGAAGAGCGGTTGAAGCGTGTGATTGAAGAGCTTAAAGCCTCCGGCGCGATCCTGTTTATTGATGAAGTTCATATGTTGGTTGGCGCTGGCGCGGCTGGATCCTCGGTGGACGCAGCGAATATCCTGAAACCGGCGCTTTCGCGGGGCGAACTGCAGGTAATTGGTGCGACTACACTGGAAGAATACCGCAAACATATCGAAAGCGATGCTGCCCTGGAGCGTCGTTTCCAGCCCGTGCTGGTGGCCGAGCCTACCGTAGAAGAAACGATCGATATCTTGCGTGGGATTCGCGGCGCATATGAGGAGCACCATCGCCTGATTATTACCGATGATGCCTTAGACGCAGCGGTTCATCTTTCGGCGCGTTATGTCACTGAGCGTTTCCTGCCCGATAAAGCGATTGACTTAATCGATGAAACCTCTTCTCGAGTGCGCATGTATAAAAGTGCACAGGCCAAGACCGCCAAGGAACTGATGGGCCAGTTGCGTGAAATCCGCCAGAATCGCTCCCTGGCTCTGGAAGATGGTCGGAATGATGATGCCCAGGATTTCCTGGATCGCCAGGAAGCCCTGGAAAATCAGCTCGAGCGTTTACGTACGGGCTGGGACCGGGCCAACAGTCCCCAGGTAACTGCCCAGGATATCGCTGAAGTGGTTTCAATGTGGACCGGTGTACCGGTCATGCAAATTGCCCAGGAAGAATCACAGCGTTTGTTAGAGATGGAAAAAGAAATGCGTAAGAGCATCATCGGCCAGGAAGAGGCAATTGCGGCGATCTCCAAAGCGGTGCGCCGGGCACGAGCCGGCCTGAAAGATCCCCGCCGTCCAATCGGTTCCTTCATCTTCTTGGGCCCCACTGGCGTCGGTAAGACGGAATTGACCAAGGCGCTGGCGCGGTTTATGTTCGGCAGTGAGGATGCCCTGATCCAACTCGATATGTCCGAATTCATGGAGCGTCACTCGGTCAGCCGTCTGGTTGGCGCTCCGCCTGGCTATGTTGGTTATGAAGACGCCGGCCAACTCACCGAGGCGATCCGCCGCCGGCCTTATTCGATTATTGTCTTCGATGAAATCGAGAAGGCTCATCCCGAAGCGCATAATATGCTGTTGCAGATAATGGAGGAAGGCCATCTCTCCGATGCCCGTGGTCACAAGGTGGATTTCCGCAATGCCATCATCGTCATGACCTCCAACATAGGCGCCGATGTGATCAGGCGCCAGACAGCGCTTGGATTTACGCTTAAACAGGACGAGGCCGTTGAAGAGCGCCTGGCATACGAGGATATGCGCAAAAAATTGACCGACTCGTTGCGCCGTGTCTTCCGACCTGAATTTATCAACCGGGTCGACTCGATTATTGTTTTCCGTTCCTTGAATAAAGAGGATATTGAAAAAATCGTCAATTTGGAAATTCAGAAGGTGGCTCACCGCCTGGCGGAGCACCATATTACTTTACAAGCAACCCCTGCTGCTCTAGAGGAATTGGCCCGGCTTGGTTATGACCCTGAGATGGGTGCTCGTCCGTTGCGCCGGGTGATCCAGCAAAAGGTGGAAGATCCACTCTCTGACTCTTTGCTGAGCGGTGAATTTGAAGATAATGATCTGGTTGTGGTGGATCTGGTCGGTGACCAGGTGATGTTACAGCGTCTCAGGCAGGAGGTCGTCCAGCAGACCGACCAAGCGCCTGCGGAAGCGATCGCAGCTGGCTGAGACGGCTAAACATACCATGCCCAAGCCGCGTACCCAATACGTCTGCCAGCAATGCGGCCGGGTTAACCCGCGACCGTTGGGGCGTTGCCCTCAGTGCAGCGCCTGGAATAGCATGGTGGAAGAAGTTGTTGCGGCAACACCACCTCCTGCCGCGGTCCATGCTGCGCGTAGCCTGCGAGGCCGTTCAGTTCCGAGCCGCCTGGTTGAAATAAGCGGCGATGTTGATGAGCGCCTGCCGCTTTCGATCGGTGAGTTCGCCCGTGTGTTGGGGGGCGGTGTCGTACCCGGCTCGGTAATCTTGATTGGCGGCGATCCGGGAATTGGCAAATCTACTTTGATGCTGCAGGTTGCCTTGGAGATGGCGGGACAAAATCGCGTGCTGTATGTCTCCGGCGAAGAATCCGAGCGCCAGATTAAAATGCGCGCCTTTCGTTTACTGCGTGCTGTTGCTAAACCGACCAACTCCGATAATGACGACGATCTTCCGATCCCAAGGGAGCTTTTTATCGTCACTGAGACCAGCTTGGCCGTGATCCTGGAACACATCAATGAGTTGCATCCGATCCTGTTGATCCTGGACTCGGTCCAGACGACCTATCTGCCCGAGTTGGAGACCTCGGCTGGCTCGGTCAGCCAGGTGCGGGAAACAGCCTCGCGCTTACGAGAGCTGGCGAAATCTTCCGGGATGGCAATCTTCCTGATCGGGCATGTAACGAAGGAAGGTGCGATCGCCGGGCCACGCGTCTTGGAGCATATTGTTGATACCGTCCTGTACCTGGAGGGCGACCGCTTCCAGTCTTATCGCTTACTACGTTCAGTCAAGAACCGCTTTGGAGCCACCTCGGAAGTGGGTGTTTTTGAGATGAGCGAGCGCGGCATGGTCGAAATTACCAATCCATCTGAAGCCTTCCTGGCTGAGCGTATGATCAATGCCCCGGGCTCAGCGATCGCGGTGACGATGGAAGGCACGCGACCTATATTAGTAGAAGTCCAGGGCCTGACCAGCCCGACCGCCTTTGGCAACCCGCGTCGCACCTCGAACGGTGTGGATTTTAATCGCTTGTTGTTAACTGTGGCTGTGCTTACCCGGCGAGTGGGGATCCGTCTGGGCGAACAGGATGTTTTCGTCAATGTTGTCGGAGGGATCACCATTAGCGAGCCGGCAGCCGACCTGGCAGTAGCCGTGGCGATCGCATCGTCCATGCGCAATGCGCCAGTGCGGGCCGAGACGGTTTTGGTTGGCGAGGTGGGACTTTCTGGTGAGTTGCGTACGGTCAGCCATATGCCAGCCCGCTTGCGTGAAGCAGCCAAATTGGGTTTTAAAACAGCCATTGTGCCGCGCCGGTTGCGCCGTACTGAGCCATGGCCCGAAGGCATTCATATCAACGAGGTGCGTTCGCTCCACCAGGCGCTTGACTACGCCATATTGGATGAGATTGCTTCCGGCTGAGAAATTATTCCCAGCCAGTTACCCTTCGCTTATCTATGTTACCCAGTTTTCATATTGGTCCGCTCCCGGTTTACGGTGACCTGATCCTGGCGCCGATGGATGGCTTCTCTGATCTGCCATATCGCTCCTTGTGTCGTGAGTTGGGCTCAGCATTGAGCTACACAGGCTTCATCAACGCCCTGGATGTCCTGCATGGCCATCCCCATCTGGAAGAGAAATATCGCTTCTTGCCGGAAGAACGACCGGTTGTCTTTCAGGTTTTTGACAATGATCCCGATCGCTTGCTCCAGGCAGCACAGACCTTACAAAAATACGATCCGGATGCCATTGACATCAATATGGGTTGTTCAGTCAACTGTGTATCTGGGCGGGGGGCTGGCGCTGGTCTGCTGCGTACGCCGCTCAAAGTGGCGCGTATCTTCCGCAAACTGACTGCTGCCCTGAATATTCCAGTCACCGCCAAAATCCGTCTCGGTTGGGATGACGGAACCCGCAACTACTCCTTCATCGCCCGCATCATTGAAGAAAATGGGGGTGCGTTGATCGCCGTGCATGGTCGTACCCGTTCTCAAGGTCTGCGTGGTCAGGCCGATTGGGACGCCATCGCTCAGGTCAAACAGACGGTATCGTTGCCGGTGATTGGTAACGGCGATGTACGCACAGTGGCAGACATAGCCCGTCTCAAGGCACACACTGGTTGTGACGGGGTGATGATCGGCCGCGCTGCGATTGGCAACCCGTGGATCTTTTCCCGCCTGGATCGCCAGCAAATCAGCCCGGAACAGGTGCGCTCGATGATGTTACGCCACCTGGAGCGCTCTATCGCCTTTTATGGCGAAAAGCATGGTTTGATCTTCTTCCGTAAGCATGCCAGCCGCTACCTGAGTCCCTGGACTTTGTCTAAAGAAATCCGCGCCCACCTGTTGACCGCCGAGCAGCCGGCGGACTTTCTGGCCTTGCTTGAAAATCTACCCCTGCCAACGGCGGTCTGATTTTCAGCATTTTCTATACCAATTCTTATCCAATTTATATTTACCAGGTTGAATTTCTGGTAAATTTACCGCCATGCCTTACATACCGATTTTATCCACGCTGATTACCTTTGGTTTCGCGCTTGTGGTGTTCGCTCGTTACCGCTACAAAAAAGGTGCGCACCTGTTGTTTTGGGGCCTCGGTCTGATTCTCTATGGATTAGGCACATTAACTGAGGTGCTTCTCGCAGTAAAATTCAACGCCCTGGCTTTGAAGGTCTGGTATCTGAGCGGCGCCATGTTGACGGCTGCCTGGCTTGGTCAGGGAACTGTCTTCTTGCTCATCCGCAAACGGGGTGTGGCGCCAATCCTGGCGGGATTTTTAGGGATCGTATCGTTAATTGCAATCAGCCTGATTGTCGCTGCGCCACTAAAATCCGATACAGCCGTTTACAATGTGGCTCAACCTGCCTCTCTTCAATATAAAGAGATCCTCATCCGTAATGGCGGGATTATCTTGCTGACGATCCTGTTGAATATCTACGGCACTTTGACGCTAGTCGGTGGAGCGCTCTATTCGGCCTTCCTGTTCTGGCGTAAGAAAGTGCTGGTTAACCGGATGGTAGGGAATATTCTGATCGCGATCGGTGCGTTATTTCCAGCGCTGGCGGGTTCACTGGTCAAGGTTGGCCTGATGGACGGGTTGTATATCAGCGAATTCCTGGGAGCTGTTTTAATGTTCGCTGGTTTCCTGCGGGCAACCTCAGGTCAGGTGATCGCGCCGCGTACGGCTTCTGTCCCGGCCTCTGAATAAGCCTGCTCACAGGCTACTCGTTCTCGGAACGGCATACCTCGTACTGCGGGGTGTGCCGTTTTGTGTATGATACAATCATTTCATCACTGTGAGGTAACTACATGGCAGATCAGCCACTAAACCACTATATTCTTTCCCCAATTTCACGGATTCGCCGCAATCATGGCCTGGAACATGCCACATTGCATGTCCTGGCAGAACATCGACCGGGAATCAGCCTGGCTGGACATTCCGACCAGGGTGGTTTCTGGATTTTAGGAAACCTGGATACCGAAGAGTTACACGCCGCCGTCCAGGAGGCCTTATCACGCCTGCGCCAGGGAGAAAACCGGCTGGCAGTCCATCCATTCTGTGGGACAAACTTCGCCACCTCCGGTGTGTTAGCCGGGATTGCCGCCTCCTTGCCAATGTTTGGCACGGGACGTCGCATGCGCGATAAGCTGGAGCGTGTTCCCCTGGCGATCACCCTGGCGACCATGGCTTTAATCGTGGCGCAACCGCTAGGATTGTTTGTGCAGGCGCGCCTGACAACCTCCAGCGACCCGGGTGACTTGCAGGTTGCGGAGATCAAGCAAACATGGCGCGGGCAGATCAAAGCCCACCGGATTATCACCACGGATTAAAGGTTCGCATTATCTCAGGGTCGCATGACGAAACCCACCCCTACAATCTATTTGCTGCATGGCGATGACGAATTTGCCATCGCTCGGTTCGTCGCCGATCTACAAGCGAAAATAGGCGATCCAGCGTTGGTCTCTATGAACCTGACCGTCCTGGATGGGCGCTCTGCCGATCTGGTAGATTGGTTTTCGATCGCCAGTACGCTGCCCTTCCTGGCAGACCGCCGGATGGTAATTCTATCCAACTATGTCTCCCGCCTGGGCAGCCCTACTGCCCGCCAGAAATTTCTGACCCAACTGGAAAAAATCCAATCCACCACCGCCCTGCTGTTGGTCGAACATAGTATATTGTTAGAAGAGCGCGGTACGAAGGGTGATACAAAACCGCATTGGTTACTCGCCTGGGCAGATAAGAATGGAGAGAAGGTCTGGGTGCATGTATTTCCTCAACCCAAGGGTGATGCAATGGTGCGTTGGATCCTGGATCGCGCCAGAGCCTTGGGGGGACAACTCACGCCCAAGGCGGCCATGCTCCTGGCGGCTTATGTTGGCGACGACCCACGCCTGGCCGATCAGGAAATCCAAAAAGCATTAACTTACGTAAATTTTAAACACCCGGTTGAGCCAGATGATATTGAGTTGCTTACCCCAGATACAAACCAGGGTGATATGTTTTCCATGGTAGATGCCATGGCGGCGAGAGATGAGCGCAAGGCATTGGATATGCTTCACCGTCAACTGGCAGTACAAGAGGCGATTTCTATCTTTGGGATGGTGGTGCGCCAATTTCGTTTGTTGCTCCTGGCGCGCGAAATCCATGATAATGGAGGCCGGGAGCAGCAGGTAGTTGTACAACTGAAGCGGTTTAAAGTCAGCTCCTATCCTGCTAAAAAGGCTTACCAACAAGCCCAACGCTTTACGCTGCCTCAGCTTGAAATGGTTTATCACTGCCTGTTGGATCTGGATGAGGCGATCAAAACAGGTCAGGTGCCGGGTGATCTGGCCTTAGAAATTTTCCTGGTCAGTTTTACCAGCCAGTCGGAACCATCGTTCCGCAATCTTAGCTGGGAGAGGCGTTAACCCCGATCCAGAAATGGTTGGGTAGCACCGAGCGGTTGGGGCGAATTTCGATGCCGGCGCTCTTCAGGATTGGAGTTGGATTGGCCTCGCTGGAGGCGTCTTTCGATGCCAGGCGTGGCTGGGCGGGCAACATGCTTGGATGAACCATGCACAGTGTAGGCGTTTTCCCGTATTTTGTGCGGAAATAATCCGCGGCCCGTTCCACTTTAACGGTCAGTTCGGTTTTAGGGTCATTATCAAACCAGAGCATGCCGATATTCATAAGAGTCATCCCTTCGAGTAAAAACTAATGTCTCGCCGGGACTACTGTCCCGCCGGGACTGGTTCAGGATCGCATATCCAAAAACGGATCCATTCATTGCCAACCACCGCACTGAATAAGCTCGTTTTGTTCAGCGCAATGATGGGCGCCGAGGTATCATTCGAAAGATACGTCCGCACCTCGGGCGAGTGGATCGCACCAAGAAAACGTGTCCGTAAGCTGGTCAAAAGTTGCTCGTTGATTAAAGCTAATGTATCTGAAGCAGCAGTTGCGATTACCCAAATCCGGGCGCGTGGACCATGCCGAATCAGCTTGTAAAGCTGAGTCAGTTCAGCCTCGCCCATTTGCTCCACGCAACTGGCCAGGTCATCGAGCACCAGGACCAACATCGGACCGTAGGGTTTGCCATGCCGGCGGGTTTCAAGCAGGTTGGACAGGTTGTTGTGTGGTTCACGAACGGCGGTGTCGTCAGCTGCCAGCAGTCGTTGGCAATTGTTTGCCAGGGATAAACCGCCGTATTCTTCCGGTTGCCTGGCAACGATGCTGAACAGCACCTGGTCAGGTTTGTGGAGCAGTACGATGGAAGAAAGGATCGCCTTGACCAGGCGAGTCTTGCCGCAGCCCGCATCGCCAGCAATCAGTAACGAGCCTGGTGCGGGATTGGTAAGATCCAACAGAAAAGGCAAACCATCTTCGCAGGCGCCCAGGATGAGAATTCCCGGGGTAACCGGCGCAACCTGGCTGATGACTTCTTGCAGGGAGGGTGCGGTTGGATGGCCATCCGGTTGGTTGTAGGTATCACGCGTATCTGGTGTTGACATCAAAGTGTCCTCGATAAATTAGAACTAATGTTCTATTATATCGAGGTTTTGCTGGCTTGTCAACAGTTTTTACAAACTTGCCTGGCAGTCTATTTAAGCTTGTTTAGCCCCCGCGGAACAGCACTTCCCGTCCAAACCATCTGCTCTCACCGTTCCCAGATGCTGATGCTTTCGATATGATAAGTTTGTGGGAATAGATCGAAAGGAGTAATTTGCGTAAGCTGATAACCCCCGCCTGCCAGCCTGCGGGCGTCCCGCGCCAGCGTCGCCGGATCGCACGAGACATAGGCCAGGATGGGCGCCTGCATCTCCAGAAAGCGATCCAGGACATAGCGGTCCAGGCCCGCCCGGGGTGGATCAACCACCACGATATCGGGGTGAATGGCAAGCAGCGGCAGCGCCTGCTCCGCTGAGGCTTCGTAGAGCTCGACGGTTTCAAATTCATCCAGGTTGGCCATAAAATCCTGGCATGCACTGGCAGCCGATTCAATCCCGATCAGCCGGCCGGTTCGCTCCGCCAGGAAAGCACTGAAAAGCCCGACGCCGCAATAGACATCCAACACCGTCGTCTTGCGTGTCAGGGGCAGGATATCTAATAAGTGAGTGATCATCACCTCAGCCATGGGCGTATTCACCTGAAAGAATGACCCCGCCGACACCTTGAAAGGCCGGCCCAGGGCTTCCATCACAACCGCCTCGCTGCCAGCTAAAACCAGGGTGCCTGCCGGGCTGAGATGGACTGCGGAAAGCGCCATTTCCTCCACGCTGAACTCTGGCGGCTGGGGATCGTTGCTTTCCAGGATGAGCTGCAGTTCTCCCTCCGCGCCCAGGCGCAGGCCAATCCGCTCCAACCCAGGTATATTTTCAAAATCAAGCTGCGGCCAGACCGCGTTGATCGCTTCTTCAGGTAAAAAACACTCCTGGATGGCATGCACCTCATTCGCCAGGGCACGATGATATCCCAGTCGCCCCGCACTATCCAGGTGAAATTGAACATGATTCCGGTAATTGAATTCATTCGGTGAAGGCACCACTGGTCGGATTGGCGGATCAAGCACTCCACCGATTCGCTCCAGTTGTTCGGTCAGGATGGCAGTTTTCGCTTCCAGTTGTGCAGCATAAGCCAGGTGCTGGTAGTGGCAGCCGCCGCAGATGCCGAAATGGCGGCAGCGCGGCCGGATGCGCCGGGGAGAGGGGTTGAGCACCTCCAGCAGTTCAGCCCGGGCATGACCACGTTTTTCTTCGGTCACGCGCACCCGCACGGTTTCGCCTGGCAGTGCAAAAGGCACGAAGACCGCCCGTCCATCCGGTAAGCGTCCCATCGCGTCGCCACCATAAGTCAGGGCGGCCAGAGTCAAGTCAAGCGTCATAGGTCACGGTTTGCGAGCGATAGCCTGCAGGGGCATAGAGCGGCAGGTAGTGTTCGATTTCATTCAATCACCAGCACCGCCGCGCCCTGGATTTGCCCCTGCCTCAGGCGTTCCAGCGCCAGGTTGGCTTCATCCAATGCGAAAGGCTGCACTGCGATCTTGATCAGTATCTGTGCGGCGAGTGCCAGGAACTCTTCACCGTCCTGGCGGGTCAGGTTAGCCACAGAGCGGATACTCCGCTCTTCCCACAGCAATCGATATGGGAAAGAGGGAATATCGCTCATATGAATCCCTCCGCACACCACCACACCGCCCGGCGCCGTGGCGTGTAACGCATCCACGATCAACGAACCCACCGGGGCAAAGATCAATGCTGCATCCAGGCGTTCCGGAGGTTGTTGGCCTGAGTCGCCGGCCCACACGGCGCCCAATTGCCGGGCAAATTCCTGCGCCGGACGGTCGCCGGGTCGGGTGAAGGCATAGATGCGTTTACCCTGGTAGCGGGCGACTTGAGCGACGATGTGCGCAGCAGCTCCAAAACCGTAGATTCCCAAGCTTTCTACAAATTCCCCGGCCAGGCGATAAGTCCGGTAGCCGATCAATCCGGCGCACAGCAAGGGCGCCGCTTGGCTATCGCTGTAGGATTCCGGCAAAGGGAAGGCATAGCGCTGGTCTGCGACGGTGTATTCAGCAAAACCGCCATCGAGGGTGTAGCCAGTAAATTTTGGCGCCTGACACAGGTTCTCCAGGCCGCGCTGGCAATAGCGACAATCGCCATCTGTTGAACCTAGCCAGGGGACTCCGACGCGCTGCCCGATATTAAATCGAGAAGCATTCTCGCCTCTCCCGACAACCTGACCGACGATCTGGTGCCCCATGATTAAAGGGAGCCTGGGTGCACTTAATTCGCCATCCAGGATATGCAGGTCAGTGCGGCAAACCCCACAGGCTTTCACCCGGATTAAGATCTGCTCCGAGCCTGGCTCTGGTACAGGCACATGCAGCAGTTTCAGCGGCTGGTGGGGGGCTTCTAAGACCATTGCGCGCATCGTTTTTGGGTTTGGCATCCACTTCTCCAGTTGCTCAATCGTCTATTGGAGTAAACATCAATCCCAAGCAACTCACTCCAGCCTCAATCGGAGGGTCTTAATCTCAAAGGGTCGGAAATCCAGGGGAATTTGGCTCCCTGCGCAGGGGATTTCTTCAGGATTTTCTTCCAGCATGTCGGTTTGGGCAACGCTTTTCACAGGCAGTGTTGTAGTCAATGTGCAGTGAGTGGAGGAGCGCATTGCCTCGTATAGTCTTACGATTACATCTGGCGAACCGTCCTCGGCCGGTTTGACAGTCTCCAGGATGATATGCGACGCATCCAGGCTGAACAAGGATTTTTCTCCGCCAGCGCCTGGTAAAACCAACACGGGGGTATTCAACTCATAGGCTTCGCGCACCACCTGGCTTTCAACCAGGCTGCCAGTCCAGGCGTAGATGGCATAGGTGAAGGTTTGTAAGCCTCTGTCGGCGGTCATGTCCGGCGCTACGGCCGATTTGAGCAAGGTTAGATTCAGACTGTTGCCGTTCACGCTTAAGCCGTATTTGCTGTCGTTCAATATAGCCACGCCGCGGTTCTCCTCCACAAGGGCGCTCCACTTGTTATTGCACACCTCAAAACGGTCGGCGTCAAAAGGTCTCGAGCGGTGATTCGGGCGGCGCAGATGACCAAATTGAATTTCATGGATCGCCTCGTTGGCGTGGATATTCACCGGGAATGACACTTTTAACAACTTGTGACTTTCCTGCCAGTCGATGGTGGTGGCGAACTCAATCCGTTGACCACCGCTGTGCAGGCTGATATCCTGGGTCAACGTCGACTGGTGGAGCTTACGGGTCAGCCGCAGGCGCACCACCAGGGGACCACTGCTGGTCACTTCAATCGCCACCGGTTCGTCGATTGCCACCGGAACCTGTTCGGTCATGCTGTTGAGATCCCAGGCGTCCCAATTGTCGGGGATATCCTTGTACAGGTGGAAGCAGTTGCCTGGCGCAGCCATTGCTTCATGTTGGCTGGTGTGATCCAACAGGCTGACCAACTCACCGCGCGGATTGAATTCGGCGCGCAGGCGCTTGTTTTCCAGATAGTAGCATTGTCTGGTTGCGTCCCATCCCGCGCTGGCATGGCCCCTCGCAGGTTGGTCAGCGTGTTGCAGAGCGACAGTCATCCAACCACAGGGAGGCGCCTGCACCTCAACTGGCCCGCCGGGTGCCTCGACCAGCACTGAACGTGGCCAGGACAGCGAATTGAAGACAGTCACCGCTGTTTCTGGATTGGTCGCAGAAGGGTTACTTTTTTGCAATGCCTCTGCAGCCGCCTGCGCCGCCTGGTTGGCCTCAGCAATGGCTTTCGTAAATTCGGCTTCAGCTTCTTCGTAGACACGCTGGATGGAGGAACCGGGTAAGATATCGTGAAACTGGTTCAGCATCACCCGTTTCCAGGCTGGCCATAAAGTTTGCGGGTTAAAGTTATATTGAGTCAAAGCCCGCGCCGCGCTGCCCCACAGCTCGGCTTCACGCAAGGCAAACTCACTGCGCCGGTTGCCTTGCTTGGTGCGCGCCTGAGAGGTGTAGGTGCCACGGTGCGCCTGGAAGTATAGCTCACCCACGTAGCGTTCCCTGGGCAATCCCTGGGCTGCTAAATCTCGGAAAAATTCTTCCGGTGAAGATAGACGCAGGCGCGGCATCCCCTCCAGATCCTTTTCACGGCGCAGGAACTCCAGGTGGTCGCGAGTCGGTCCACCACCGCCGTCGCCCCATCCAAAAGAGAGCAGCAGCGAACGGATGCCGTTCTTCTGCAAGCGGGCGTTCCAACGCTCGATTACCTGGCTGGGAATGGTGTGGCTGTTGTAATCATAGAAAATATGGGCCGGGATCGTAGTGCCATCAATGCCTTCCCACAGGAAGGTGTTGTAGGGGAAGGGGTCGCCGCCGCCGTAAGCCCAGGTGATCTTTTGTGTGGCGAAGCCGATACAGCCGCAGCCATGCAGGATTTGCGGCAACGCTCCCGAATAGCCGAACACATCCGGCAGCCATAACACTTTGCTGTCCACTCCCAGCTCTTCTTTGAAAAATCGCCTGCCATAAACAACCTGGCGAATCAGGCTTTCACCGCCGCTGATGTTGGTGTCAGCTTCAACCCACATCGCCCCGTCGGCAATCACCTGACCCGCCTGGACGGCTGCTTTGAAGCGTTCATATAATTCAGGATAACGCTCTTTAAGCATCACGTATAAATGTGGCTGGCTTTGCAGGAATTTGAATTCAGGGTATTCTGGGAATAACACAAGCTGGTTAATGACAGTGCGGGCCATTTTCCGTTCCGTCTCGGCCCACGGCCACAGCCAGGCCACATCAATGTGTGCATGGCCGAAGGTATACAGAGTCGGAGCGGTTGTCCCGTTAACGCACTGCAGGAGAGGCGCAAGGCGCTGACGAGCGGCGCACACCGTGGCCAGCATCTCCGCTTCGGGCAGCTCTAAATCCAGGATCAACGTAGCATCCATCAAACCCTGATCAATATCCGCCTGGCGCAAGGAACTTGGCTCGAGCTTGCCGCGCAGTTCGTACAGGGTATAAAGATCAATCGCCAGCTGGTAGGCTTCCTCGCGCCACACGCCATAAGTGCTTTCGCCAACCGCCGTCTGAGTTGGCCCTGGTTCAGGCACACTTTCCTTGCCGAAAGGTAGGGGTCCTTCGCCGGTATTTATTTTGCCATGCCCGGCATAAGCCTCGATCAATAGCTCGAAATGCTCGCCAGGTTTGCCTTTGCGACTCAGGGTGATCTCCTTGTGCCCCCAACCAACCGAACCCGCGACCTGACCATTGATCCACACCAGGCTTTCGCCGCCCGGGTTGAGCCTTACGACGATCCGCTCACCGCTGGCTGCCTCGGGCAGTGTTATTTCGCCCTTGAACCAGGCGTACTCCCATTTTGCCCCCCAGCGCGTGCCGGGAGGCGTCGCTTGGAAGTTCCCCGCAAGGGCTTCTTCGGCGGTTAGCTGGGCAGTCGTGGCATACCCGCTTTGTTCGATAGAACCCAGTGGATAGTACAGGTTTTCGATCAGCACATTGCGCCAGCGTTCGATGCGGTGTCTCCACTCCTCTGTCAATGCCATGCTAGTTCTCCTTCTTTATACTTTGCGAGCGTCAGGCAAAGCCTGGTTTCGACATGGGAAGCAATCTCACTCTGCATGCCCTGCGACATCCGCTAACCTGACCGTTTTCGCTGCTTGCATGACTTCAGCAATCGGTACGCCATACTTCCCGGCCGCCTGGCGGCAGTCTTCATATTCCGGCATGCAGCGCTCACGATCCTGCCAGCGGGTGATCTTGACTCGAATTGGCCCATAAACGGTCTGGACAGTTGCCGTCCGCCGGGGTAAACAGATCCGTTCCACAGTCTGTTTGCGCAGACCCAGGGTGGTTGTCTCGCTAAAGAGCACATCCATCACTCCTACAACCTGTTCGGACCGGCACAATACGCTGAGCAGCGTCGCCGGGCGATTCTTTTTCATTTGGAGTGCGCTCAGAGTCACGTCCAGCACACCGAGCGCCAGCAGTCGCTCCATCAAGTGACCGTAGATCTGCGGGTTCATATCGTCAATGTTGGTTTCGATCACATTCAATGTCTCGACTATCAACCCCCCCTCCATAGTTTGTTCGATCGTTGTCGATTGCGTTTCGCCCACCCACAAACGGATCACATTCGGGAAAGGCAGGTCGCGCCGTCCGGCGCCACACCCGACCCGCCGTAGAGTCATGAGCGGGAAGTTGCCGAAGCGCGTGGCGATGCCAGTCAGCAGCGCTGCACCGGTGGGGGTCACTGTTTCCATTTCGATCTCGACCGGCTGGATGGGCACACCTTTCAGCAAAGCCAGCGTGGCTGGCGCTGGCAGGGGCAGCTGTCCATGCACCGATTTAGTCCAACCGCGACCGAGTGGCAGTGGTGAGACGATAGATTGCTCGATGCCCAGGTCGCACAGGCCAGCCAGCACACCGACGATGTCAATCAGAGTATCGTCGCCGCCCAGTTCATGCAGGTGCACTTCCTCGAGGGGTGTATTGTGGATTTCTGCTTCCACCTGCCCCAGGCGACGCAGAATTCTGTCGGCCTGATTCTGGATGGCTATGGGCAGCTCAGCCGCATTCAGGATTGCCAACAAGTCGCCGAGGTGGCGGTGTTCCGGTTGGGGTGGTGTTGTCACCTGGGCCTGTAAGGCCGAGAGCGCCCCTTTCATCACCCGCGTGAAAGCCAGCGTGCAGCCAGGCAGGTTTAATGCTTGGATAGCCTGCGCCAGTGTCTCTTCAGCTGCGCCGGCATCTACCAATGCCGCCAGGAGCATGTCGCCGCTAGCTCCGCCAATGCAATCGAAATAAGCGAGCTTCATCGGCTTTTCCGGGCGATCATATGCGCCAGCGCCCCGGCGCCGAAACCGTTGTCAATATTGACTACCGCCACACCCGGCACGCAGGAGTTGAGCATGGTCAGCAGCGCTGACAGGCCCTGGAAGTTGGCTCCATAGCCGATGCTGGTCGGCACGGCGATCACCGGGCAGGCCACCAATCCGCCCACCACCGTCGCCAGCGCCCCCTCCATTCCAGCCACGGCTACTACCACCTCGGCGCCTCGGATCAAGTCCAGCCGGTCCAGTAAGCGGTGCAGCCCGGCGACTCCGGCGTCGTACACACGCTCGACGCGCGTCCCGAGTAGCTCACAGGTGCGGGCGGCCTCTTCGGCGACTGGCATATCCGAGGTCCCGGCTGAGACGATCGCTGCATACGGCCCGGCTTCTGGTGTGGGAAACTCGCCCACCGTCAACATCCGCGCGATATCATCATAATGCGCCTGTGGATAACTGGCCCGTACCGCCTCTACCGCCTGGGGCGAGATGCGCGTCACGATGGCTCGCCCGGAGCGCTCTACAAACCGTTCGACAATCCGTATCACCTGCTCTGGCGTTTTCCCCTGCCCGAAGACTACCTCCGGAACGCCCGTACGCAGCGTGCGGTGATGATCCAGGCGAGCAAAGCCTAAATCTTCATAGGGCAGGTCGCGCAAATCCTCCAGCGCCTGGTCAATGCTGCGCTTGCCGGACGCAACCTCGTCTAATATCTTGCGCAGATGTTCAGTTTGCATCGGTATTTAGATTCATACTGCCGGTCATGTATCCGGCCAGATCTAGCGTAATATAAGTGAAGCCCAACGCACGCAGCTCATGAACGATCCGGGACTGGTGCGCCAGCACAGTCGGAAAATCCTGCACCTCAACTTCGATGCGGGCAATTTTATCATGGTGGCGCACGCGCACCTGACGGATGCCCAGCCGTTCGAGGGCCAACTCGGCGCGCTCGACGGTGGTCAGCAGTTGCGGTGTGATCAGGGTGCCGTAGGGGATGCGCGAGGACAAACAGGCCTTGGCCGGCTTATTCCAGTTGGGCAGCCCGGCTGCCCGTGCCAGCTCGCGCACTTCCGCTTTGGTCATACCCACTTCCAGCAGGGGAGAGCGCACGGCATATTCCAGGGCGGCCTTCCGTCCGGGTCGGGTATCGTGCAGGTCATCGGCATTGAAGCCGTCCACGATGGCTGAAAAATGGTTGTGGCGGGCGTAATCCACCAGCAGCCCATAGACATTGGTTTTACACCAGTAACAACGCAGCGGTGTGTTTTCCTGGTAGCGGGGATCTTCGAGCTCGTGGGCATCCAGCAGGACATGCCGGATGCCGATCAGGTGGGCGATCATTTTAGCCTCTGCCAACTCGGCGTGCGCCAGGCTGGGCGAGACCGCAGTGAGTGCGACAGCTTTTTCACCCAGCACCGAGTGGGCGATCTGCGCCAGCAGGGAGCTGTCCACGCCGCCCGAGTATGCCACTGCCACGCTGTCCAGTGCGCGCAGCGCCTGCTGGACATGTTCTAGTTTTTCTTGAATCAAATCAGACTCCTTTAAGAGACACGCTAACAGCTTGTCCTACCTTGTTCAGTAGGTCCGGGTTAATTTTGGTAACTTAAGCCATCGTATTATACTGTGATGGAGCTCATAACATCGTTTCGAGATCGTTCTCTCTTAGCCTCTTGAGGTTAAAAGATAGCACAACACGCCGTGGCTGATCCGATGGGCGGAGCGATCTCTAGAAACTGGCGGCTACCGAGCCATACAAGACCCTGGCTCACCGAGGCGAAGAGCCAGCGCTGAATTTCACGCGCACTGCGGCAGGATCCGAAGTAGAATGGAAACACCGTGGCTACCCTTAATCAAGTTCATCTACTAAATCGAGGAAGGTATGAAACTTCGCGCACGTGAGTCAGGCATCCCTTTCGATGGGGATCCCGGTCCATTAAATGCCATTACCGATGTACCCTGCGTATGGGTTGGGCATACCACCCTGATCCACGAATCCGAGCGCGGGTCGGTGCGCACCGGCGTGACCGCTATTCGGCCGCGTGGCAATCAGCCTGAGCGAGTCTATGCTGCCTGGTACTCGCTTAACGGTTGTGGCGAGA
>CAYGZL010000139.1:0-7661 GCA_964354345.1 uncultured Anaerolineaceae bacterium | reverse complement strand
AGCGGTAAATGAGTGGTTTTAGCTGTTTGCCAGCTCTCCGGCGGACCGCCAGGCGGCTCGGATAAACCAATTTTTTTCGACCATTCTCCGCTAACCCAGACGATAGTCTTTTGTAGAATTATTTCCTGGATGAAGATATCCTCTCCTGCCATCATGTGAAGCAGGTTTACCCCAATTGAATTCGCCGTGCCGGGCGGAGACCAGTTGAGACTGTCTTCGGTCAGGTTGGCAAGCACCGCATCGGTCAGATTGCGAATCGAAACTAATTGTTTGCGGATCAGGGAGATTGTGTCCATAGATTGATCCTTTTGGTTGTATTATTATTTGTTATGGGATACACTATTAGCTTTTATTATATCGAGATTAGCGAATTTTCGTAGTCCATAGTTGAACCTTACCGCTAGAATCCGGGTTATAATCAGCAGATCATTTCCTCGTCATCCCCAACCGAAGGAGTCTACAATGTCTGCTGATGATAAACGTGTCGTCAAACTCGAATCCAGCCTGGGCGGAATGTTCTGGTTCGCCGGTTGGTTGTTCACACTCGCTTTCGCCAAGCTGATCTGGTGGCAGGCCATCCTGGCGATCATCGTCTGGCCGTATTATCTCGGTCTGCTCGTTAAATAACCTGCTCCCTTCTGCTCTCAAAAATCCTTCATATTGGTCACCATCATGCCCGATTACAACCTGCAATCTTTGAAACTCCCCAGGCTGACTGGCAGGGCTTTAACGCTCTTTGCCGCCGCGCTGGATAATCCTCTGGCGCGTAAACTGCTGCTGCCCAGCCTGCTCCAACAGGGTGGGATTGTTCGATTACGCGAGATCCGGTTTACAGAAGATCCGACCGTGTTTCCCTACGCCCCGGCAGAGGTGCACGCCCGCGCTCCCATGCCGGCCGCGCAGGTAGATGCCGCCCTGCAATCCGATCGCCCAACCCTTCCACAGAGCTCCGCTCTGGGCTATGCCGCCGCTTACCGGAAAGGCGACCTGACACCCGTGCAGGCAGCCGAGAAAATCCTGGCTGCCATCGAAGGTGACAACGCCGCCCCATCGCCATTACACGCCTTTATCTACAACGACCGGGCGGATGTGCTGGCCCAGGCGCAGGCATCGGCCGAACGCATTCGCGCCGGGCAGGCGCTCAGCCTGCTGGATGGTGTGCCAGTGGCCGTCAAAGACGAAGTCGACCAGGCGCCCTACCCCAGCCACGGCGGAACGACCTTCCTGGGCAGCCAGCCGGCTCAAGATAGCACCGTCGTCGCCCGTCTACGCGCGGCCGGGGCGCTGTTGATAGGCAAAGCCAACATGCCGGAGTTAGGCACCGATCCCTGTGGGTTCAACGCTCGTTTTGGCACGGTCAAAAATCCGTACAACCCGCTGTATGACTCGGGCGGCAGCTCCAGCGGTCCCGCGGCTGCCGTAGCGGCTGGATTTTGCCCACTCGCCATTGGCTGTGATGGCGGTGGATCGATCCGCATTCCCGCTGCCCTGTGCGGTATATTGGGCATTAAGTCGACCTTCGGACGAATCAGTTCCTTCGGCTCTATTCCCATCTGCCCCAGCGTGGATGCCGTCGGCCCACTCGGCGCCAGTGTCGCAGATCTGGTTCTGGCATACGGACTCATCGCCGGCCCAGATCCGCGTGACCCCCGCTCGCAGTTCCAGCCCCCCGTCTCGCTGGCGGATTGGAACAATCCTGACCTGCATGGCCTGATCTTTGGCGTTTATCGTCCCTGGTTCGAGCATGCCGCCCCTGAGGTCGTGGCAGCCTGCCAGGCGCTGCTTGAAAAGCTGGTACAGGCTGGCGCACAGGTGCGCGAGATTATTCTGCCCGATCTGGATATCATGCGCATTGCCCACGCAGTGACGATCTTGAGTGAAATGGTCGCCAATCTGGCTGATCACCGCGAGCACCGAGGTAAATTAAGCCCCTCAACGCGCGTGACCCTGGGTTTGGCTTACGGCTTCAGCTCCACGGACTATGTCCAGGCGCAGCGCGTCCGCACGCGTGCCATCGCAGTCTTCCAACAGGCCTTCCAGCAGGTCGATGCGATCCTCACCCCCGCTACCGCCATCACTGCCCCGCTTATTCCACCCGGCGTGGATGGAACCGGCTGGTCGGATCTCAGTGTGACCACCGAGAAGATGCGTTACGCCTTTCCGCCCAACCTGACCGGTCATCCCGCCCTCAGCTTCCCGGCTGGTTATGACTCGCAGGGATTGCCGATTGGGATGCAGGCCATCGGGCGCTACTGGGAAGAGCATGTCTTGTTCCGCCTCGCCTACGCCGCCGAGCAGGTTGTGCAGCGCCAACAGCCGAAGATCCATTATTCGATCTTGTAATCGGGCGGATGATAGCGCTCTCCAAGCTGCACTCACCGCCAATTTCCACCACGTTCTGGTCAAGACCATTAATCTGGAGTTGCCCCTCTAATTCCTGCTCAAACACTCTTTCTGACCTTTCAGCCTGCCAAAACCCTCTCGAATTGGCTGTTATACAGCTCCGCGTAGAAGCCATTGCGCGCCAGCAGCTCGGCATGGTTGCCCTGCTCGACGATGTCGCCGTCGCGCATCACCAGGATCACATCCGCATTGCGGATGGTCGAGAGGCGATGGGCGATAATGAAGCTCGTGCGACCGTGCATCAGATGATCCATGGCGTTCTGGATCAGGATTTCGGTGCGGGTGTCCACTGAGCTGGTGGCTTCGTCCAGGATCAGGATTTTCGGATCCGCCAGGACGGCGCGGGCAATGGTCAGCAGTTGCATCTGGCCCTGCGATATGTTGGTGGTTTCTTCGTTGATGACGAAGTTGTAACCTTCGGGCAGCGTGCGAATGAAGTGGTCGACATGGGCGGCTTTGGCGGCTGCGAACACTTCCTGGTCAGTGGCAGTTGGGCGTCCGTAGCGAATATTCTCCAGGATGGTACCGTTGAACAGCCAGGTATCCTGCAAGACCATCGCAAACGACCTCCGCAGGTCCTGGCGGTTGAAATCCTGGATGTTGTGCCCATCTACCAGGATGGCACCGCTGTTGACATCGTAGAAGCGCATCAGCAGCTTGACCATGGTGGTCTTGCCGGCCCCGGTCGGCCCGACGATGGCGATCTTCTGGCCAGGCTCGACCAGCGCACAGAAATCATTGATGACGATCTTATCGGGGTTGTAGCCGAAGTGGACATCCACGAACTCGACCTGTCCGGCGACGGTCGGCAGTTCGACCGGCTGCTCCGTCTCGGCCACTTCCTCGGTCTCTTCCAAAAACTCAAACACCCGCTCGGCTGCAGCAGCGGTTTGCTGCAGAACATTGGAGATATTCGAGATCTGGGTGATCGGCTGGGTGAACGAGCGCACGTATTGGATAAAGGCCTGGATATCACCGATCGTGATGGCATTCTTAATCGCCAGGTAACCGCCAAGGATGCACACCGCCACATAGCCCAGGTTGCCGATGAAACCCATGATGGGCATCATCAAACCCGAAAGGAATTGAGACTTCCAGGCGGAAGAATACAGGGTGTCGTTGAGGCTGTCGAAGCGTGCGACGCTCTTTTGCACACCATTGAAAGCCTTCACCACGACATGACCGCCGTACATTTCCTCCACGTGACCATTGATATGTCCCAGGTAATCCTGCTGCTGTTTGAAGTATTTCTGAGATTGACCAATCACCACTGCGATGAACAGCATCGAGATCGGTACGATGAACACCGTTACCAGGGTCATCACCCAGTTGATGGAGAGCATCATCACGAACACGCCCAGCAGGGTGATCACCGAGGTGATGATTTGAGTCAGGCTCTGGTTGAGCGTCTGGCTGACGGTGTCGACATCGTTGGTGACCCGCGAGAGAACCTCCCCATGGCTCGTGCCATCGAAGTATTTCAACGGCATGTGGTTGATCTTTTGGGAGATCTCACGCCGGAAGCGATAGGTGATGTTCATCGCCACACTCGACATAATCCAGCCCTGGATGTAGGCGAATAGCGTCGAAAGGATGTACAGGCCACCCATCAGCAGCAAGATATTGCCGATATAGGCGAAATCGATTTCCGCGCTGGAGCCAGCCAGCCTGCCCATCACGCCTTCGAACAGTTTGGTGGTGGCTTTCCCCAGGATTTTTGGCCCAACGATCGAGAAGATCGTCGATGCGATCGCGAAGACCATCACGATGGCGATCGGCAGCTTATAAGCGCTCATATATCCGATGAGCTTGCGCATGGTGCCCTTGAAGTCGCGTGCTTTTTCGCCTTTCATCATCGACATCGGTCCATGTCCCATAGCGAAACCGCGCCCCTGACCTGGACCGCCTCGGGATCGGGCATCTCGAGAAGAGGATCCGATTTGGATCATCATGCTAATTCCTCCATGCTCAACTGCGACGTGGCAATCTCGCGGTAAGTCTCACAGCTTTCCATCAGTTCTGCATGCTGGCCTTTTCCGACCACCCGCCCCTCTTCCAGGACGATGATTTGCTCGGCGGTCAGGATCGTCGATACGCGCTGCGTGACGATCAACACCGTGCTGTCACGCACGCCTCTTTCCTTGAGCGCCCGCCGTAAGGCTGAATCAGTGCGAAAATCCAGCGCCGAAAAGCTATCGTCGAAGATGTAAATCGGCGGCTGCTTCACCAGGGCACGGGCGATCGATAGGCGTTGTTTTTGTCCACCCGAGACGTTCGTCCCGCCCTGAGAGATGGCGGCGTCCAGGCCTTCGGGCGTGGAGTAGATAAACTCGCTCGCCTGGGCAATCTCCGCGGCCTCTCTCAACGCCTCATCGGAGGCGTTTTCATCGGCATAGCGCAGGTTGCTCTCGATCGTTCCAGAGAACAAGACGCCCTTCTGGGGGATGTAACCGATCTTATCCCGCAAATCTGCCTGCCTGACCTGGCGGATGTCCACCCCATCCACGTAGATGGCGCCTTCCGTCACATCATAAAAGCGCGGGATCAGGTTCACCACCGTGGATTTACCAGAGCCGGTCGAGCCAATGAAAGCGGTCGTCTGGCCGGGCAGCGCCGTGAAGGATATATCGTGCAGCACGTCCTCTTCGGCATCCGGGTAGCGAAAACAGACATTGCGAAACTCGATCACGCCTGAGAAGGAGGCGTCGAAAGCCAACGGAAGCTCCGGGTCATTAATCACCGGTTTGGTCTCTAGCACATCCGCGATGCGTCCAGCCGAGACGGACGCTCTCGGTAGGATGATGAACATGATCGACAGCATCAAGAAGCTGAACACGATCTGGAGGGCGTACTGCATGAAAGCCATCATGTCGCCGACCTGCATGGTCGAGTCAGCCACCGCATGCGAGCCAACCCACAAGATCAGCACCATCAGGCCATTCATGATGAACATCATGATGGGCATCATCACCACCATCACCCGGTTGACAAACAGGCTGGTGCTGGTCAGATCCAGATTGGCCTTATCGAAGCGGTTCTCCTCGAACTCTTGCCGGTTGAAGGCTCGAATGACCATCATACCGGACAGATTTTCGCGCATCACCAGGTTCAATCGGTCGATCAGCTTTTGCATGATCCTGAACTTTGGTAGCGAGATGGAGAAGATTACCAGGATGAGGCTGATCAGCACCAACACCGCCAGCGCGATGATCCACCACAGGCTGTGTCCCTTGCCCAGGGCGCGGATCATCCCACCCACACCGATGATGGGGGCATAGAAGACCATGCGCATCAACATGATCACAACCATCTGGATCTGGGTGATATCGTTGGTGGAGCGGGTGATCAGTGAGGCAGTGGAAAACTGATCGAATTCGGTATTTGAGAAGCTCGATACGGTCTTGAAGACCTGTTTCCGCAGATCGCGCGCCATGCCGGCTGCGGTGCGCGCCGAGAGATAGCCAACCACAATCGTGCAGGCGACGGAGAGCAGCGAGAGGAGCAACATCCAGAAACCCGTGCGCAGGATGTAGTTGGTCTGGAACCGTCCGGTGTCCATTCCCAGGGCAGCGTATTCGGCCTTGACCGGTGCAGCCGCCATCTGGATGACCATGTTTTCCCCCAGGGCGCTGAAGCCCTGCTGGATGCCCGCGGTTATGAGGGTGCGCTCTGCAGCCGGCAGGTTGCCCAAAAAGGCAAACAGGTCGGTTCCTGGCCCTAACTTGGACAGGTCGAAGCTGAAGCCGCTCCTACCCTGGGCTTTGGCATAATTAGCCGCTTTAGCTGGATCATCTATCGCCTGCTGGATGAAAGAGACCACCAACAGCGACTTGCCCATCAGCGGATCCAACCAGGCGGTCTCGCTGGCGGGCAGGCTTTTCAGGATATACAATGGCTCCTTGGCAAGAGCAGGATAATCGGCGGAGTAACGGGTGAAATCGGGCGAGCCTTGATCCACCAGGGTGTAATCCGCCTGCAGGCGCGCCGCATCCGCTTCGCTCAGGAAAAGGGACAGGCGCTGCATCTGGCTCTGCCGGATGGCGATCGGGATGGCGTTTTCGACGCCGCCCTGCTGGATGCCGCGGTTGACGATGCGCGACAGGTAATCGGGCAACGCCAGGTCCGCATTCGCCTGGACGAACAGCAAGACGATGGTCAGCAGGATCATCAGTGTGTAGGGACGCAAATATTTCAAGAGACGGATCATGATAGTTTCCTCAAGGTTAAGCGTGCACCAGGCGTGCTTTATCGATCAAAATTTGCAGCGCTGCCGTCACCTTGCATTTCTCCTGCTCGGACAGGCAGCCAGCCAGCTCCTCCAACCAGCTTTCGCGCGCCATAATCGCCAACTGCAGTACCTGGCGACCCTGGTCGGTCAACACAAGCTGCTTGGCGCGCCGGTCGTGGGGGTCTTCCGAGCGGGCGACAAGCTTCATCTGCACCAGGCGCTCCAACATCTGGCTGGCCGCCGCGCTGGTCACGCCCAGCTCATCGCCCAGGTCAGACACACCACCGGGGATGCGCTGGATGTGGAACAGGGCGCCAATTTGCGACATCGACAGGCCTTTCTCGCGCGCAAAACCGATGAAGTCGCGCATCGAACGATGCATAAAAATTTCGATCCAATCGCGCAAGGCGACCACAAACGGATCCTGAGTGTGCATTTTGTAACCTTTCTAAATAATTAAACGAGCCTAAATATATAGCACACTTATGGATTTGTCAAATAAGAGTTGGATAAGTCGGACGAATCAATTCGCAGCCACAAGAACACGAAGTCGCCCTTCGGCGACTGCCATCCCCCGTCATTGCGAGTGCTGAGCCGTTGGGGCATTACGCCTGAGCAGGCGGCTTATGTGGGCGATACGCCCGCGGACGTCCTGGCGGCGCATACCGCTGGACTGCTGCAGGTGGGCGCAGCCTGGGCGCAGACCTCGCTCTTACGGCCTCATCCGGCTGCTCAGGAGTCCATCACATCCTGCGACCTGGATCGATTTATCGATTGGATCAGGGAGCGGGTCACCCTGCAGCAGGGATAGCTAAGTTAAGTATTCAATATCCTTTGCGCCGCCTGGCGGCCAGAGATCATGGCCGTGGGTATGCCCGTGCCGGGGCGGGTGCTGGCGCCGGTGAAATACAGGTTGCGATACTTTGGATGCTGTAAATCAGGTCGAAAATAAGCCAACTGCGTCAGGTTGTGACATAGTCCGTGGGTAGAGCCTTTCACCAGGTTGTAGCGCTTACACCAGGCAGGCGGC
>CAYGZL010000138.1:0-14274 GCA_964354345.1 uncultured Anaerolineaceae bacterium | reverse complement strand
CGCTCTCCTTCTTCCAAGTCATGTACCAGAACACCTACCCTGGTCTGGACCATTACTGGCGGGAGGCGACCTACAACACCATGAATGTTACCGGCAGCAGCGCGGCAGGCTGGTTCACGCTGCCCCAACCGCGCGCCTATTATGTCTGGGATATGTGGGGCAATGGGCACCCGACCTTCGATGCCACGCGGGCTAACCCAGATTGCCTGGGCGCGGCTGACCCGACCGTCAATTTCCAGGGATTTTACGGCATCCAGATGATGTTCAATGCCGCCCTGGATGGATCTTCATACGGTAGCCAATTCACCACCCTGACCCTGGATGGAATCACTCGAGATTGGGCAACCACCAGCCTGGGCAGCGATACCTGGATAAACCTGGTTAATATAGCGCACGAGATGGGACATGGCTTCGGTCTGCCGCATTCAGCCAATGGCAACGGCAAGGTTTACCAGAACCAGTGGGATGTGATGAGCGACACGACCACTGGCTGCACACGCGGCGGCGTCTCGCATGCTGATCCGGTCTACGGCTGCCTGCCCCAGCACCCGATCAGCTTTGATAAGGACCTGGACGGTTGGATCGACGCGGCACGGCGCTTTGTCGCCAATCCAGGTCACGGTCGGACGATCACCCTCCAGCAGCTCGCACTGCCGCCCGCCGGGGATTACCTGATGGCGCGCCTGCCGATCAACGGCTCGACGACCCATTTCTATACCGTGGAAACCCGTCGCTTGAGTGGCTATGATGCCGCCCATCAGATTCCCGGGAACGCGGTGATTATCCACGATGTCATGACCACCCGCATGAACCCGGCGTACGTGGTGGACGCTGACGGCAACGACAACTCCGGCGACGCGGGGGCGATGTGGCTGCCGGGCGAAACGTTCACCGACGCGGCCAATGGGATCAAGATCGTCATCAAGGCGGAAACCGGCACAGGTTTTGTCGTGGGCGTATATAACCAGGTCAACCCGCTTGAGACACTCACCTTGAGTGGACCAACGACCGGCCTGGTCAATACACCTTACACCTTCACTGCGGACTCCGGCCCGACTACCGCCACTCAGCCAATCACCTGCACCTGGAGCGCCACCGGTTTGCCTGGGCAGGTGCATCCTCAGGCAGGCTTCAACGACTCAGCGATTTTCACCTGGACGACCGGCGGGGTCAAAACGGTCAGCGTGACCACCGAAAACCCCGGTGAGGTATTGACCCGCTCGCAAACATTCACCATACCGATCCCACCCTCCAGCGTGACGATCAGTGGACCCAGCCTGGCTGCCACAGGGCAGGCCGTGACGTTCAACGCCGCGCTCGCTCCGCCGGATACCACGGCACCGATCACCTACACCTGGAGCGCTACCGGTCTACCCGATATCGTCCATTCCAGTAGCGCCTTGACTGACAGCGCCAGCTTCACCTGGACGGCCCCCGGTGCGAAGACAGTCAGCCTTACGGCCACCAATACCGGCGGTAGCGCCAGTGCGAACCATAACCTCACCCTGAATGTTCCCCCTGCCGACGTCGCTCTCGCAGGTCCGACCAGTGTTATCGTTGGTCAGGTAGCGACCTATAACGATTCAGTCAGCCCACCTGAAGCGACCACACCGATTACCCACACCTGGAGCGCCACCGGGTTGAGCGGTCACACCCATTCGGGCGGTCTGGCGGATACTGCAAATTTCACCTGGGCGACACCTGGTGTGAAAACCGTCAGTATCCAGGCAGCGAACCAGGTTGGCGTAGCCAGCGATTCTCTGACAGTAACGGTGGTCCAACCGCCAACCAGCGTGATCATTTCCGGGCAGACAATTGCGTCCACCAGTGAGGCTGTCTCCCTGAGCGCCGCAGTCAGCCCGGCGAACACCACCCCGCCGTTATCCTATCATTGGACCGCCGATGAGCAAGCGCCCGTGAACCACTCCGGCGGTGTCAGCGACATTGCGGTCTTCACCTGGACGGCGACTGGCGTCAAGCAGGTGCACCTGACGGTCACTAACGCTGGCGGCTCTGTGCAAGCCAATTTCACAGTCACAATCAGCGCCCCGCCGCCGGGCAGCGTCGCCCCCAGCAGCGTCACCCTGGGCGGCCCGGTAATATTGTTGGCGGGGCAAGCGGGGCTCTTTACGGCGGATGTCCTGCCGCTTGACGCCACCCAGCCGATCACCTACACCTGGCAAGCCACCGATCAAACGAGCGTGGTGCGTGTAGATAGTTTGCATGACCAGCTCTCCCTCACCTGGACTACGCCCGGCCTGAAAACGATCAGCGTGATTGCCAGCAACCGGGGGGGCTCGACGCAGAAGGTGTTTCAGTTGAGCGTGATCGAGAATCCAGCACTGAAAAAACTCTTTCTACCATTGGTGAAAAATTGAATCAAAATCCTGCTTTCCTTGTGATCTGGCGGATCGTGATCTACCTGGTACTCGCCAGCCTGGTGCTCACTGCTTGTTCTCCAGCCGAATTATTCGGCCAGACACCGCAAGCGCCGCTGCCAACAGCCAGAAATACAACCCCCATGCGGGTTGGTTTCATAGCGCCGATGACGGGTGTGGGGTCATCTTTTTATCTTCCCTCCAGAGAAGGAGTCGAGCTGGCCGTTAAAGAGTGGAACGATAAAGGGGGTGTGCTGGGCAGAAAGATCGAACTGCTGGTTGAGGATGGGCAGTGTCAAGCCGCTCCAGCGGAAGCGGCTGCTACGCGGTTGATCGACACGCAGAAAGTGAAATATTTGATCGGTGAAATATGCTCTGGGGCGACTATCCCGGTGTCTGAGATTGCCAATCGGAAGGGCGTGGTGCAGATCAGCCCAACTTCGCTCAATGCCTCGGTTACCGTTGGTGCGGATGGCAAGGTGAAACCTTACATATTTCGGGCCTGCTTTACGGATGAGGTTCAAGGACAGGCGATGGCAAAATTTGCTCTGAGCCGGGATCTGCAGACAGCTTTCATTATTACCGAAGACTCCTGCACCTATTGTCAGGTGCTGGTGGACGCATTCGAGAAGACCTTCGCCAGCAATGGGGGGCAGGTGGTGGGCAAGGCTTCAATTTCGGCCTCTCAGCCGGATTTTATGGATGAGCTGTCGAAAGCGACGGACAGTAAAGCTCAGGTTCTTTACCTTCCGCTGGGGTACGATAAAGTTAATGAGATTGCTACGCTAATTCAATTGATCGGTCCGCGTTGGGTATTGTCAGGCAGCGATGCCTGGGACAGCTCGGAGCTAAATTTGATTAACCTGGATGGGGCTTTCTATACCCACCATTACAGCGCTGACGATCCCCGCCCGGTCGTGCAGGTCTGGCGGCAGAAATACGGCGCAGCCTATCAGGATGATCGAGGCCAGCCGAAAGAGCCGGATGTCCTGGCGGCGCTGTCTTACGACGCAACCAACCTGCTTCTGGCGGCGATCGAGCAGGCCGGCGTGGATGATCCTGCCCGAGTTAAGGACTCTCTGGCGGGGTTGAGCTGGGAGGGCGTCACCGGGAAGATCACCTTCGACGCACTTCATAATCCAATCAAGCCTGCGGCGGTAATTGGTATCCGGGATGGGCAGCGAAAATTTATCGAGTCGGTGATGCCGTAAAAGAATGTACGGATTTTTGGCTCAGTTGCGCGCGGCGATGCTCGCCCAGTTAGCGATATTAATTTTCTGGTAAAACTGGAAGCTGGTCGTAGCTTACTCGATTTGGCGTGTTTTCTCAGAGAATTGCAGGCGTTGTTAGGACACAACGTGGATGTAGTGACCGAAGTGGTTTTATGTCCACGTATTCGACAACGCGTGCTTCATGAGGCGCAACCCCTATGAGAGACGAAAGAGAACGAAGTTGGATATTAATGATTCATCAGCGACCAGCTTTCATCTCTCTACGAGCCGACTTGAGTCGGATTGGATAACCTGGCTGGGGAATTCATTCCCTGCCCTTGATTTACCTGACCTGGAAAATTAATTTTCCCACGTCCTATCCTCTCAGCGCGCCTTTGATAAACCCTGCGAGATCGTCTTTCAAGCGCGCTAACGAGGGCAGGTGGATGTACATCATATGCCCGGCCGGGTAATAAGCCATCGAGAGGTTGCCGCGCAGACCGGGTTCGAGCTGCAGGTGGTTGAAGGTGTATTCAGTGCCGAAGTAGGGCGTGGCCAGGTCATAATAGCCATTGGCGACGAAGACCTTCAGGTAAGGGTTAGTGGTCATCGCCTTTCGTAAGGTCTCGGCGACGTTGACATAGCGGTTTTCGAATTCAGCAAAGCTCCAGGGCCAAACGCGCGGATTGAGGATTTCGTAAGGTAGATCGCTGGAAAAGTTTAGCTCGCCGCGAATATAATCGTTAAAAGCAGCCGTATATGGACCCATGATTATCGCCATGCTGGGATCAAATTCAAAGTATTCGCCGGCTGCATCGCGGTCGATTCCAGTAAAGCGGCTATCCAGGCGACCGACGGTGAGACGCTGATGTCGCAGCAGCTCTTTAGTGAAGCGGAAGATGTTAATTCTCAAATTCGTGCGCGCGAGATACTCTGGCGAGAGGCCAGTGTAGCGCGCCAAACGCTCCAGAATAGTGGATTTCTCGGCGCCGGCCAACGCATCACCCTTGAGCAGCGCCAGGGTGTACTCGTTAGCGGCGAACTGCTTGACTTCAGATAAGGTGATTTCCAGATCCTGTTGAAGATCATCTGGCAGGCAGTGGTGGTACCAGGCGGTGGCGGTGTAGGTTGGCAGGAAAAGCACGTAGGGCAGGTCGTTGCCCAGTTCAAATTCTATGGTTGAGAAATCCAACACGGCCGAGATAAGCATGATTCCGTTCAGGTACAGACCGTGACGGTCTTGCAGGTAGCCAGACAGGCCGGCGGCGCGGGTTGTCCCGTAGCTCTCGCCAATCAGGAACTTGGGCGAGGTCCAGCGTTTGTAGCGCGTGGTGTACAGGCGGATGAAATCACCCACCGATTCGATATCTTTCTTGAAGGCGTGGAAGGCTTTTGCTTTTTCGCCAACCACCGGGCGGCTGAAACCGGTGCTGACCGGGTCGATGAAAACCAGGTCGCTTACATCCAGCAGGGAGAACTCGTTCGGCGTGAGGCGGAAGGGCGGCGGTGGCATTTGACCGTCATCTTGCATGAAGACGCGCTGTGGACCGAGGGCGCCCAGGTGTAGCCAGACGGAGGAGGAGCCAGGTCCGCCGTTGAACGAGAAGGTCAACGGGCGTTGACTGGGCTCACCGGCAGCCTCTCGGGTATAGGCGATGAAGAAGATGCTCGCCTTTGGTTTTTCGCCCTCGGATTCGCCTTCTTTCTCGCCTTTGGCTTCAGATTCCTCTTTCAGAACAATTGTACCGGTCGTTACAGTGTATTTTATTTCCTGTCCGCCGATGACTGTGCTGTGGTGGGTTTCGACGAGTTGGTCGGTGGGGATTGGCCTGGGCGCTTCAGCGGGCGGAGTGGCGGGAGTGGGTTTGTCGGTCATGGGGGCTCCTGGGGAGGGTGATAGGTTGCAGGTTTACAGGTTGAAGGTTGGAAGGTTACAGTTCAGCTAATTGTTCCACTTATAGAAATCCACCGGCTTCCGCTTGATCCAACACTGCAAGGATAGCAGTTGCCAGGGCGCGAGCGGCTTCCGCGTTCAGTTCCACCGCCGTGCGCGCCCCCGGACCCAGATCTTCATTCACGAAGTCAAGGTTGAGGGCATGGTCGTACGGGGCATGAAAGGGGTGGTCATAGGACACATCCACCTGGCGCAGCGTGAACCAACCGCTGGCGCTCTTGCCGCTGCCTTCGATATCAACCTGACGGGCAATCATGGTACACATTATAGCTCTCCACCTAAATATTTGTGCAGGAACGCAAAGATCTTCTCCCAACCATCCAGCGCCTGCTCGATCCGGTAGGATGGACGTTGATAGTAGAAGAAACCATGCCCGGCGTTAGGATAACGATAAAACTCGTAGCGCTTGCCGTTTTGTATCAATGCCTGCTCATGCAGATCGACTTGCTCGGGAGAAGGACTGAGGTCGTCCATGCCGAACAATCCCAGCAGCGGACAGGTCAGGTCGGGGGTGTACACCAGCGGGGCGACCGGCTGGTTGGGCGTGAGATCCGTTTCGGTCATCACCACCCGCCCACCCCAGCAGTCCACCACGGCATCGAATCCGATGACCCGGCAGGCAGTCAGGTAAGCCTGCCGGCCACCGGAACAGGTGCCGAAAACGCCCACTTTGCCATTGTTGGTGGGCAGGCTGCGCAGGTATTTCTGCGCCCCGGCCAGGTCGCCGACCGCCTGGTCGTCCGGCACGCCGCCAGCCGCGCGGGCTTTAGCTGCCACGTCCTCGGGTGTGCCGTGACCAATCCGGTAATAGAGATTCGGAGCAATGGCTGCGTAGCCATGGTGGGCGAATTTGCGGGTCGTTTCGCGGTACCACTCATCCCAACCGGGTAAGTGGTGGGCAAGAACGAGACCGGGGAATGGTCCAGGTCCGAGCGGTCGGGCGTAGTAGGCGTTGATCACCTGCCCCTGGTGGCCAGGATATGTCACAGTTTCGGCCAGCATGCCTTCGTATAGATTCGTTTCGTATATCATCGGGTTATCCTTTCTGTGGATAGTTGCCTTCCCTGCGCCAGACATCTAACATCATTTCGTAACGTGCCAGGCGCATACCGGTATAAACACAGTTGCTGGTGGAAAAAATATACCCGCCGCCAGGCATCCCACTCTGCAAGGCATAGCGGGCGGAGGCGACCACCTCTTCGTCGCTGCCGGTATCGAGCTTGCCACAATTTACATTGCCGATCAGGCACATCTGGTCGCCGTAGTGCCGTTTTACCTCGGCAATATCCACCCCGGCCTGTGGATCGAGCGAGTGCAAGGCGTGCGGGCGAGCCTGAACAAGCTGGTCAAGGATGGGCATGATGTTGCCATCCGTATGCTTGATGACGTAGAATCCCATCTCCCGGTAAGCCTGGATCAAGCGCGCCAGATAGGGGGTAACCAGCTCGGAAAAGAGACGCGGGCTGAGAAATGGACCGGTGTTGAAGCAGTAATCGGCGCACAGGGCAAAGCCATCCAGTCCACCATGCGCGGCGAAAATCTCCGCCTGGCGAATGGCTTGGTCCACCATGGCAGCAGCTTCTGCCTTCAGACCGGCGCGGTCATCAGCAATCCGGTTAGCGAAAGTTTGCATCTGGGCGCCATCCGGCAGGCCGTAAGTCGCGTCGCCGTGCAGCATCAGGAAATAGCGGTCGCCGGTTTTCTCGCGGATCAGATCAATCAAGCGCAGGATTTCTGGCAGGGTGTTGGGCATGGGATGAATGAAGATAGCGCTGTGTTCAAACCGCTCGGCTATGGCGATGAAAATATCCGCGATCTCATTGCGATGCAGCCTGCGCTCTACCTCTTCCATTTGATCCCATTGGCTGTAAAAGCGTTGGGTGGGATGTACTTTTCCGAAAGCTTCCATGGTCAGGTAGAAGACCAGTTCAAAATGGGGAACACGACCTGATGGGGTTCCCTGGTTTAGAGCGTTGATGAAGTTTTCACGCGGTGTGGTCATCGAGATCCTTGTTGCAGGTTATGGGCGAATGAATGGGTGATTACCGGCAGGTAGAGTTGGGATACAACATAAAATGATACCATCGCGGCTGCGCAGGCATTGAATGGATCACACGCCTGGTAGCTGAAGCGGTCGCTGCCAAAATAGTCACTGAACGGGGTGTAGGTAAGATTGGGAGGACTTCCACTCAGGCTGCCGTGCGCGGGAGGAGAGATAACCATGAAAGTGAGTGGATCATTCTCAATATCAGAAGCGACCAGCATGAAATTGACGGATTGACTGCGGATTACGGTAAAGAACTGATCCTGGGCGATGGGTGGATCATTGACTGAATTGATCGTCATCGAAACGATGGCTGTATCACACACCTGATAGGGATCGCACATTTGATAGGTGAAGCCATCACTACCGTAGTAATCAGCCGTTGGGGTATAGGTGAGATCAGGCGCGGTTCCTTGCAAAATACCCTTTAGCGGTTCTTTTGTAATCGTATAGGTTAAGGGATCATTTTCTAGATCCATGGCGGTCAGTCTGAACTGAACCGGGGTATCTTCATCTGTGGTTACGGACTGATCTACAGCCACAGGCGGTTGGTCCGGGCGGAGCGCCAGGCTGTGGACGCCACCCGCCGCTATGGCTTTGACACTGCTCAAAGCCGCGATTTGTGCCGGGACTGGTCGTCCAATGGTTGTCCCATCGCCAAGCTGACCGGTTTGGTTATCCCCCCACGCCCAAACCGTCTCATCCAACGTGAGCGCCAGGCTATGGGCGCCGCCCCCCGAGATGGACGTTACGTTGCTTAATCCCTGCACCTGCACCGGCAGGTTGCGATTGGTGGTCGTCCCATCGCCGAGTTGACCGGAGGTATTATCCCCCCACGCCCAAGCCAATCCTTCCCCCCTGAGTGCCAGGCTGTGAGAACCGCCGCCCGCGATGGCTGTCACGCCGCTCAGACCCTGCACCTTCACCGGCGTGCTGCGGTTGGTGGTGGTGCCATCGCCGAGCTGACCGTGGGAGTTATCTCCCCAGGCCCAGACCGTGCCATCCGATTTGAATGCCAGGCTGTGGGAAACACCGGCTGCGATGGTCAGGATGCTGGACAGGCTCTGCACCTGCACTGGAGCGCTGCGGTCAATATTTGTCCCATCGCCGACCTGACCGCTGCTGTTATCCCCCCAGGCCCAGACCGTGCCGTCCGCCTTGAGCGCCAGATTGTGACTTCCACCGCTGGCGATGACGGTTATACCGGTCAAGCCGGGCACCGGCGCGGGGAGGGAATGATCGGTCGTCGTCCCATCACCGAGCTGACCAGCCTGGTTGCGACCCCAGGTCCACACAGCGCCATCTGTTCTGAGCGCCAGGCTGTGGCTGTTTCCGGCGCGTATGGCGGTCACGCTGATCAATCCCTGCACCTGCAGGGGAGTACTCCAATCCGTGGTTGTCCCATCTCCGAGCTGACCGTATTCGTTCTCACCCCAGGCCCAGACAATCCCACCTGACCTGAGCGCCAGGCTGAAGTCTGCGCCGCCGGTGATATGCCTCAGGTCGTTTATGCCCCGGACAGGCACCGGCATGCTGCGCGGTGAGAGTGTTCCATCACCGAGCTGACCGGAAGCGTTGTTCCCCCAACTCCAGGCTTTTTGAGCTTCCAGCAGGATATTTTCAATCACGGTAAGCGATACCGTGGCTGTATCACAGGCGGAAAACGGATCGCACGCCTGGAAAGTAAAGCTATCGGGTCCAAAATAGCCAACCTCAGGTGTATAGGTCAGCACAGGTGCTGAGCCACTTAAGACGCCATGCGCTGGTTGAGCAGTGATGGTGAACAGTAAAGGATCATTCTCTGGATCGTTAGCCATCAAGCTAAACTGCACAGAACGATCCTGGAAAACAGCCAGGGATTGATCCGTAGCTTTAGGGGGCTGGTCAGGCTGGAGCGCAAGATTGTGGTCCGATCCAGCCGATATGGCGCGCGCATGGCTCAATCCCTTCACCTGCGTTGGCGTGCGGCGGTTGATCCAGTTACCAATCCCCAGCTGGCCAAATTGATTATCTCCCCAGGCCCAGATCGTTCCATCTGACTTGAGCGCCAGGCTGTGCCCCCAGCCCCCAGTGATGGCTGTTGCACCGATCAGCACCTGCACCTGTACCGGAGTGTGGCGTTCAGAGGTTGTGCCATCACCGAGCTGACCGTAATAATTATCTCCCCAGGCCCACACCGTGCCGTCTGACTTAATCGCCAGGCTGTGGGAATTACCTGCGGCGATGGCGATCACGCTGCTCAAGCCAGGCACCTGAAGCGGGGAATAGCGCTCTTTGGTGGTACCATCGCCGAGCTGACCATAATCGTTATTCCCCCAAGCCCAGACTGTCCCGTCTGCCTTAAGCGCCAGGCTGTGGTAGCCGCCCCCACTGATTGCGGTGATACTGCTCAAGTTGTGCACCTGGATGGGCGTATGGCGGTCGTAAAAGGAGCCATCACCGAGCTGGCCAAACAGGTTCAACCCCCAGGCCCAGGTTGTACCGTCAGACTTGAGCGCCAGGCTATGCCCGCTGCCCGCCTTAATGTCCGTCACTCCGCTCAGCGTCTGCACCGGCACTGGCAGATGCCGGTCAATCACGCTATCGTCGCCAAGCTGGCCGAAGAGGTTATCTCCCCAGGCCCAGACCGTGCTGTCCGATTTAATCGCCAGGCTGTGCCAGCCACCAGCCGTTATGGCAGTGACGCTAATTAAATTCTGTACCTGCAGCGGAGAGACCCGGTTGGTGGTAGTCCCGTCACCCAGCTGACCATCCACGTTCGATCCCCAGGCCCAGACCGTCCCATCTGCTTTGATCGCCAGGCTGTGGGAATTTCCACCAACTAACGCAGTCGCTTCCGCCAGGTTCTGCACCAGCACCGGGGAGTTGCGGTTGGTCGTGGCGCCATCACCGAGCTGACCGGCATTATTTGCTCCCCATGCCCAGGCTCGAAGAGGGAGCTCCGCCGGGCTGGCGCTGACTGGCATTATCGGCTGCCCGGTGATGACTGGGAGCAGGCTGACCAGCAGGGTGAATATGATCCAGATATGGAGCAGGTGGGATTTGCGCGGCATGAGTTAATCGTCTTCTTTAGTTATTTAGCTTCTCCGGCCAGACGTCAAGACTTACCTGTCTGGCTGCATTCCATAACCGCTGGTCAAAGGTGCATAAGCGTACAGATTCTGCGAGCCCCTCCTGCCAGATTAAGGCAGCCGCCAGGTGAACAGCATCATACCCACGCAACCTGTGGTTCCAGGCCAACTGACTTGCCCGATTAATTACGGGTAGGCCGAGGTTAATCAGGGTCATTTTTCCCCAATCCCGCAGAAAAGCCTGCCAGACGCGCTGCGCCTCGGATTCATCCAGCCACCCCTGTCGTGTGGCTTTGGCTAAGGCGGAAGCGATTTCAACGTGCACGATGACAGCGCTGCCGACCACCTGGAAAGATGGCCAGATGGCGCGCAACTCCTCACTACCCGGCTCATCGACATAGCGTTTGATTAACGCACTGGTATCAAGGTATGTAATTGACATCGCGATCCTCAGATACCAAATCGGACACGCATTTTTTTCCGTGGGGGATTGTTACAGGTTGAATAACTGACAAAGCGCTCCCGGCTTGCAGGAGTAAACCGGTTAGCTCTAATCCCTTCAGGCGCTCATCGATCGAAGTTCCTACTGGAACAATCCGGCCAATCGGCTTACCATGCTCGGTGATGATCAGGGTTTGACCTTGCTTGACATACTTCAAGAACCTGCTTAAGTTCGTTTTCAACTCACGAATCCCGACGCTTATCCTATCCATCAACAAACTCCTTATTGTAATCGGTGGTTTGTAGTTATATTTTACCACAAATGGCCTACATTCGTGCTCTTTGTGTTTCATATTCCCGAATTCCTTAGCGACCTTAGCGTCTTAGCGGTTATATTAATCTTCTTAATCAGATGCTAAGATAGATAGATTCTTGGTAAAATATGCAATAATAATTAAAAAAAACCTCAGGAGAATACAATTGACCTCATCGAAGTCGCCTTATCGCATCCTGGCCCTCTTAGGGGTGTTCGTATTGCTGCTGACCGCCTGGCATGCGAGCAGTGCAGGGCGTGGGTTTGAAGAAAGTCCCACGGCGCTGACCGGCAACAAGCCCTGGATTACCATCCTGTGCAAATTTGCCGATGTGTCGGCCGTTCCTAAGCCGCTGTCCTTCTTCCAGACCATGTACCAAAATGTCTTTCCTGGTCTGGATCACTACTGGCGCGAAGCCTCCTACGGCAATATCACCTTAACCAGCAGCAACGCGGCGGGTTGGTTCACACTGCCACAGCCGCGCTCGTACTATGTTTATGACATGAACAGCGATGGGCGGCCCGATTTCAACGGTACGCGCGCCATTAACGATTGCACGGCAGTCGCGGATGCCTCGGTCTACTACCCGACTTTCTACGGCATCCAGATGTTGTTTAACGACGCTCTGGATGGGTCATCGTACGGCAGCCAGTCGAACAGCCTCACGCTGGACGGCGTCAGCCGGAGCTGGGCGATTACCCAGTTGGGCAGCGATACCTGGGTCAACCTGGTGAATGTCGCCCACGAGATGGGTCATGGGTTTGGCATGCCCCACTCAGCCAACACGAATGGCAAAGTCTACCAGAACCAGTGGGACGTAATGAGCGACACGTCTACTGGCTGCACGCGCGACGGCTCCCATGCCGATCCTACCTATGGCTGCCTGCCGCAACATCCGATCGGCTATCACAAGGACATGGATGGTTGGATCGCTGCCGACCGGCGTTTCACGGCGGCTGTTGGACACGGGCGCACCATCACCCTCGAGCAACTGGCCCAACCACCCTCAGGCAACTACCTGATCGCCCAAATACCCAAAGGTGGATCGAGCACAAATTTTTATACAGTCGAAACACGCCGCCTGACTGGTTATGATGGCGCGCAGGTGATCCCCGGCAACGCGGTGGTGATTCACGATGTCCAGACCACGCGCATGAACCCGGCCTATGTCGAAGACGCGGATGGTAATGACAATACTGGCGACGCCGGGGCGATGTGGCTTCCGGGCGAAACCTTTAGCGATCCGACCTATGGGATCAAGATCGTGGTTAAGTCCTCCACCAGCACAGGTTTCGTCGTTGGCGTCTACAACCAGGTGGATCCAATTGAGACGCTCAGCCTGGATGGTCAGGCGGTTGGAGTGGTCAACACCAGCTATACTTTCACAGCCAACACCGGTCCCACCAGCGCCACCCAACCGATCACCTATACCTGGACTGTGACCGATCAAACCACTGTCATTCATTACGATGGCTTGACCGATCAGGCGTCCTTCACCTGGAACACGCCCGGGAATAAGACCGTCTCGGTCAAGGCTGAGAATCCAGGCGATATCCTGACCGTCTCCCGCACGATCGAGGTCGTCGTCCCGCCGTCCAGCGTGACGATCAGCGGGCCGACATTCGCGCCAACCAGCCAGGCGCAATCTTTCAACGCGGCAGTGTTGCCTGGCAATACCACTGTCCCGATCACCTATACCTGGAGCGCTACCGGTCAATCTAATATTATCCACAAGGTCAACGCGGTAAGCGATTCGGTCAATTTCACCTGGTCTACCGCTGGCGTTAAGACAATCACCGTCACGGCAGCCAACAAAGGCGGTTCGGTTAACGACACGCATACCGTCGAGTTGAATATTCCCCCCAGCAGCGTCGCGCTGAGCGGGCCCGCATCTACGTTGGTTGGACAGTCGGCGATATTTAATGATTCTGTCAGTCCCAGCGACACGACGATTCCGATCACGCATACCTGGAGCGCTACTGGTTTGAGCGGCGTCACTCACTCCAGCGGGCTGACCGATTCGGCGACATTCACCTGGACGACGCCAGGCAGCAAGTCTGTTTCGGTCAGCGCTGCTAACCGCGTCGGATCGGCGAATAACAGTGTTACGATCAGCGTGTACCAACCGCCCACCAGCGTTTCCCTCAGTGGTCCAACCGATGCCGCGACAAACCAGAGCGCCACTTTCAATGCGACCGCCAGTCCGAGCAATGCCAGCCTCCCATTGACCTTCAAGTACACCGCGACAAACCAGGCTGATGTGACGCACACCGTTAACAGCGTGACAGATTCGGCCATTTATAATTGGCCGACGCCGGGGGTGAAGACCGTCTCGGTCACAGTCAGCAATTCAGGTGGGTCGACGACCAACTCGACCACGATCACGATCATCCAGCCGCCGACGGGTGTGGCGGTGACAGGACTGACGCAGGTTAACACGGGGGTGGCGACGAAATATACCGCCACGACCAGCCCGAGCAACTCGACCACACCGCTGACCTATGATTGGACGACGACCGAGCAGACTAATGTTTCGCACAGCAGCGGCATCACCGACACAGTCACTTATTCCTGGGCGCTGCCCGGGACGAAAACGGTGCAGGCGAAAGCTTCTAACTCGAAGGGCAATGCGACCGGCTCGTTGACTGTGACCGTGATCCAGCCGCCGACCAGCGTGAATCTCAGCGGTCCGGCGAATGCAGGAACCAACCAGAGCGCCAGCTTCACCGCCAATGTCAGCCCGAGCAATACCAGCTTCCCCCTGACTTACAAGTACAGCGCCGCGGGGCAAACGGATGTGACGCACACGGTTAGCAGTCTGACTGACTCAGCCGGCTTCACCTGGACGACGCCGGGGGTGA
>CAYGZL010000137.1:0-8272 GCA_964354345.1 uncultured Anaerolineaceae bacterium | reverse complement strand
GAGATGATCATGGTCGTGGTGCCATCCTCTGCACATGCGGACATCGCCCGAGCCTGCGCGCCTCACCTGCACGATGGCCAGATCGTCGTCCTGCATCCGGGGCGCACCTGCGGCGCAATCGAGTTTGTTAAGACACTGCGTGACCAGGGGTGCAAGGCAGATGTGACGGTTGCGGAGGCGGAAACCTTTATCTATGCCAGCCGGTCAGATGGTCCGGCGCAGGCGCGCATCTTCCGCATCAAGGAGGCGGTGCCGCTGGCGGCTCTGCCAGCCACACGCACGCAGCGGGTTTTAGAGGCCATCCATCCAGCCTACCCCCAGTTCATTGATGGCATCAACGTCTTGCAGACCGGGCTGAACAACATGGGCGCCATCTTCCACCCCGCGCTGACCCTGCTCAACGCCGGCTGGATCGAGGCCACCCACGGCGACTACCAGTTCTACATCGACGGTGTCACGCCCTCCGTGGCGCGTGTGCTGGAGGTGCTCGACCGCGAGCGGGTCACTGTGGCATCCTCCCTTGGCATCCGCGCCCGGAATGCCCTGGAATGGTTACAAATGGCCTATAACACCACCGGCGATGACCTGCACGAAGCCATTCACAACCAGCCGGGCTACTACGGCATCAAGGCGCCCAGCACGCTCAACCACCGCTATATTTTCGAAGATGTACCGATGAGCCTGGTGCCGATCGCTTCGATCGGACAGCTTTACGGCGTGTCGGTGCGCGGCATGGACAGCATCATCCGCCTGGCATGCATCGTCCACCGCACCGATTACTGGCGCCGCGGTCGCACGGTGGATAAGCTTGGCTTGAACCACCTGAGCGTGAGCGAGCTGACCAGGTACGTTGTCGAAGGGATTATGGATTAAGCCACTGGCGTACTGCTGCGAGTCTGTTCGCCAGGAGCTTGGATCCGTTTACCGATCGCGATCAATGTTCTCCAAGAAATCAGCAAAGGCAGATAACTCCTGTTTTACGGCGTCATAGCAAGCAGGTAAATCCTCGGCCAGTTCTTTGATTCGAGAGGGGCGCAGGTTGAAAGTATATACATTGCGCACGATATGCCGAAAGCCACGATAATCGTCCAAACACTGGCGGGTCCGGGAAGAGATCACAGCCGGTCTTGTATCTTTGATATTTGCTGACATCTGAAGTAATAACACCGTATGCCATTCCGATCCAGAAGGCAAGCTGGCGTCCACGCTGCGGGCGATATCCTCGAAGATGTGCTCAACGCCAGAATAAAAGCCATGTAAATTCAACGCGGCTGCGTCCCAATAGGCTTGATCACCTGACCGAAGGGCTTTGTCCAGATCATCTTTCACACGGTTCACGACGATCTCAAGCTCTGCTACAGCTTGAACTATTCTACCGCTGAGTGCATTGTATAGACTCATAATTCGACTCCCTCCAGATCGATGACAGCCTGCACGGACGGCCTGACGTCTTCATAAAGCACCAGGTCGACGTTGAAGTCAGGATCGATCTCCAACAAGCGCGACACGGCCTTGAAGTAGGGACGGCTTTCCATCTCCCATACCGCCAGATCAACATCGGAATGGATGTGGAAAAGATATTCTTGTGTCAGTGATCCAAAAGCGACCACGCGGGTAACATGGAACTCATCGCGTAAGATTTGCGCAGCGCGGCGGGCGACCTGCCAGGCTTTCTCACGACGCGCCTGCACCTGCTCATTGAGTTGGCGTTGCCGTTGGCGAGCATGTTGGCGGTAAATTTCCATTTGGATTGGATCGATGGATGACATGCTGTGATTATAATATAGTGCGAAGCCATTTACCTGAATGGTTTCCGCTGCCGATATAAGCGCGGATCAACGATTTTTGCCATTGCAGCAATATCGAGGCGCTGATCCAGGAAGCGGTTCACCCGCTCCAGGATCGGGATCGGATCGATCATCAGGTCGACGTAAGGGATGTAGAAAGCGTGCATATTTGGCTGGCGCTTCAGCCAGCGCAGGGCCTGGTCGAGATGCTCCTGGTACAGGCGTGCCATTTCAGCGTCGCTGACTTTATCGGTCGGCTCGCCCCGCTCAGCCAGCATCTTCTTCTGCGAAGCCAGGATTTCACCCATCTCCCGCTGCATGAACAGGATGCGGTACTGATAGCGGTCCGGTAGATCCTTTAGCAGGAACGAGATGACCTTGACCGATTTTCCGATGGCTGACTCCAGCCAATCATTGTCGCCGTCTTTCAGCCCCTTCACCCGTTCGAACTCGAAATAGCCGTTGGGATTGCTTTCATCCGCGCCGCGGATGCGATCTGTCAGCGGTTCGATGCCTCCCACCGCCAGCATCTGCTGCATCAACGAGGTGCCCGAGCGCGGCAGGCCGGAGACGATGTAAATGGTTGGCAGGTCAGGGAGTGGTTTTAAGATGAGACTGCGTAGCCAGGCGGGCATTTGTGAATTTTACCCTTGTGCGTACTTTTGATTGGCCTGTTTAAGCTGTTCTTCCAGCTCGGCTTGCAGGTCAGCGGCGACCTCTAAATGCGAGCCGATCAGATTTTCCATCTCTTCCGGGTCATTCTTGAGGTCGTACAGCTCATCGGGAATGGTGGTTCCGGGCCGGGTGAGGTAATGCAGCAGCTTGTAATCGCCCCGCCGAATCATGAAGGATCCAACCTGGATGGCGCCATGCTTGGGGCTGTCTTTGCTCTCGACGGCGTACACCGCCCGCGCTGCGCCGCCGGGCGCGTCAGGGAAGGCAGGCAGGATTTGCCCTTCGCACCAGTCTGGGATGGATTGACCGTATAAACTCAGCAAGGTGGGCAGCAGGTCAATGCAACTGGTCAGGTCGTAGACATCCTGGCGAGTAGTCACGCCAGGTTTGGCGATCACCAGTGGGATATGCACCAATGGTTCATACAGCACCGGGGTGGTGTGCCCGCTGATGCCGCGCTCGAACAGCTCGCCGTGATCGCTGGTCAGGATCAGGTAGGTGTTGTCTAAAACCCCCATCTGTTCGAGGCGGTCGACTAACCGGCCAAACTCAGAGTCGACAAAGGCGATGAAGCGGTCGTAGATCAGTCGGTTGCCATTCAAGGATCCCTTTTTAACTCCTTCGGAGGCGAAGCTCTCCGGTTTTCCCGGCGGCGAGTATTCGCTCTCGCTGAAGAGCGGGGTGAAATCTACCCGCGGCGTGTATGGATTATGGGGTGGGAAGAAATGGAAATACGCCAGGTAGGGCTGCGGCATGCTGCTGGCTTGTTCGATCGTCCAGTCGATGCCATCTTCCAATAGAAACCAGATCCACTCCTGGTTGGGAACGCCGCGGTGGAATTTATCCCGGTATTGACTGTTGATCTGGCTGGCTTTGAGCTCCTGGTACCAACGCACCAGGGAGGACAGGAACAACGAGCTGTTCAGGCCATGTTCATTTTGACGTAAAGCGCCTTTTTCACCGATCAGGGCGATGTTGTAATCATTATAAAACAGGCGGTCGGAATATTCTATGTCGCCCAGGGACAGGGTGCGTGGCCAGACCAGCTCATCCAGGTAGGGCAGCCACTGGTATAACAGGGTGAGAGTCAACGAATTATGCGTGTAGCATTTTGTGAAAACATCCGCCGGCGCCAGGTTGAACAGATTGCGCGGGACAAACGGTTCCGTGACGGTTCCCTGGAAGTGGTACGCATGATTCGACCAGGGCAGCGCACCGGTGAGCAGTGAAGCTGTTCCGGAGGTGGTGAAGTTACCTCCGGCGTAATGGTTGTGGAACACCGTGGCGCGCTGGGCAAAGCGGTTGATGTTCGGCGTCGTGTTGCGGGGAAAGCCGTAGAGCGACATGTCGCTGGCCGTCAGCGCGTCGAAGACGATGATCAAAACATTGGGCTGCGACGAACTGCCGGGTTGGGTAATAGCCGGGGCGAGTCTGTTCACCAGAGGGCTGCCAGCCAGGGGTAGCAGGGCTGCCAGTTTGAGAAAGTCACGCCGGGTAAGTTGGGATGTCATGGGATGCCGACCTGCCGATCAAAGATTGCGGAAGATGATAATCAAGAGGCTGGCAACGCCGAAGAAAGCGTAAAGCATCGCCAACATGGAAAGGCGTTGAAACACCGCCCGGATGAAGCTCTCAAACCGGGAAAATCGAAAAACGGCAAAGAGATATCCAAGCCCTGTCACGACGGTCAGCCCCAGGTAGAACAGCGACCGGCGAGCGCTTAAAGCTGTCAGCCAGTCCGATCCCACCTGCATGAGCATGGCGATGGCGGCAATCAGCAGGGCCAGCCATCCACCGAAAGCGATGAAATGGTCGCCGAACCATCTCCTGGGCAGCAAGAGAGCGATGAGTGACAGGATCAGGAGCAGCACGCCGAAATAGAGAATACTCTCCAACAGCGCGAAAGCCAGGAAATAGGCACTGGCCCCGATAATCTCTGGCACGGTCAAGCGCAGCACGAAGGAGGGCATCCCGTAGAAGATATTAATAAACGCCCATAGGAATACCGGAAACGTGCAGGCAGAAAAGAGCAGGAAGACATCTGCGCGGGTGAGGCCGCGCCGTTTAAAGATATCCAAGACCCTTGAGCCTCTCTTCGATAGTCTTCTCATCTTCTTTCTTTCCAGATGCGGGACGGTGAGTCGGCTGGCTGCGCTGTTCGATGTCTTTGCCAATCGCCATCGTTGGGATGTCGCGAAACGATGGGTGAGGGTAACTGCTCAGGCTGAAGTTAGCGAAGAGCACGCCTGGCACCGCCTGGGGATCTATGCAATGGTCGGAGTGCCAATGATCATGGTTCTCAACGATGCTCTGACCTTCCCATTTGCCCAGGCCAGTCTCAGCGGAAGCGCGGTAACCCGGACTGTACCCCACGACCAGGTCGGGTGCGTCAGGCAGGCGCGGGCCATGAAAGGCTTCTTCGCGCAGGTAAACCTGCTGCACCACTGGCTGTCCATCCGGCCCGCGCCAGTCTAGCAGCGCATGGCGCAGCTCCTGGCGCAGGGGTTCGATCTCGTCGGGCTTGACGATCCCCTGTCCTTCACGTCCCTGCAGGTTGAGATACAGGCTGTTCAGACCCAGGGCGTAGACCTGGCTGAGCGACCAATCCACGCTGCGCAGGTTTTGCTCGTTTTGGTTGCTTTTCAGCGCCAGGTAGCCATTCTCAATGAGCCACTGGTTGAGATGGACCTGGTAATCGAAGCGGGTGAAGCCGTGATCTGAGACGATCAGCAGCCTGATCTTTTCCTTCCCGTGCGCCTGTAAGACAGCAGTGGTTTTCCCCACCAGGGCATCCAGGTGGGTGTACCACTCCTCGACGACCTCTGGGCGGTCGTGCAAGAACATGTGCTGCACCCGGTCCAGCGTGTCGAAAACATTGGCAAAGACGCCTTCCTGGAACCGGTCGAGATAATGAAAGAAAATCCGTTCACGGGTGTCGTCAATTGCACGGCACAGCGCGATAAACTGGTCAGCGGTGATCCAGCCTTCCTCCAAACCGGTAGTATCCTGCGGCCAGCCCAGGGTGAGGAAAGGCCCGTGGTCTTGCCAGGCCTGACGCACAAAACCGGGTGGCGTACCGTAAGGGAAGGGGGAATGCAGGGGATGAATTTGCAGAGGCAAGAAATACAGGCGCGGTTCTGGGATAGTTTGGGTCAGGATCGCCCGAGTAATCCCGCGTACAGAAGCGAGGAAGCTGGCTTTGAAGGGGATTTCCAGGATCTGGCTCCATTGACCAACGATCAGCTCGACGGTGTTTTTCGCATAGGTAAATCTAGCCCGCCTGTCATCCATTAGCTCAAGCTGGAACGCCAGCACCATCTCTGAAGTCCCTTGACGAGTCTTCTGGCTTGGGCCGCGTAGCAGACCGCGGTATATTCCTCTGCTGTGCTGTTCAAGAGTCTCGACGGCGGTTTTGGTTCTGGAGCTGGCCAGGTCGCGAGCCGGTGAGTAGACTGCGCCGACGCCCAGCCGGCCCAGCAGATCGGGCGTGCCCAGGCCAGGCAGGGTGTCCACCGGGATCTCCAGTCGGGCTGGGAAAGTCGCCGGCCACCATAAGGCGCGCGCCGGGTAGCCATCCACGGTGGCCTGCTCGAAGAGGGTGCGCGTGGACACAGGTGGGACGAACTGTGTTCCGAGCAAGTTGGTGCGGGTAACTAAAAGCGAGGGGAGGATTGTATAGGTCGTTGGATCACGATGGACAAAGTCGAACAACCCATGCACGCCCGCATCTGCGCCAGTGGCGATGCTGGTCCAGGAGACTTCGCTCTGTGGGGGGGTTGAGACGGTAAAACGGGCGTAATTACCTGCATTAGCGAGTTTATTCAGGTTGGGCAGGCGGTTTTGATCAGCCAATCTTTCATAAATACCTGGATCGAAGGCGTCCAGGCCGAGCAGAACAGTACGCATTGGTTAACTGGTTCAGGTGGAAGGTGAATTCGACCCGGTCTCTGAGGGGGCGTCCTCAGTGGGTAGATCAACTTCAGGCGTCCGGCGGCGTTTTAACCGCGCCCAAAGCATTTTCAACCGGCTTGAAAAGACCAGGATCACCCCTGAAGCCACTACAAAAACCGCAGTCAGAACCTGGAAGAGCATCCCCCCGGTATTGGGATCGATGTACATAGATATTCCTTTGCGCGGTAAACTGGTTTGAAGGTTTAATGTTACAAGGTAACAAGATCGGATTCAAGTATAGGCGGACTTATTTAGTACGTATTTAGAAAATGTGTGGGAATTGTTAAGTTTTCATTTAGAGGAAAACTGCCAGACCTGGTTGGAAACGTTATAATCTACCGATACCCACGGAGGCGCTTCATGGAAAAGAAACTCTACCTGATCGGCAACGCCCACATTGACCCGGTCTGGCTGTGGCCCTGGCAGGAGGGCTTTCACGAAGTCATAGCCACCTTCCGCTCAGCGCTGGATCGCCTGAAGGAATATGCCGGTGTAATCTTTACTGCCTCATCAGCAGCCTTTTATCAATGGATCGAGACAAGTCACCCGGCGATGTTTGCTGAAATCCAGCAGCGCGTGCGGGAGGGACGCTGGGCGCTGGTTGGCGGCTGGTGGGTTGAGCCGGATTGCAATATTCCGGGCGGCGAGTCGTTCGCCCGTCACGCGCTCTATGCCCAGCGCTACTTCCAGGAGAAGTTCGGGCAGATCGCCCACGTGGGTTACGCGATTGACAGCTTCGGTCATCACGGCATGCTGCCGCAGTTGCTCCGCCAGAGCGGCATGGACTCCTATGTCTTCATGCGCCCCGGAGCGCAGGAGAAGGCTCTACCAGGCGCGCTGTTCTGGTGGCAGGCGCCGGACGGGACGCGCATCCTGGCCTACCGGCTGTCGTCAGGCTACTGCACGCCCGGTGGCGATCTGACCGAACATGTCGGAAGGGTAGCGGGTGATTTGACCGGCGACCTGCTGCAGGGCCTTTGTTTCTACGGCGTGGGCAATCACGGAGGCGGTCCGACCATCGCGGGCATCGAGAGTTTGCGCCGACTGCAGGCCGACCCGGACTATCCAGCCCGCCTCCAGTTCAGCTCAGCGGAGGCTTTCTTTCAGGGTGTCCAGACTGGTGAAGTGGTCGCGTTGGAAAACCTGCCGGTGGTATGCGACGACCTGCAGCACCACGCCAGCGGCTGCTACGCCGCCCATTCCGGCGTCAAGCGCTGGAACCGCCTGGCCGAGAACCGCCTGCTGGTCGCTGAGAAGTGGTCGGCAGTGGCGACCTGGACGACTGGGCAACCTTACCCGGTAGATTTCGACCGCGCCTGGCAGAATGTGCTGTTCAACCAGTTCCACGATATCCTGGCTGGCACCAGTCTGGAGAGCGCCTACGCCGATGCCCAGGAAACCTACGGCGAAAGCCTGGCGATTGCCGGGCGCGCCCTCAACCTGGCGCTGCAGTCCATCGCCTGGCGCATCCGCATCGCGCCACAGGATGGCCAGCAGCCCATTGTTGTCTTCAATCCGCTGACCTGGCCGGTGCGAGCACCGGTCGAGATGGAGTTCGACTGCTGGGCGGAGGACGCCGTCTTGCTGGACCAGGCCAACCAGCCGACGCCCTTCCAGGCCAGCGACTCCCCGACCACGCCCTGGCGACAACGCCTTTGCTTCGTGGCGGACCTGCCTGCGTTAGGCTACCGCACTTACCGCATGCTCGGCACTGCCCACTTCGGTGCTGTGCAGCAGTCCGTGGATCCGCCTGAGGACACGCCTGAAAACACGCATAAAGACTCGCCATCACTCGCTTTCGAGCCAGATTTCATTCTAGAAAACCCGGCTTTGCGCTTGCAGCTCGATCCCCAGGCCAG
>CAYGZL010000136.1:0-6157 GCA_964354345.1 uncultured Anaerolineaceae bacterium | reverse complement strand
GGCAGCTTGTAAATACTGGTCTTCCCGGCCGACTTAAACATCTGAATCGTCCGCTCTTGACCAATATTGACGCTGATCAGTTGCATAAAATTACGCAATCGGCTCCTCAATCCTTCCGATACACACCTGGATAAATATTGTGTTGATTAATTATACCTGAGAAGACTCGAATTATTCTAATCACTAATATTATCGAATCCCAACGCGGAATGAATTCCCCGGCTATCCATACCAGCCGGCTAAAGTCGGCTGGCAAATAGCTGACAACGATCTGCCGATAGCTCTGGGCTGATGGCTTAGGGCTGACTGCTGATCGCGTTTATCCAATTTTATGCTACACTTACTGCTATGAGTCTGCGAAAGATATCTGAGATTGGTAATTTAATTCGCAACGCGGTCATTTTTAATTTTCAAAATATACCAGGTGACAGGATGTCAGCTGATTCATTACTCTCATTGGTCGACCGGTTCTTCGCCTTGTTGGAAGAGCGTCAGATAAATTATGTATTAGTCGGTGGTGTGGCGTTGTTGACTTACGTCGAAGGACGCAATACCGAAGACTTAGACTTGATCCTGCCGATGTCCACCTTAGGTCAATTGCCAGAAATAGAAATGATCAGCCAGGATATCTACTTCGGGCGCGGTCACTTTGGCCAATTAAATATAGATATTTTATTTACACGTAATCCACTGTTCAAAAAGGTAAGTACGCATTATTGCACGATACAGCGTTTTATAGAAAGAGATATTCGTTGTGCCACTGTGGAAGGCCTGCTGCTATTGAAATTGTACGCCTTGCCGTCTTTATATCGCCAAGGTGATTTTGTCCAGGTAGGTTTATATGAAAATGATATCGCCACACTTCTTTACATATACCGATCAGACACCGTACCTTTATTCCGCGAATTAAGTAATCATTTAGATGAGCCAGACATGCAAGAGTTACGCAGGATTGTGGCAGAAATTCATTCGAAGATTGACCACTTTAATCAAAGTTAAGTGATTTATCCTTTTATCGTAAAGGAATCAATCCCATCAACGGAAACTTACCCCAGATCCCGTCCGGAGCCTCTTCCCTCTCTTTGCTGCCTCCACCAGATCCACTGCGCATCGGCGTCACCGGGCACCGCTTCCTGGCTGAAATTGAAAAGCTCGCCATGGCAATCGATGCCGTCCTGATCCAGTTAGCGAAATCTTCCCCAGGACGCCCTTTCACGGTGATCTCTGCATTGGCCGAAGGCGCTGACCGGCTGGTCGTCGAGCGCATCCTGCGTTATCCTGCAGCAAAATTGGTGGTCGTCCTGCCTCTTCACACAGCCGAATATCTCAAGGATTTCGAGACGCCCGCCTCACGCGCCGCTTTTGAAGCCCTGCTCAATCAGGCTGACAATGTCTACACGCTACCCGAGTTCACCAGCCGCGAGGCTGCCTATGAAGCAGGTGGGCGCTATGTCCTGGAGCACTGTGACGTGTTGATCGCTGTGTGGGATGGACAGGCGGCGCAGGGTCAGGCCGGCACGGGGCAGATCGTCGAGGCAGCGCGCCAGCGCGGGCTGCCCCTGGCCTGGGTACACGCCGGCAACCGTCTGCCGGGAACTGATCTCCCTACCAGCCTGGGCGTCGAACAGGGTAAGATCACCTACGAAAGGATGGTTCTCTAGATGGCATCCCGGTCGTTATTCACTCGCCTGGCTCGCCATATCCGGGAATTCCGCTGGACATTCCTGGGCTGCCTCTGGTTGATAGCATTCACCCTGGGCTGCCTGGGCTGGGCAAACTACCTCTCCCACCAGGGTCGCTCCGCCACCTTAATGGATGAGTTCTACCTGACCCTCCAACTCATCCCAATGAACTCCGGTGGTGTGCCTGGACCGATCCCGCTGGCGCTCGAAATCGCCCGTCTGCTGATCCCCGTCCTGGCCGCCGCGACGGCGATCCAGGCGTTGGCGGATATTTTCCAGGAACAGTTGCAGGGGCTGCGCCTGGGCTGGCAACGCCATCAGGTGATCATCTGCGGCCTGAGTCGCAAAGGCTATCTGTTAGCCAGGCGCTTCCTGGAAAACCAGGACGTGGTGGTAGTGATCGAACGCGACGAAGAGAACGATTACCTGGCTGAGGTTCGCCGCGCTGGCGCCATCGTCCTGCTGGGCGACGCGACCGACACTCACTTGCTGGAGCGGGCAGGCATCCAGCACGCCCGGGCGCTGATCGCCGTGTGCGATGACAGCGCCAACGCAATGATAGCCTTGCAAGCCCGCCGTCTGGCGGTTGCCCGGCTGCATCACAGCCTGACCTGCGTGGTGCACCTGGCTGACCCGCGCCTGTGCGAGCTTCTGGCGATCCGTGAGCTGGACGCGACCCACCGGGAGCGCTTTCGTCTGGAATATTTCAATGTCTACGCGCAGGGCGCTCGTTTGCTCCTATTGACGCATCCGGCCTTCACTCCAGTCGATTTACATCAGACCTGCGCACCAAAAATCTTGATCGTGGGCGTGGGCCAAATGGGCGAAAGCCTGATTGTTCAGCTCGCCCAGGACTGGCGCAGCCAGCGACCTGCTCCTGACCAAAAAGCGCGGCTGATCTTACTCGACCGCGAGGCCGAGATGATCAAAGACGTCCTGCTCGTACGCTACCCCAGCCTGGCGCAGACCTTCGAACTTACCGCCCTGCAGCTGGATGTACGTTCGGCGGAGTTCCAGCAAGCCAACTTCCTCTTCGATTCCCAGGGCGGCTGCGATGTTCAACGGGTTTACGTTTGCCTGGATGATGATTCCCTGGGCTTACAAGCTGGTTTGGCGCTGCAGGTGCGCATGGGCGAGTCTCCTGCGCCAGTGGTGGTGCGTGTGATCGAGCAAACCGGTCTGGCCGCCTTACTCACGACACCCTCCCATCCCAAAAGCGCCTACAGCCAGCTTTACGCCTTCAGCCTGCTGGATCGCACCTGCCAGCCGGTTGAGGTGCTCGGTGGGCGGGTCGAACGCCTGGCGCGGGCAATCCATGAGCGCTACTACCGACTGCAAAGCGCCGGAAAAGATCCTGCGCAGTTGATCGCCCCCGCAGTTCCCTGGGAACGCCTGCCGGAACATTTCCGGGAGTCCAACCGGCGCCAGGCGGATCACATTGGCGAGAAGCTGACTGAGATCAACTGCTGGATCGTCCCCTTCACCGATTGGGAGCGCCCATTGCTGGAATTAAGCCCTCAGGAAGTCGATTTCCTGGCGCGTCAGGAGCACGAACGCTGGCGCAAGGAAAAGCTTCACGAGGGTTGGAGCTTTGCGCCGCCGCCTAAAAATGAATCGCGTAAAACCAACCCTGACCTGGTGGACTGGGAGGACCTCCCTCCGCTGGAAATCCAAAAAAATCGCGACTTTGTTAACGCCTGGCCAGCCCTGCTCGCTCAGATTGGCTGCCGGATAGAACGGAGACGATCGCCAGCCGCAGGAGGATCTTAACCATGGCGTGCATTTTCATCAGCTATCGTCGTTCAGACTCTGCCTCGATCGCCGGCCGCATCCGCGACCACCTGGCAGAGATATTCGGAGAGCAGCACGTCTTCCTGGATGTCGATTCACTTTACGGCGGTCAGGATTGTATGAATACCATCGAGAATCGCATTCGTCAGTGCGAGGTCGTCCTGGCAATCATCGGCTCACAATGGCTCACCGCCACGGATTCTCACGGGATGCCTCGCCTCCAGGATCCCAAAGATCCGGTGTGCCATGAGCTCGAGCTGGCGCTCAAGCATCACCGCCTGGTCATCCCAATCTTGATCGATGGAGCTCCCATGCCGTCCGAAGATCAACTGCCGGAGACCCTGCGATGGATTCCAAAACTCAATGCGGTTCCGATCACCAATAGAGATTTCCCTTACCACATCTCCCAACTGATCCAGGTCTTGACCAGGCACAGTCCCGGAGCGGCTGGCTCAGTGAAGGATCGAGTAAAAGCTTCCGCGCCCGGCGAGCAGGTGCTGATCACACTCCAGCAGGTGGGAAAGTCCGGCGTGCAGGCGCGGGTTGAGTTGGGCGGGACAGTGTACACTGGCGATCTCCACCCAGAGCTCCCCCGCCGCTTGCGCGCGGCACGCGAGGTTTTCTTGCGCGGCTCCCTGAATGGCGCACGCCGTGGACCCGTCGAGGCGCAGCGCGCTTCCCTGGAGGCCGAACTGGTCGAGTTAGGGCGCGCCCTGGGCGAGCTGTGCCTGCCGTCCGGGTCGGGCGCGGCCCTGGCCGCCCTCGTGGATGGCTGCGGGATGGGCGCTGTGGTCGAAGTTTGTTTCGATGCCGATACCCACAACCTGCTCAGTATGCCATTCGAGGCGCTGCGCCTGCCGGACGATCGCTTGCTGGCCATGCTGCCCACCGCGGTTGTCTTCCGCCGACCAGCCGGGCTCCGCGCCGCGCCTCAGCCGTCCCTGGCCGGTCCACTCAAGGTGCTGATCGCCGTCGGCGCGCCCGACGAAGGTCAGACAGGCGGCACAGTGCTGGACTATGAGCGCGAGCTGCAAAACATCCTCGACGCGATCGAGACGGCTCAAAGGCGCGAACCTGTCCAGGTGCGCATCCTCGAGGTGGGTCACCCGCAGGTCATCGCTGCCGCGCTGGAAAGAGACGCCTATCACGTGCTGCACATCTCCTGCCACGGCAGCCGTAACCAGCTTATCCTGGAAAACGAAGACGGCCGCGCCGTACCCACCACCGCCCAGGAGCTGATCCAGCCGCTGCTGGCGACCGGTCGCCCCCTGCCTCTGGTGTTCCTGAGCGCCTGCCACGGCGGCGTGGAGCAGGAGCAAACCGCCAGCCTATCCGAAGCGTTGCTGCGAGCGGGTGTGCCTGGCGTGATCGCCATGCAAACTTCGGTCAGCGACTACTACGCCTCGCAACTGGCGCGCGCTTTCTACGAACACCTGGCGCGCCGGGACACGCCCCTGGCCAGCCGCGCCCTGGCACAGGCCCGCAAGGAGCTTGAGCAGGCGCGCCAGCAGGCAATCCAGCACGGCGCCAGCCTGGTTGAGACGCAGCCCGAATACGCCACAGCGACATTGTTTGTAGCTGGCGGCGAAGCTCCCCTGGTCGACTTCTCCCTGGATAAAGAAGCGCTGCGCGAGCGACCGGTGTATGTGGTAGCCGGCGCGGTGCCCCAACTGCGCATTGACGACCTGATCGGGCGACGGAAGGAGCTGCGTGAAACATTACGCATCCTGCGCCAGCCAACCAGCCCATGGGCGGGCGTGCAGTTGACGGGTGTAGGCGGCCTGGGCAAGAGCGCCCTGGCCGGGCGGGTGATGCAGCAGCTCTCCGAAGAGGGCTGGTGTGTGGCAGCCTGCGCGGGTCGTTTCGATCTGCATGCCATCGCCATGCAGGTGGGCGCCGCGCTGCTCGAGTCCGGCCGGGACGAAATTCAAAAACGCGCCCGCCTCTTGATGGATACCTCCCTGGACGAGTCAATCCGCATTAATTTCCTGGGCCAGACGCTGGCCGATCAGCCGGTTCTTTTGGTGCTGGATGATTTTGAGCAGAACCTGCTGCTCGGAGGCGAGGCCTTTCTGGATCCCGATGTCAGCCAGTATCTTGGCTGGCTGGCTCATAACGCCCGGAAGGGACGCCTGCTGATCACTTCGCGCTATCCGCTCCCGGGAACCAAAGCATATTTATACAACCTCCCCCTTTCACCGCTCAGCCCGGCGGAGACACGCAAGCTCCTGCAGCGCTTGCCCGCCCTGCGCCAGCAGCCGCCTGGCGATATTGCCCAGGCGCTGCGCCTGATCGGCGGTCACCCGCGCGTCCTGGAATTCCTGGATGCTTTGCTGCACCGCAGTCCCGACCCGCAGGGCCGCCTGCCCCACGTCACCCAGAAGCTGCAAGAGACTCTGGCGCAGGCTGACCTCGATCCGGCGCGCCCACCAGAAACCTTCGCCGGCCAGCTGCAGCAAGCCGTGCTGCTGGGGATGCGCAATGTGCTGTTGGAGGAGCTGCTGCAGATCGCCCGCCAGCGCGGCGACGACGAAGCCCTGCTGCAGTTGGCCGTCTCGAACCTGCCGGTCTTTCCGTCCGGGCTGGCCCACATGTTGGCGGACGCTCCCGCTGAGAGCGCACCGATGGAAGCCATCCTGACCCGCCTGGCGAACCTCTCGCTGGTCTACCGCTATCCAGATGGC
>CAYGZL010000135.1:0-16212 GCA_964354345.1 uncultured Anaerolineaceae bacterium | reverse complement strand
GCGCCACCCTTTCCCAAAATCCAGTCGGATAAATCCACAACGACCAGGTATTCTCACTCAGGATGTCGCCCATCCTTGCCCTCACCCGTAGATCAATCCGGCGAGGATGATTTATTTCGGGTAGTTGAAATTCGATCACACAGACTTCCTGCAATATTCCTTGCAGAATAGCACAATTTGTTATATAATGACTATGCGCAATTGGTTGTGTTTCTATACCCTCTCCCGCCTGGTGAGCGTCCCATTCCACCTCCATTGCGCCTACCTGGCTGCTATAATTTGACAAAATTAAGTGCGCTCTGTAGATTGATCCAGCGGGATAGTTGTAGCGATCCCACATCAAAGGACGATCGCCTCCCGTTTGCCAGGTTCTCCGCCGGTCCCAACCCAGCAGCAAGACAGCATCTTGATTGAACGCCCGGAATGCTTCAGGAGCAAATTTGTCCTGCCCCAGGTCGTCCCACATCCCAGGCGTACTCACGGGTGTATCCACTTCTCCAGTGACAACATATCCCGAGAGGTCCGGTCGTGCACGCACCGTCTCCAGCGTAACCTTGCGGTGCAACAGTCCCTGCCGGTACGATGCCAGGCGTAATTCCTCTACCCGCGGCCATAAACCAACCTGCTTTAATCTCTCCATACTTTTATTAACTCGCATTTCCCAACGCGCCCCAACCGGATTTACATCATCATCCGTGTCCATCCACCAGGAAGGATTACTTCCAGACGATCCGGCGTCAGATGTAACACCACCAGGCGCCTCGGATTTTCCACCTCTTAATAATGCCGGAAAATTCCTTAACGTGTCGTAATCACCAAACTCACCCATCAGCCATGGTCTGGTCTCCCGCCACCCCGGGGTGAAAGCATCCAACGTCGGACCGAGGAACTGTAAATCACAATAGAAATGGTTATCATAAAAGTCTGCAAATTCTTGAAGCAACCCGCCATACGCTTCACCCGAGCCGGAGTTGTCACGTAGCAATGCCTGCCCTTCGGGAACCAGTTGCCGTACTCCTGTGTAAAGCGCCTCCAGGAAAGCGCTATCTACCTGCCAGTTTAACTCGCAGCCGAGAGTATAGATCACCACAGACGGGTGCTGGCGCGCCTGCCTGACCAACCGGCGATACTCTACCAGCGTTTGTGATCGAAAGTCAGCATCGGGTAACGGTATCCACATCGGCAATTCGAGCCACACCAGCATCCCCAACTCATCTGCCAGTTCAAAATAATACTCAGGCGGCACCCACAAGCACAGCTTAACCCCGTTGTATCCCAGATCTCGCAAGCGTAACAAATCCGCCCGTACCCGCTCCTGACCTGGCTCTGGCCTTAAGCGATCAGCGTACCATCCCCAGGAAAGGATCAATCGGGGATAGATCGGCCGACCATTCAAACGGATCTGGCTGCCCTGGACAGTCACCGTCTTCAATCCAAACTTCACCACCTGATGATCAGCCTCCCCCTCCCCACCCTCCCACCTTCTACTATCCGGCGTGTTCCTCCGAATACCATTCTTACCGTTCTTAGCGTCTTTGTGGTAAAGAGATGCGCGCACCTCGTACAACACCGGATTCTCCAGCGACCATGCCTCAGGTTCAGGCAGTCTCCCCTCGAAACTCCCGTTTCCACCCTCAGTTTCTCCTTCACCAACCCACACCTTCTCCCCGTGTGGATCTATGATTTCAACGCGCAACCAACCCTCCCCTTCGGTTTCAACTTCTACCCTGATCTTCCCTTCTGAATCACCGCGCGCACATATTTCACGAATCCTTGTCGCTCCGGTAAAAATTAACTCTACTGCTTGCCAGATCCCCCCACAGGAATGCCCCCACACATACGGTGGAAAACCGCTCAAGGTTTTTCGGGTTGGATAACGACCGGGCATGGAAGGCGAATCCGGTCCATTGATCAAACTGGCTGGCTTTTCGACCTCAACTTTAATTTCGGCCGGCTTACCGGCGCTAATCCAGTGGGTAATTTCGACTTCAAAAGCATCCCACATCCCGCGATGCTCGCCCACCTTATTACCATTAACAAACACCCGGCAGGCATAACTCACCGCGCCAAACCGCAGCCAGGTGCGCCTGCCCGCAATCTCTTCGGGAATGTAAACGCGTGTCCGGTACCAGAACGGCCCTGCATCATTCTTCGGAAAACCAGCTTCCTCCCAACATCCTGGAACTTTAACTGGCTGCCAGACTTTACCATCCTCGCGGGAAATTTCCCAATCCTTAAGTTCCACTCCACGTCCTCCGTGGTCTTTACATCTATTTCTCTGAGACTCATCCATAGCTTATCATACCGCTTAATGAATGAGTTGGTTATAATGCTGAATAACAGGATAAATAACCTATGGAAAACCCACTCCCTTTCTCCTTCGAAACCCTCGCGCTTAACAGCCTCAACTATCTCGAAAACCTGGTAGATGCCGACGGGCAACCCTACTTCAATGTCTTCTGGACTGAACCGACCCAGGCCGCCCACGACTGGCCTGATTTCGGCGATGTGATGAGCCGTCAACTCCAGGGTGCGATCATGGCGCGTCGTATGACCGGTCGTGAAGCAGTCACCGAGCGTATCTGGCTGCGGAAATCTCTGGCCTTAATTGATCCCTTGGATGGTCTCTTGCATCGTCCCATGACTACCTATTCCCAAGCTGTGGCTGACTGGGGAGATGCTGCACTGACCCTGTATGCCCTGGCGACCGCTGCTCTCGATTATGATAATGAAAATTTACGCCGTGTTACTCTGCGTATGGCGGAAGGCATGCTACAGATGTTGCGCCAGAACACCTATCCCGAAAATTGGCTGGGTTGTTTTGCGGTCAAGAGCCTGATGATCGTTGCCCGTTTGCTTGACAGTGAGCCTGCCCTGGAAGCCGCCCGCATCCTGGTTAAAAAATACATTATCCATAGTCCAACCTTCACTCCTGATAACACCTTCGGCGCCTGGGGTCACATGCACGGCAACCTGCGTTCCCTGGTAGGCGCCGCCGATTATGCCCTGACAATCAATGATCCAATCTTGTACAGCCGGGTTGACGCACTCTACCGGTATGTTAAGACTACCGGAACGCGCTTTGGATTTTTGCCCGAGGTGGTCGGTCGCCAGTCACCGATCATCTCATGCGAAACCTGCGCCCTGATGGACTATGCCGGTCTGGGAGTGACACTGGCGAACCACGGTCACCCCGAATACTGGGGCGACATGGAGCGCCTGGCGCGCAACCAGCTCGCTGAAAGCCAGGTTATCGATGTCGCCTGGTTGACCTCAGACGACCCCCTCCCCGATACCGACCAGTTTACCTGGCGCGCAATCGGCGCGCGCATCCTGGGCGCCTGGGCCGGCTGGAGTTCGCCCAACCATCTCCTGGCGGCGTGTGAGTCACTCAACACCCATTGGGGCGGTCCAGAGTTACACGACAAAACCCGGCTGTTGCAAAATTGCTGTGGTGGCTCCGGCATCCACGCTTTGTTTATCCTGTGGAAAAACGCCGCTCGTTTCGAGGACGGCGTTCTCTCCGTCAATATGCACCTGGACAAATCGCTCCCCGAGGCTGAAATACGCTGTTTGCAACCCTACGAGGGTCGCTTAAGCATCACCTTGGCTCAGGAATGTAACGTGCGCGTGCGTATCCCAGAGTTCACCCGGCCTTCTCAGATGCAGGTGAATATCAATGGGATCCAGTTGCATGACGTTCCACCAATTCCTGGATTACCTGCTCCTCCTTACCAGCCAGATCGCATCCCTTCACCCATCCCTTCATTTGGCAACTACCTGGAACTGGGTCACCATCAGTCAGGCGACATAATCGAAGTCTTCTACCCTCTACCCATCAATACCGAAGAAGTCGCAATCGGCAACCCTGGTTACCGCGCCTGGCATTATCAGGTTACCTGGAAAGGCGATACCGTCATCCGCATGGAACCCCTTGCCAATGAAGTAACCACTGCTTTCTCCGATTTCGACAAGCGTGAGGTGCCTGTCTTTTACGGTCGCTCTGGTCCTTCCCCGCTTTACCAGCGCGAGCACTTGCTAAATCAACAATCCCCATCCGTCTCACCCCTCCGTATGGATGACGGTGCCTTAGATTTTTGGAAAATAGCCGAGGTATAAATGAATACATTATCAGCGATCGCTCAACGACGCAGCATTCGCAAATTCAAAGGAATCACGATACCTGAAGAAACTCTGAATACCATACTACAAGCCGGCATCCAGGCTCCGTCCGGTAAAAACCGGCAACCCTGGAGGTTCATAGTCATCCAGGGTGATCGACGCGCCGAGATGGTCAAAGTGATCCGCAGCACCATTGACCTTTTCAAACAAAACGACTGGGACTACGGAAGCGCTGAATGGACGGCTGATGTAATGGAACAAGCTCCCGTCACAGTCTTTATTATAAATCCTTTCGGGAAATCGCCCTTGGATCCCCATTCTGTTGACGATGTCTTCCAGGATTTGGTCGACATCCAATCGATCGGCGCAGCGATCCAAAACATGCTCCTGGCTGCCGTCGATCTCGGTTTAGGTTCTCTATGGATCGGGGATGTTTTGTTCGCTTATGCTGACTTTTCTCAATGGTTGGGTGAGTCTGGTGCTCTGATCGCTGCTGTTTCATTTGGCTACCCCGACGAAGCTCCAGATGCCCGTCCTCGGAAATCATTCACCGACGTTGTACGCTATTTATAACCGGTCATGAACACAATTTTCTATCCCCAATCCGTTGCCGTCATTGGCGTCTCGCCCAAACCAGATAACCTGGCGCGCAATATCCTCGCCAACCTGGTCGAATTTGGTTATAAAGGGAAAATTATCGCCGTTGGCCCCTCCGGTGGTGAAGTAGATGGCCATACCATCTACCCCTCAATCCTCGTAACCCCCGGACCGGTTGACCTGGCAGTCATTTTAACTCCTGCCCGCACAGTACCTGGCATTCTTGAAGAATGCGGTCAAAAAGGGGTGCTTACAGCAATTATCGAGACCTCTGGTTTTCGTGAATTCGATGAAAATGGTCGGGCACTGGAAGATAAGCTTGTATCCATCGCCGCTCAATATGGCATCCGGTTTCTGGGTCCCAATTGTATCGGCGTCATTAACATGGAAAATGGCTTATCCGTTCCCTTCCTGTCCCTGAAGAACTTCATCCATCCGGGCGAAGTCTCGATTATCTCCCAAAGCGGGGGCGTCGGCTTCAGTGTGGTGAACCTGATGGAGAACGATGGCATCGGTTTGAATAAGTTTATCTCCGCCGGCAATATGCTGGATGTCAATGCCGAAGACCTGTTGGAATACCTGATTGCCGATCCCGGGACGCGCTCGATCTTCCTGCACATTGAAGGCTTACGCGATGGTCGCCGATTGATGGAGATCGCCCGGCGCTCCCCAAAACCAATCCTGGTCTTTAAGGCCAATATTGGTCAGCTTGGACGCCGCATCGCCGCATCACACACCGCCTCACTTTCATCCGATAACAAAGTGACCGAAGCCGCCTTCAAGCAGGCTGGTCTGGTGCAAGTGCACGACGCTACCAGCCTGATCAACAACTTGAAATGCCTCAAACTTCCGCCCATGCGCGGCAAACGCCTGGCGATATTGTCTCGTTCTGGCGGACACGCCGTCATTTCTGCGGATGCCAGTGAGATATGTGGTTTCGAATTGGCGCAATTCCCCGACAGCTTCTTGAGAGAGATCGAAAAGCACTTCCGTGCCTCGGTTATTCACCTGACGAATCCACTCGATCTGGGTGATTTATTCGATCTGGAACTGTACGCCCAAATCCTGGAGCAAACTTTACAGCTCGAAAATGTCGATGGTGTCGTCCTGCTACTCACCGCCTTCTCTGAACCAGAACGCCAGGCCAGTCGCAAGCTGTTGGAACATATGCTCGACCTGGTCAACCGCTATGGTAAACCGGTCGCCTTTTATACCTCAACCAATGCAGATGAGCTTAACCAGTTGCGTCAGGATTATAAATATCCAATTTTCACTACAGTGGTTGAAACCATCCGGGCCATGGAAATGAGTCATGCCCATTTCCAACGCCGCCAGGAAATTCGTAAGGATGAAACAATCCCCATTTTCAATGTGGACCAGGAGGCTGTGAACAACCTGCTTACCACAGCCCGCCGCGAGGGCCGCAATCCTCTGCTCACCGAAGCAATGCAAATTCTTAATGCCTATGGCATTCCCACCGCTCAGGGCGTCATCGCTAATTCAGTAACCGAGGTGGAGGAGGCTGCTGACCGCCTGGGCTACCCGGTGGCAATCAAGGTAATTGCCCAGGAGATCTCGCACAAATCTGACGTGGGTGGAGTACAGCTCAACCTGCGCAACCGGGATGCGGTCGGCGCAGCCTACGAAGATATGCTGGCGCGTATTTATAAGGCTTATCCAAACATCGAGGTGGACGGCGCATTGGTGCAGCCGATGGTCACCGGAGGGCGTGAGTTGATCCTGGGAGGCAAGCAAGATCCGCATTTCGGTCCGGTCGTCCTGGTTGGTCTGGGGGGTATTTTCGTCGAAGTGTTCGAGGAGGTCGTGATTCGCATCGCGCCGCTGACCCGCAGTGAAGCTATCAAAATGATTGACGAACTACGGGGCGTCGCCATCCTGAAAGGTGCTCGCGGCCAGATACGCTCGGATCTGCCCGCCCTGGTGGATGCATTACTTCGCATCTCCCAGCTTCTTGTGGATTTCCCGGCTATACAAGAGTTGGATATCAATCCCCTGCGTGTGTTTCACGAGAATGAAGGTTGTTGCGCCCTGGATGCGCGCCTGGTAATCGTCTGAAGGATTGCTCAACCACCCAAAATTCGACTATAATACAGCCAGAAAGGAGTCAACCATGTTAAAGTTTCTTACCACTCGCAAGCGAATGCTGATAAACCTGGCCTTGATTACCGCGCTTGTCCTGGCAACGTTGCCCGCGGCAGCCTTACCCCAGCCGGTCCAGGCTGCCAGTGAGGCCAATCTTACAATCAGCACATTAGAAAAAAACTACACCTTCACCACCTGGATCCGCGATGGACGAATCTTCATCAATCTCGGCGGCTTCAAGTACAACCACTCTTTTCAGGTGAAATTGAAAGATGCGGGCAAGAGTCTCAGCCCCTGGATTAAGCTGGGCATCCTGCGCATAAAAAAGAACACTACCATTACCAGGGTCTATGTCCTGCCAACTGCTTTGGTTTTAAAGCGGTATATCCGTGTCTGCCTGAAGGATCAAACCAGCAACGAATTGATCTGTAAAACGATCCTCAATCCCGCCAGTTAATCCACCATACGTTACCGTATGATGAAACCTTCAGGATTATGAAGATCCTGAAGGTTTCTTTAACAACGCAAGGTCCATCTCCATCCAGCAAGCCATCACGAAGGGCAGCGTGGGGATCACCAGGAACAACCATAAATGATAATCACTGGTAGAAACACCTTTTTTCAACAAGAAACAAGCTGATACGAATATGCGTTACCTTGAGGGTTGTAAATATCGAGGTTTGATGATATCATGATCTCCAGTTTGGCGTTTTCAAATCCTTCAGTAATTAAATAGATAATCGGCAACCCGACCCATAAGATGATTGGTCATGAAATTAAAGACCACCGCGTGGTGATTTCTGGCAATCCTCAAAGAGTGCGTGGTTTGTCGCGTCATATTATTGGTAAAGAGCAAGGAATCCTACTGCATAAGGCACAGATGGGTGAAATATTGATCAACCTCCTGGTCAATTCTGACTTCCCAGTGGTCATTATTGGTCGCCCATTCAAAGGCAACGGTGTTCGTTGTCTTAGGAGCGCTCACAACAAATAAGAAAAATAATCGCCTTGTTCTAAGAAGGAGGTGGAAGATCGACGAGATAAGAAACCAAATCATTTTACCCAATCGCGTATAACCCAAATAATTCTAAAGGAGAATATAGATGAAACGCTTAAGTATTCTGATGTCGCTCATCATAGCCGCGAGTATGCTACTCGGAGCCTGCGCGACTCCCACACCTGCGACAATCATCCAGACCCAGATTGTCAGAGAGACCCAGGTGGTCATCCAGACCCCGACTGTTGAACCTGTTAAACCAGGTGCTACTCTGCCTCGCAACGAAACCCTGTACTTCAATGGTCTACAGTGGAATGCGGTTGGTTGTTGGAATCCATACTCTAACAACTGCAACAATGCGATGGCTATCGTCCAGGGGGACAGCGCACGCGTCACCATGTTCGAAACTCCGTACGTGTACGACATGCTCGACGGCAAGCAGTATCCTCTGCTGGCTGATGGTGATTATGTCTGGAACGATGCGCATACCGAGATCACCTACAAGATCAAAGCTGCCGCAAAATGGAGCGATGGCACCCCGGTGACCGCGGAGGATGCCGCTTATACCTGGGCCACCCACATCAAGTACAATACCGGTGTCGGCTCTGGCAATAAAGATTACATCGACACCATCGAAGCGAAGGATGCCCAGACAGTTGTGGTCAAGGCCAAACTGAATGCAGAAGGTAAAACTGTCAATCCTCTGTCAGTCGCTGCTTTCGTGAGTAGCAACTATATCATGCAGAAAGCCTGGACCCAAGCACTGGAAAATCGCGTCGGCAGCGATGCCACCAAGTTTTTGGCTGATCTTGCGGAGGATGTTGTCTACTCCGGCCCCTATCACAAATTCTACGCTGACGATCAGAAGGTTGTGCTCATTCGTGATGATAGCTACTGGGGCAAGGATGCCTCCATGTGGGGCAAGCTGCCGGCTCCGAAGTACCTGGCGCATACAATCTTTAAGGATAATGCCGCCGGTTCTGTCGCTTTAGCAAAAGGTGAAGTGGATGTCAGCCAGCAGTTCAATTCCAATATTCAACTTTTGTGGCTCAACTACGGGCTGCCCATCTCCACCTACCTGCCCGAGGCTCCCTATGGCATCGGCGCCAGCCTCCCAACCGCCTTCTACAACTTGAAATCCAACGGCCTGGACCAGGTCGCGGTTCGTAAGGCCATTGCCATGGCAGTGGATTATCCCACCATTATTGCCAACGCCATGACCAACCAATCGGCTACCTTCGATCAGGTTCCGCGCTCACTCATGAACCCAACCGCTGGTGAGCAGACTCTCTACGACAAGGCTGCCGTCAAGGACCTGCAGTGGGCTGGAAACGACATCGAAGGCGCCAAGAAACTGCTCGATGATGCTGGTGTCAAAGACACCGATGGCGATGGTTGGCGTGAATACAATGGAAAAAAGCTTTCCTATGTAGCCACCTGCCCCAATGGCTGGTCCGATTGGCAGGCTGCAATTGAAGTGGTGGCTGCCGCCGGAAAGAAGATTGGCATTGAAATCACGACCAACTTCCCTGAATGGGGCGTCTATCAAACCGTCGTCACCAAATCGGATGCGCCTCTGCCCGAGGGCTATGACATCTTCATGATGTGGAGTGCCGGCGCTGGCCCCACCCAACCTTGGGGCCGTATCCGCGGTTTACTCAGCTCCGAATGGGTTGGTATGGCGAGCAACTGGAACGGCAACTGGGGCCAATATAGCAATGCTCGCGTCGATGAACTGATCAAATTGATCCCCGGTGAAACCGATGAAGCCAAACTGAAGGAATACTACACGGAATTGGTCAAGATCTACCTGACCGACGTTCCTTCCTTCACCCTCATGTACCGTCCTCAATCGTTCCATGCTGTGAACGAGACGGTTTGGACCAACTACCCTCACCAGGATGATGGCACCAAACCGCCCGTCCCGCCGATGGACTGTGTTGACGGTTGGGGTGTCGCATGTCTCTATAACATTACGTTGGTCACCCCGTAATCAGGTATCTCTAAAAACAGCCATGTCCCACCAACACTGGAACATGGCTGTTCCTTACATAGGGATGTAGGTTTTTCAGGTGCAACGCACTCCGCAGGTATAACGGGCAAAGGCGGACACATACCGCCCGAAACCCGATCACCCGTCTGTGCGTTGCACCTGCCTGTATAATAAGATTTCATCAATCGAGGAGGTATTGCGTTGAAAGGATACCGAAAGTATTTCCTCAACAAGCTGGCCTGGTTCTTAATCACATTGGTTTGTGGATTCGTATTGAATTTCATACTGCCCCGCTTGATGCCGGGAGATCCTGTGGCAGCCATCATGTCAAGACTTGCCCAAGGCATGAGCAATGCGACCGGGGTCCAAGCGATTTATCAGCAATATGCGGACTTGTTTGGTACCAACAAACCTTTGCTTGAGCAATTCTTCATCTACGTTAGAAATGTAGCGAGTGGCAGTTTTGGGGCCTCGATCAGCCAATATCCCCGATCGGTTGCAGACGTTCTCGGATCTGCCATCTGGTGGACGGTGGCTTTACAGTTCCCGGCGATCATCGTCGGCTGGATCCTCGGGAACACGCTTGGCGCATTGGCAGCTTATCTTAAAAAAGGGTTTGATAAAGTCATCATGCCCATCAGTATTTTTACGAGTAATTTACCGCAATTTGGCATGGCAGTCATTTTGTTGGTCATTTTTGGGGTCGAATTAAAATGGTTCCCAACCTCGGGCGGATATGGGTTTGATATGATTCCCAACCGTAGCTGGGAATTTATCTGGTCTGTGATCGTCCATTATCAATTGCCATTCTGGTCGATCGTGTTGATCGCCATCGGCGGTCAGGCGATCGGCATGCGCTCCATGTCTATTTATGAACTGAATGCGGATTATGTGAAATACAGCCGCTTCATGGGGATCAAAGACCGCAAAATCATCAGCTATGTATTTCGGAATGCCATGCTTCCGCAGGTGACCGGTCTGGCATTATCGATCGGTACAATGGTCGGCGGCGCGCTGGTAGCGGAGATCATTTTTAGTTACCCGGGGCTTGGTTACACACTTCTAAACGGTGTTATGGGGCAGGATTATCCGCTGATCTCGGCAGCCACATTGATCATCACGGTAATGGTGCTTAGCGCGAACTTTATCATAGAAATCCTTTACGGCATCATTGACCCGCGCATTAAAGCCGCGCAGGCCGATTAAGGAAAGATGCTGTTATGAAACATACTATTCAACAAATATTTCACTCTGGTAAATTTGTGGTTGGTTTTTCCATTTTTGTGGCAATCCTGCTGATTGTGATAATTTATCCGTTGATCATACGAGATGCTCCACTAGCGATCATCGGTCAGGGTACTTTCTTCCCACCCGGGATCTATGTGAGTGTTTATGACAGCATCGGTTCCCCTTCACATACACTAATGCTGGATGATGCCCTTGCCAAACGAATAGCCAGCAAGCTGAGTAATGATGATCGCCTTGCCATGAGGGATTGGCTTGTGGCAGACGGGATTCCTTTACACGAGATCGATCTGGCGGACACCGCAAAACTACTGGATCAGTGGAAGAATAATTATGACCCCAAGGTGAACGTTGCCGGGATGACCAATGCCAGGCGAAATTACTATATACGGCTCAATGACTCACTCGAAGGACTATTATCCACAGAGGAGACGATCATTGCAGTAAATAATGCGGACACCGGCGCTTTGGAGGTGGTAGATTCTGTCAAACAATCCGATTACGTGAATGTCAGCCAGGTTGCGAACGTGCGGGTGTTGCCGCTTGGAACCGATAACTTCGGCAGGGATGTGCTGACGGAACTGATTAGGGCCACTGCCGTGTCGCTGCAGATTGGTCTTGTCGCTGGGATCATTGCAACCTTGATCGGTTTGACCTTTGGATTGCTGGCGGGCTATGTCGGCGGCCTGGTGGATGACGTCATTATGTTCATCACAAATCTCTTTACCGTCATACCCACTTTTGTGTTGTTAATCCTGATTTCATTCAGCATCGGGCAGGAACAACGCGGTGCCTTTACCATCGCAACGGTGATCGGGTTAACCTCCTGGCCGTGGACTTCCCGGGCAGTGCGGGCGCAGGTGGTTTCACTGCGTAATCGCGACCATGTCAATTTATCAAAACTATCCGGGCATTCAATCGTTCACATCATCTTTGCCGATATTCTGCCTTACATCGCTTCTTATGTCGTTATGGCACTGATTCTGCAAATTTCTTCGGGGATCCTGACAGAGGCCGGATTGGCGATCCTTGGGTTGGGACCCAAAACAACAGAAGTACCGACCTTGGGGCTGATGATGAACTGGGCGATGATCTACCAGGCACAAATCCTGGGAAAATGGTGGGCATATTTACCCGTGATCATAACCATCGCTCTGATTTCGTTCTCGATGAATTTGATGAATACAGGTCTCGACCAGGTATTCAATCCAGCATTGAGAGACTAGGTGGTTGAAATGTCAATAGAAATGGTAGAGGTCATGGACCTGACCACAAAAAAACCTAAAGTAATGTTAGAGGTCAGGGATCTAACTACTAAATATATCACCCGATTTTATGAAGATGTTTACGCGGTTGACCACGTTTCTCTGAAGGTCGAAGAAGGGAAATCGTTGGGAATTGCGGGAGAATCTGGCTGCGGGAAGTCGACACTGGCGCTCAGTTTGATGGGTTATTACTTCGCTCCGCTCCACTATACGAGCGGAGAGATTATCATCGACGGGCATAATATTACTGGGATGGACCCTGATGACATTCGTAAATCGATCTTGGGGACGGAGATTTCCTATATCCCCCAATCCGCGATGAACGCGCTCAACCCCACCCAGAAGGTTATCAACTTTATTGAAGATGTTATTCAAGCACATGATCCATATAAAACCAAGAAAGATATTTATGGGATTGCCAGAGAATGCTTTGAGAGGTTGGGGCTTCCAGCGGAAGTACTGCAAAAATACCCCGTTGAACTTTCAGGCGGCATGAAACAGCGTACGGTGATCGCGGTTTCTGTGATTCTTTTACCAAAAGTGCTGATTGCGGATGAGCCTTCCTCTGCGCTCGATGTCACTTCACAGAAGATGGTCATCAAGATGCTGCGGGGTTTGATGGAAGATGGCTTCATCAAATCGTTGATTTTCATCACGCATGAGCTTCCGTTGCTTTACAACGTGACCAATGATATTATGGTCATGTACGCAGGGCAGATCGTTGAGCAGGGTAACGCAAAAGAAGCTGTGTTTGATCCACTCCATCCATATTCCAAAGGACTGATGGGCTCGATCATTGTGCCTGAAAAAGGTCTGCGCGATGTAAAATTGACTGCCATTCCTGGCGTACCGCCTAATCTTAAAAATCCACCATCTGGCTGCCGGTTTGCCGAACGCTGCAAATACGCCTGGCCAGGATGCAAGTCAGCTTCGGTCAATCTTCGCGAGTTGGCCGGTGGCCGCGCTTACCGCTGTATCCATTCGGAAGAAACTCTAAGGGAGTTTTATAAAAATGCCTGATGAAAAAAAATTATGCCTGAGGGTGGTAGGACTTACCAAGGTATTTGGGTTGGGCCGCCAGAAAACTATCGCCGTTGATCATGTGGATCTCGATCTCTACCAGGGCGAAGTCGTTTCGATCGTGGGCGAATCGGGCAGCGGGAAGACGACTTTAGCGAAGATGCTTTTGGGATTGATCAGTACTACGGAGGGGGAGGTTTACTTCCAGGGGAAAAAGCGCGATCTAAGTACTCAGAAGAAGAAACAGGAATACTGGAAAAATATTCAAGCGATCTTTCAGGATCCGTTCTCTTCATATAACATTTTTAATAAGATTGATTCAGTGCTTATGGATTGTATTCACATGCGCGTTGGTCGAAAGCTTCCACATGCGAAAAAAGTAGAGTTGATGGCAGAGGCGTGTAGCTTTGTCAACTTGAAGTTCGAGGAATTAACCAACAAGTATCCTTTTGAGCTTTCCGGAGGGCAGATGCAGCGCTTAATGATTGCCCGCATCTTCCTGCTGAAGCCCAAAATCCTGCTGGCGGATGAACCTACCTCGATGATCGATGCCTGTTCACGCGCCACCATCCTGGATATGCTGATGCAATTGCGTAACGAAATCGGGATGACAATTATTTTTATCACCCATGATATTGGCCTGGCGTATTATGTTTCTGACAGTGTATATATTATGGAGCGCGGAAAATTCGTTGAAAGCGGATCTGCCGACGAGGTTATTCTGCATCCGAAAGAGACTTACACCCAACGCTTGATCAATGATGTTCCAAAGATATATGAAGAATGGGATCTCTCAACTGTTTAATCCATTCCTCCATTATCCAGCACCTTTACCCGCCGGATGGTCGAAGCGCTGTATTGGGTGTTGTATAAGGATTTAAAATGAATAGACAAACCCTGCTGTTTGTACCCGAGATCGAAGCGCGCATCGATAAGCTCCTGGCGCGCATGTCCCTTGAAGAAAAAGTTGGTCAGCTCAATCAAACCGGTCCTGCGATCATTGGCGACTTTGCCGTCAATCCAGAAGTTGACCTATCCGATCCCGAATTATTAAAAAATCTTCACACCCGTTATCCGGAAGATAAAATCCGAAACGGGCAGGTCGGTGCTCTGGTAGGGGTGATGGGCGCTGCAGAGACGAATCGCCTCCAAAGGATCGCCGTTGAAGAAACACGCCTGGGGATCCCACTGATCTTTGGATTGGATGTGATCCACGGCTACCGTACCATCTTCCCCATCCCGCTGGCGGAGGCCTGCTCATGGGAACCGGATCTGGCGCGGCAATCGGCGGAGGTTGCCGCCCATGAAGCAGCCGCGGCCGGCATCCATTGGACCTTCGCTCCGATGGTGGACATCGCCCGGGATGCTCGCTGGGGACGAATTGCTGAGGGCGCAGGCGAAGATCCCTTCCTGGGCAGCCTGTTCGCTGCTGCGCGAGTGTTCGGCTTCCAGGGGGAGGATTTACGCGATTCCGATCACCTCATAGCCTGCGCCAAACATTACATCGCCTATGGCGCAGCTTCCGCGGGACGCGATTACAACACCGTCGAAATGGCGTTACAAACACTTTTCGAAATATACCTTCCCCCCTTCGCCGCCGCGGTAAACGTCGGGGTTGGGACATTGATGAGTTCCTTTAACGATTTGAATGGCATACCAGCCAGCGCCAACCGATTCACCTTAACCGATGTATTGCGCTACAGGCTGGGTTTTAATGGATTTGTCTGCAGCGACTATAATGCCATCGGTGAGTTGATCAATCATGGCTATGCGCAAGATAGCGCTGATGCCGGTTTGAAAGCTTTACTGGCTGGCGTTGACATGGATATGGTCACCGAATCCTATCTCACGCATGCTGCCGGTTTTGTACATGAGGGCCTCCTTCCGCAAACTGTTGTAGATCTGGCCGTCCGGCGTGTCCTGCGGTTAAAATTCTTACTCGGCCTGTTTGAAAATCCTTTTCGCACAACAACCGCCCGTGAAACGGGTACTCTGCTGCACCCCGATCACCTGGCGCTCGCCCGCAACGTGGCGCGCCGTTCGATCGTCCTGCTTAAAAACGACGCCAAATTGCTACCCTTGCCGAAAGATCTGCAACGAATTGCCGTCATCGGTCCTCTGGCGGATGCCCCCTTTGAAATGCTCGGTAGCTGGTCTTTCACTGGTTCAAAAGATGATGTAGTTACGATCCTGGCGGGTATTCGCGCCGCTGTCTCGCCTGATACTCAGATCGTGTTCGAGCAAGGCTGCCAGGTTGCCGCTCCCCACGTTGAAGACTTCACCTCCGCTCGCACGGTTGCCGCCCAGGCGGATGTCATTGTTGCCGTTGTCGGTGAAAGCGCTGCCATGAGTGGTGAAGCCTCCAGCCGCATGGAGTTGGGACTGCCCGGCAACCAGGAAGCCCTGCTGAAAGCCCTGGTAGATACCGGCAAACCGCTGGTTGTCCTGCTGGTCAACGGCCGTCCATTAACCATTCCCTGGATTGCGCAACATGCCACAGCCATCCTGGAGACCTGGCAGCTAGGCAGCCAGGCAGGCCCGGCGGTCGCCGATGTCCTGTTCGGAGACTATAACCCCAGCGCCAAACTGGTCGCCACCTTCCCCTATTCGGTAGGCCAGGAGCCAATCTACTATAATCACACCCACACCGGTCGCCCGCCGACGGAGATGAAATTTACTTCGAAATATATTGACGGCCCGGTAGAACCGCTCTATCCCTTCGGTTTCGGTCTGAGCTACACGACCTTCGAATATAGCGCCTTGACCGTAACACCCACAACCGTCGCGCTGGATGGGATCCTGACCGTCGAAGTGACCGTGACGAACACTGGCGACCGTTGCGGTGAAGAAATAATCCAACTCTATGTCAC
>CAYGZL010000134.1:0-30926 GCA_964354345.1 uncultured Anaerolineaceae bacterium | reverse complement strand
GGATCAGGCGGTGGTCGCTACTTCGCTCGCCCATCCGGATCTGCATGGCGTTGATGAAGCGGATCTCGCCGTCCCAAGATTCAGGATCGTCGGTCAGCCTGATATTGAACCACAGATTCCAGGCGCGATCCATTTCGAAGGTCGGATCGTTGATGAGGATCTCGAAGTCCGGGGACACATAGGGAAGAGATAACCACTTTGCACTCATGCCAAAACAGGTTCTCAAGCTCCTTCCATCCTGGTCATGCACTTCACGCCCATTCGTTCCATATCTTTCATCAGACGCACCGGCTCAGCAAGGTGTCCCATCATCCACAGACCGGGCTTGCGGGCAGAGCCATCCAGGTACTGCAACAGGGCGGCGACAACGGGGATGGCGGTCAACTCGTAGCCATCCGGATGAGCGACGCTGGCCCAGACTTTGACCGGTTGCCCATCTTTGAATCCGGTCGCCTGCACCTGCAGCTCAACCCGATACGGCGGCTTGTGAAAAGCGCCCATCCCCCACCAGAGGAACTTGCCGATCGGGCGCACCGCCCGCGGCGTGATCTTCAGCCAGATCCAGGTAATGGGCATGATGACCCAGTCCACCATCCAGTGCATCTCCGACATGAAAAAACCGGCCTCTTTGAGCGAAGGGTACAGCTCTGGCAGTGGGCGCAGCTCCTCGAAGAACATCCCGTAGCACAGCTTGTGACCGATGTCGCCGCCGAAGTCGATTTTACGCAGTTCAAATGCACTCGGTTTGGTCCAGTGACCGTTCTTAAAGATTTGCCCCTGGTATTCCTTGAATAACTCGACCAGCTCATCGACCGCTTCGGTGTACGGCAGACCCTTGCCCATATTCAGGTAACCAGCGGTGATAGCGCTCTCGATCGTATCTAGTTGAGTGGCGGCATAGCGCACCAATGCCGCTGGCAGACCCGGATGGAAGCCGGCCTCGGTGATGAAACACCGTCCGGCCCGTTCGATCTCACCACGGTGCGCTTGCAGCAGGGCGTATTTCCTGGCGCCGAGCTGCACATCCAGATAGTCGGCGCCGGCTTCGAGCGCGGCGTGGATCACGTTTTCAGCCTCGGCGGTGGTGGGGGAGGCGACCACTACGAGTGTTTGCCCTTGAAATGCTGCTTGCAGCGAGTCGAGCCTGGCTGCGTCCGCATAGCGCGCCGAGGCGCGCTGGCCTGGGAAGCCCTGGTTCAACGCCTCCGCCTGTGTTTGCGCCTGATCGATATGGCGAGTGGCGATGACTACTTCGGCGTCGGATTGCTCCAGCAGATAGCGAGCGATCAATCTGCCGGTATAACCAGCGCCGCCAAGGATCAGGATTTTTGGCATGGAATTTATTCCTCTTTGGTCATGTTGGAGGATTGCTATGTGCTGGGGAGGACTGATTTCCAGAAGATCCCTTCTCGAGGGTACGATTTGAGTATACTCTATCCATATCACTGGGGCAAGCTGAATCAAGCGAAAATATCAATTGAAACGAATTTCCTCAGAGTTCATTACCGAGCGAATAGATGACCAGAATCAGCCAGTTTCTCCACCAACTACTGGGGGCTGTTCCTGATCGTCGGCTTCCATGTTTACTAAATCGGTGTGCCTGATCAGGCACCCGCTTCCAGGACTCTCCCGCAGCTGAATCCGCGCCGATGGGGGCCCCAGAGCCCCAGGCTGACATGTGAGGCTGATCCCGCCAGACCGGCTGAGGCCGGTTCCAATCCCGCTCGGAAATACTGGCTGATCGGACCAGCGTGGGAGCTGACCCAGGTCTTTCACGGTCAACCCGAAAAAGTGAATCCAAACCCTCGTCTGCCTAATTAGTGAGTTCCGCGCAACCGAAAGAAGGTCAGCGACCTTTATTGCACTGGTTATAATATAATATGCAAAGGTCTGCAACGCACACCATCGGTCGGCTCCGGATCTATTATTTAATAGACTACGATTCGGATTATTATGGAATCATCGATAATCATCAATTATGAATGATGCCACTTACCGCATGTTGGTAGGGCTCCTGGATGTCTGTTTATGGGGTGGGGATTTGATTGGGAGGGAGAACCTGCCGCAATGTGGTCCAGCCGTGTTCATCGCCAATCACCTCGGCCCAAGGGGGCCGATCAGCGCGGTGTGTGCGCTTCCCCTGCGTATGCATCTCTGGATTAGAGCCGAAATGTTGGATCGTGAGAAAGCACCCGCCTATCTGAACCAGGATTTTGTCGAGCGTACGCTGAAACTCAAACCCCCCCTGAGCATGGCTTTTGCGCGGCTGCTCTCCAAAATCACCGTACCGCTGCTGACTTCCCTCGAAACTATCCCGGCCTACCAGAGCTACGAGGATTTACGGGGCGCATTGAAGATCAGCACGGACCTGCTGAACCAGGGAAAGTGCGTCCTGGTTTATCCTGAGGATAACACCTTACCTGTGGACCCGGTCACCAAGATGTCCCCATTCAAAAAGGGATTTACCAGGCTAGGGGAGCTATTTTTTGCCGAGAGTGGCCAGTGCCTGGCTTTCTATCCCATCACTGTACTCGAGACGTACAAAGCCATCGTGGGAAAACCAGTCGTGTTCAATCCTAAATTCCAAGTCGCCCAGGAACGTCTGCGCATCAAGAATATACTGGAAGACAACATCCGCCGCACGTACATCGCAGCTTCCATGGAAAGAGTCTTCGATGCGGCTTATTGATCAGCCCATCATTCTTAAATCCGTCCAATCCGTGATCAAAATTTACCTGCTCTCTTCGAGAGAGTCTATATGTATAAATCGCGCTTGTTGTAAGTCCAATATGCTACCGCCACGCAGACGACGATGATCGCCGCCGTGAGAAGTAGGTACGTACCGTCCATCCTGCCGCTGCGGAAGAGATCGGCTGCGTCGAAATACTTAAACGGTGTGAAGTATTTGAGAAAATCCAGTTTCGCCTGCATCACGGACATGATGGAAATGAAGTAGGTCGCCAGGATGATGGCAACCGCAATTGAGCTTGAAAGTTTGTACTGCTTCATGCCGCAGCCCAGCAGCAGCCCGATGGCAAGAAAGATCAATTCGATCAAGAGCATCGCCCCCATTTGGAGCGCCAGGTAGTTGTGGAAAGCCTGGTCGGGATTGTACGGTCTCACTGCCACCAGCGACACCGCCCAGGTGATCAGCACGAAGGCGATGCAGTTGACCAGGGCAGCCAACGCCTTGGCCGTGACCACTCGGCTGCGACTTACCGGCAGAACGAGTGAAAACTCGACCGTCTTATCACGCTCTTCCTTGGAGATGATGTCGCTGCCCCACATCGCGGCTGCAATTGCACCCATTAATCCAAAGTAGATGAACATGATGCCGTAGAAACCGCTCAACGTGGTCATGTCAAAGGAGCGCATGCTCAAGGCGTCCAGCAGCGCCGCCGGCAGGGATTCCAGCATTTTCAGCGATTCGGGGTCGTTGGCAAAGGCGGAATATTTTGCCACCGCCATCATGATCAGCAGCACGATAATGACGCTCCAGATTACCAGTGATTTGAGGTTGGCTTTCAGCTCACGAATAAAGATGTTCACAATGCGCCTCCTTACGTCACCGCCGGAATGTCGCGGCGGATGTACAACCAATAGGTTACCACCAGCGAAACCAGGCTGACCGCTACATTAATCAGCACCAGCGGTGTGTCGTATGCGCCGTTCTTGACGATGTAGGTTGCATCCAGGTGTTTAAAGGGCGTGATCAGCTCCAGGGCAACCTCGCCAAACACACCGCTGAATGCGCTGAGCACATACGCCCCGAAGCCCAGGCCGAGGGCATACGGCGTCACACTGCGCACGCGCCTGACCAGCAGAGATACAACCAGCCCGACGCTCAGGAAAAAGAGCTGGAAGATCACGATGCTGAGCAGCAGCAGGAGCAGCGTGCGAGGTTCGTACTCGCGCCCGCCGCGGAAGAGCGCGATGGCTACGAGGCTGCTCACCGCCACGACCAGGGCTGTGAGTAGCAAGCTGGTCAGCGCGGCCAGCAGCTTGCTGGTCAGCACCTGGGTGCGGCTGACCGGTTTGCTCAGCAGGAAGTCCGCTGTCAGTTCGCTCTCTTCAATCGAGACCAGCCCAAAGCCGTAGTTGCTGGCCTGGATCGCCAGGCAAAGCTGGACGAACATGAAGATGAAACTGTAATAACCCAGCACAGAAGCCAGATCCATTTTATCCATGCCAAAGGCAGCCCGTAATTCCTTTGGGTATCTGGCCAGGAATTCGTTCATCAGCGCGGCCTGGTCGGCAAATACCGGAAAAATTGAGAAATAGAACACCACCAGGAAGGTTAAGGCCAGCGACCAGGTGATCACCGACGTCAGCCGGGTGAGGAACTCGTGTTTGTAGATGTTTGCTCTCATGGTGTGTGCCTATTCGTAGTAGTGCATGAAGATCTCTTCCAGCGTCGGCTCCTCGATGGTCACATCGGTCACCTGGAAGGCGCTGATTTTTTGTAGCACCGCGTTGACATCGCCTTTGAAGAAGAAATGCACCGTGTGGTTTTCCGTCTGCAAATTAGTCACTCCCGGCAGGTCAAAGGCAGCCGGGTTCAACCCTTCCGCTGTCACGCGCACCTTTTTGTAGTTGTTCTGCTGCAGGGTGTGGATGTTGGAGATTTCCACAATGCTGCCCTCGCGGATGATGCCCACCCGGGTGCACAGGCGCTGGACTTCACCTAAAATGTGGGAGGAGAAGAAAACGGTCACGCCGCGGGCGTTCTCCTCGCGAATCAGGTTGAAGAACTTGCGCTGCATGAGTGGGTCGAGGCCGGCAGTCGGCTCATCCAGGAAGAGCAGCCTGGGGCTGTGCAGCAAGCCCTGCACGATGCCGACCTTCTTCTTGTTGCCGTAGGACAGGTCGCTGATGCGGCGGTTAAGCTCCAGCTCCATGATTTCGGACAGATCGTGTATTCGTTGGGTGCAGTCGTGTTTGTAAAAGCTGGCGGAATACTTGAGCAGGTCAATGACTTTCATGCCTTCGTAGTAATAGACTTCTGAAGGCAGGTAGCCGATGTCGCGACGGATTTCAGGGCCGTGGGTGACCACGTCCTTGCCAAAAATCCTGGCGCTGCCGCTGGTTGGATGGATCAGCGACAACAGCAAGCGGATGGTGGTGGATTTCCCGGCGCCGTTCGGTCCGATGAAGCCGAAAATCTCGCCTTCTTCCTCTTCGAACGAGACATCCACGATGCCGCGTGATTTTCCGTAATACTTGGTCAGATTTGTGACTTCGATAATACTCATCGATTTGCTCCTGCGTACAAAATACTGATAGTAAAGTGTATTACCAGAAGAGATTTATGTCAATCACGCAATGAAGTCACGCAATGACAGTTTTCTGTTCAATCCGTTCCCATAATCCGTTGTCAGCCCCTCCCAGTGCATTGTCTTATCGATTATTATAGTAATTAGAGGATTATCCCCTTTGCTCAATTACCATCCCACCCAAAACTGTCTGCAAGGTGAAAGAACGAAAGCCTTTTCACCGGATACGCTGGACTTAGCTGACCGCATGGCTTTGGCGATTAATGCGCTGACCCAGGTCTGGTATCCCGAAGAAAAATGGGCGCAGGGTTTCCTGGTCGACTTTTCCCAACGCCCTGCCGTGCTCTATCCCAGCCATATTACCGACGCGTACCTCAATATCCCTCCCAAGTTCCTCGAAGCTTTGGTTTTCTGCCGGCTAGGCTCTGGCAGCGCTCAAAACCTGCACGTGGATACCGAGGTGCTCAAAACACAGCTTTCCTTTCTGGGGGAGGATGGCTTGACGTACTGCCCGGAGGGCACGCTCAAGGATTTTACAGAAGCACGCGGCTTTGCAGAAATATGGGGCGAGGGGCGGATGCTTTTGGCGCTCTCCACCCTGACCCAGGTGGATACCAATCCCCAATGGATTGAGATGGGCAAGAAAAAGGTCGACCGGTTATTAGCCCTCTCCCGTCAGAAGGAAGACTTCCGTTTTTTCTGGACGGGCAGGTTCAGGAAAAACCAGGTTGTGCCGGCTGAGGCGGACGAGCCTGCCGCACCCATTCCCGGAGGCTCCCTGGCAGATTATGATCCCGTCTTCTCGAAAGTATATTCGATTGGCGCTCTGGGTCACGGCTCTGGCTTATTTTACCGGGTCAGCGGGTATGAGCCAGCCCTGGAGCTGGCGCGCGGCCTGGCTCGCTGGGGCTTGAAACGCATTTTCAACGACCCTTCAGGCCGCTATGACTTCTTCCATTTTCATCATGGCTTGTATTCCTTGATGGCAGTCTGGGAGTATGCCCTGGCCGCCAATGACCGGGAAACGATGGAGCGCGTGGAGGCCTGCTTTCGGTGGGCGCGCCAGATGGGTGAGCCGCTGATTGGCTTTTTCCCGGAGCTCTTCCCCGACCAGCGCTTCTGGGCTTATCTCAATTGGACTGGCAAGACGGCGGAAATTTGCGAAGTGGCCGATATGATCTGGCTGGCGTTGAACCTGACCCGGGCGGGGATCGGTGACTACTGGGACGATATTGACCGCTGGGTGCGGAATGTTTTTTCGGAAGCCCAAATCTGCCGTCTGGATGATTTTGATGCCATTCCGGAGAGCTACTACAACGCCAACCCGGTCTCGAAACCCCACCAGGACAACCGGGACATCCTGAGGCGCTCCTTGGGCGCCTTCCTGGGCTGGGTGCGAGCCAACGATGGCTTGAAGATCATCAACATCGAACAGGGATTCAAGCTTGCTAACCTGGGCATCCAGCATTGCTGTACGGCCAACGGCGCGCGGACGCTCTACCAGGTGTGGGATTCGATCCTTACCAAAGAAGGGCATCTCATCAAGGTCAACCTGCTGTTGAACCGGGTTTCGCCTTTCCTGGATATCGACAGCTATCTGCCGGTCAAAGGCCAGGTGGATCTGAAGATCAAGGACGCCCCGACCGTCATGGTGCGAATCCCGGCCTGGTGCCAGCCAGCCCAGCTCCAGGTCACGGTCTCCGGGCTGCCCCGCAACCCGGTCATCGCCGGGCGATGGATCACCATCGATCAATTAAACCCGGGCGACCGGGTTGAGATCCAGTTTCCGATGACCGAAGAGGTGGTGACACGCGTGATCGGCGATTTGCCCTTCCGGCTGACCCTGCGCGGCTCCAATGTGGTCGACATCGATCCCCAGGGAACCGGCATCCCGCTGTACACCCATCTCCCCACCGGGGAGCGGGTGGCAAAAGAGCGCTTTATCCCGCAGTGGCGACAGATCATCTGGTGACGGTTGCGCCTCAGACCCGATGAATCCAGATGCAATGTGATTACTTTAGCCCGTTTTTACTCTCTCCGACAGCGCCATCCCGGTCAAGATCAGCGCGATCCCAATTCCGGATACCAGCGTGATGGTCTCATGCAGCGTCAGCGCCGATGCGATCATCGTGATGACCGGAACCATGTAAATATACACGCTGGTCTTCACCGTCCCTAAAAGATGGACCGCATAGTTCCAGGTGATATAACATACCGCCGAAGCCCCCAGGCCCAGGAAGAGCAGATTCAACAAATTTGGCAGCACGACCAGGCGTTCTAACCCCAGGCGGAACTCGAACAGCGGTAGAACTGGCAGAAGGAATAGAAGCCCGTAGGAAAACACCTTGCGCGTTATCGTGAGCAGCGTGCTTTGCTGCGCACTGATTTTCTTAATCAACACACTGTAGAACGCCCATACCAGCGCCGCCAGGATCGAGAGCAGGTCGCCTAGGGGATTTAGTTTTAATACGAGGCTGCCGTTAAAAGCGATCAAGATGATGCCTGCCATGGCCAGGGTGAAACCGAGGAAGAAGTTGGTTTTAAGCTTTTCGTTCAGAATGGCGCGGCTGACCAGCGCGGTGAACAGCGGCGCCACCGAGATCAGCACGCTGACATTGGCTGCCAGGGTGTACGACAGGGCGATATTCTGGTACAGGAAAAATAAGGTCACACCGCACAGGCCAGCCGCCATGATTTTCCACTCATCTCGCAGCGCATGGCAGTCCAGCTTGCCCCAGGACAGGCGCGGCGGACAGACGACGAACAACGCCAGCATCGCCAGGATCAGCCGGTAAAACATGATCTCGACCGGTGTAAAGGAAACCAGTAACATCTTGGTGGAAATAAAGGTAATACCCCAAAGGAAGATGGTAAAAAGAGCGGTGAGATGCCCCACTATTTGTTTTTGTTGTTCCATTTGATGTCAAGTTATATCATAGGTTCCCTGATTAAAGACGGCATCGAAAGGATTGCACTATTAGCCTGGGCATCTGGGAGGTGAGGTTTCCGCTCTGCCGGTAGTATACTTATCCTCGATCAAGGTTTCCAGTGAGGTGACAGCATTGGAACGAGCTGTATGGCTGAAAAAGATGCGCGCCCAATCCGAGGCGCTGTACGACCATATCGCGCCCGCCTATTGGGTAAAGTTCGGGCTGTACCCCGATGCGGCGCACCAGCAGTTTATCGAGAAGTTCCTCGGGCGGTTAGGCGCGCAGAGCGTCCTGCTCGATGCAGCCTGCGGAGCCGGGCGCTATGATGGGAGGCTGCTCGAAGCAGGCCATCGTGTGCTTGGCATTGACCAGTCCGGCAACATGCTGGTCCGGGCGCGGGAGGTCTTCCCCCAGGAGCGCTTCCCTGGGCTGCGCTATATGAAGATAGGCTTGCAGGAGATGGATTTTCTGGAGGAATTTGACGGGGTGATCTGCATGGACGCAATGGAGCACATCTGCCCGGAAGATTGGCCTGGGATCCTGGCCCGCTTCCAAAAGGCGCTCAAGCCGGGGGGGATGTTCTATGTCACGGTTGATGCGGCGGAGTTGGGCGAGTGTCGTGAGGCCTATGAACGGGCCAAAGCGATGGGGCTGCCGGTTGTTTTTGGCGAGGTCACCGACGAGCTCGACGAAGTCTATGCACAGGCTATGGCGCTGGAGGCGCTGGATCTGAAGGAGATCCTTGGCGAAAGGCTCGACCGATCCGTCTACCACTACCACCCCTCCCTGGCGCAGGTGCGCCTCTGGTTCGCTCAGGCAGGGCTGGCGATCGAGGAAGAAGGAATCGGGGACGGGTATGCGCATCTCCAGGCGAGGAAGAACGCGTAGCTATTCCTCTAATAAGAGGCTGACTTGAATGTTTTCGAATGCGCCGTACTACCAACCGGCGGGGGCGACATATCGGGACTGCCTGTTCCGGTTGGCTGGATCACCTGAAGCTGAGTATAAACCTATAAGCCTCTACTAACGATCCATTTGGCGTTGTTTTCCACCACCCGGCTGGTCGAGTCGTTCATTGGGAACTTATTCCACTGAACGACTTCGTTTTTTATAAAAAAAAGAGTAGAAAGATAAAGGAAATAATAAACCATGAAAACCACAATTTTTAACCTGATGTTTCTTGTCCTGCTGGCGGGAATACTCAGTGCCTGCCAACCTGCCGCGAGTACACCGGTCACAATCGTTGATCAGGATGCAGGGAAAACTATCACGCTGAAATCCGGGGATACCCTCGTAGTTACGCTGAATGGCAATATCACCACCGGGTTCAATTGGGTGCCTGCCCTCCAAAATCCAGATCTACTCAAGCAAATGGGCGAAACCGAAGTCACTCCCGCCAGCACCGATCTCAGCTCACCCGGCAAGATCGTTCTGAAGTTCGACGCTGCCACCAAAGGTCAGACGATCCTGCATCTGGATTACATACACCCCTGGGAGAAAGACACGTCCCCCGAAAAGACTTATAAGGTGACCGTGGAGGTAAAGTAATCAAGCGATCCCTTACCCCTCGTCATTCGGCAAAGTTCCTGCCTCTTGACAATCCCTCCCGGGTTGTCTATAATCTTATTCAACATATTGAATATGATTGGCAGGAACTTACCTATGTCAGCATACGATTCACAAGCCAAATTATTCAAAGCACTGATGCATCCGGTGCGGCTGGCGATCCTGGATACTTTGAAGGATGGGGAGCAATGCGTCTGCCACCTGGAGGCCACACTCGGCTATCGCCAGGCCTATATATCGCAACATCTCATGGTCTTGCGAGAAGCCAATCTGGTGGAGGATCACCGGGACGGTTGGAATATTTTCTATCGGATCACTCAACCTGAGATCTACGCCGTTCTAAAGGTGGTTCGGCAAATGTTGGGCGAGTCCGTCTCTCCTTCCATCTCCACACCTCCAGCCTCCTGCCCGTGCCCACATTGTCAAAAGGACAGCGAAGTCCTACAGCCGATAAAGCAAATCACCCTCTCAAAATAGAGAAACCCATGCCCAATTTTATTGAAGTCACGGTCGATAAATTTACTTTCAAGGTTGCTACAGATCGCTTCTACACTCCCGCAGGTGTTTGGGCGCTGGTAGAAGGAAACCGCATCCGGATTGGCCTTTCTGATTTTCAACAACAGCGCAGCGGAGATGTGGCGTTTGCAGAGATCAAACCAGTCGGTACGCAGCTTGCTTTTGATGAGGAAGTAGCGCTGATCGAAACGATCAAGGTCAACATCAGCCTGGGCTCCCCAACTGCCGGTCAGGTTGTCGAAGTCAACCCTGCCATGGAAATGGCTCCCGAAGCCGTCAACCAGGATCCCTATGGGGCTGGCTGGTTGGCAGTCATCGAAGCAACCGATTGGGAAACCGACCGGGCCAGGCTGCTGGACCCCCAGGCTTACTTTACCCAGATGAAGGGGGAAGCCGAACGGGAGGTGAATAAGAAATGACCGAAACGAATCGAAAAACCAGAGTGGTTATTGTGCCGTGCAGTGGCATCGGTAAAACCTACGGAACAGTCAGCCGCACAGCCGCCTACGATGTCGTCGAAGACCTGCGACCCGCAGAGACACAGTTGGTGGCACTTTCTAAGCTTGTCCTGGGAGATGAAGGCGCGCGCGCCGCGGTGGCGGGCAATCCCACCATCACGATTGACGGCTGCAAGCTGGCATGTGCCACCAAGATGGTACGTGAAAGTGGGGGCGTGATCGCCCAGGATTTTGCCGTATTGGAGGTATACCGTCGCTATAAGCAGTTCAAGCCCCAGGGAATATCTATGCTGAATGAGGCTGGAGAACAATTAGCCCATGCCCTGGCGGAGGAGATTGTTGGAATTGTGGACACTATAAATTGTGACCACAATTTATGCAGCCAGATCACCACAGGCAGCGGAGATAATAATCAGGTCGAGGGAGATCAGCATGGTTGACCTGCCGAAGAAAAAAGTGGGCATCGTGGCTTGTTCGGGTGAAGAACTGGCTGAAGGCACAGTTACACGCCTGGCGGCCCTCAAGGTACTCGAACAGCTTCGCCCGGCCGATACAGTTACCATTTGCCTGCCGCTCTTTCTGGCTGGAGGCGAAGGCGACCGGGCTTTTGCCCGCTTCTATCCAACGATTGCCGTGGATGGCTGTGAGCTGCGCTGTGCTGCGCGTGCCACTGAAATGTATTCCAGCAAACCGGCTGCCAGTCTGATGGTGCGAGACCTGATCGTTGAAAATAACCTCGCACAACCGCAAGGCAAGCGCCGCCTCAACCCAGCCGGGCTTAAGTTGGTTGAGCTGACCGCTGAAAAAATGGCGATCCTGGTAGATGAGATGCTCGAGAAGCGTTGGGATCGGCGGGTGGGTGCAATCATTGAACCTGAGACGATCGTTGTTAATCCTGGGGATGCAATTCTGGAACCAGTGGTTGCCACTTTGGAAACAGTGGTGGCCACCTGTTCGTGTGGCTCAGGTATCCCCATCCAAAAAGTGATCATCGGCTGCCGCTCGGGGCAAGAAGTAACCCTGGTGGCTCTGCCGCTCATATTTCAGCAGTTCAGTCAGGCAGGGAAAACTCCCAGCGAGGCGACCATCTGTGAAATGATGGAAATAATCAAAATCTACAATCCAATCCCCGCCGAAGCTGAACCAGCCTATCGGGAGGTTATCCTGGGTGAATACACAATTTATTGGAACAAGGAGATTGCCCGATGAGTCAAACAGCGACTTATCACACGACTGTGGCATGGAAAGGAGGTCATCTGGGGCACGTCGTCATGGGTAACGGGCCGGAGATGGATTTTTCTGCCCCGCCCGACGCTCAAGGGCACTCCGGAGTATTGACTCCCGAAGACGCCTTTGTGGCGGCAGCTAACACCTGCATCATGATGATGTTCATCTGGGCTACGGAGCGCTATAAACTCAAGTTGATTTCTTACGACTGCCGGGCCGAGGGCACCAAGTTGATCGAACTGGACCGCACCGAGATCTTCACTCATTTGCGCTTCTGGCCGGTCATCAGTATCGAAGCCGGAACTGAAAAGCCAGCCATCGTCGAAGCACGCACTCGCCGCGCCTTACAATCCGCGCAGAAATACAGCCTGGTTGTGAACTCGGTGAAATCCGAGATCATCATCGAACCAAAAATAGAGATCATTCCATAGGAGAATAAATATGCTTACCATAAAAGTACTTGGTCCGGGATGTGATAACTGCAAGAAAGTCGAGAGCGTCGCCCGAAAAGCCGCCGCCACGCTGGGTATACAGGCTGAATTCATCAAAGTGACCGATTGGCCCGAGATCAAAAAATACCCCATTTTAAGCACTCCTGGCCTGGTTGTGAATGAGAAACTGGTGTGTGCCGGTCGAATTCCCAACGAAGCCGAAGTCACCACCTGGCTGGCCAATGCTGAGATGGAAGCTGCATAATATGGCTGCCACCAAAGCTGATGCCGTGGTTCAAGCGGGGGGCGTCGTTCGCCAGCTTTCGTTTCTAGACCGTTACCTCACCCTGTGGATTTTCCTGGCTATGGCGGTCGGGGTAGGTGTCGGCTATTTATTTCCTGAAGCCATAAAGACTTTCAACGAAAAGGTTTCGATTGGCACAACCAACATCCCGATTGCCATCGGTTTGATCTTAATGATGTATCCGCCGCTCGCCAAAGTGCACTACGAAGAGTTGGGGGATGTCTTTCGCAACTGGAAAATTTTGGGATTGTCACTCATCCAAAACTGGGTGATTGGCCCGATCCTGATGTTTGTCCTGGCCATCATCTTCTTGCGCGGGTATCCGGAGTACATGGTCGGGCTGATAATGATCGGTCTGGCGCGCTGCATCGCCATGGTGATTGTTTGGAATGAGTTGGCGCATGGCGACACGGAATATGCTGCAGGGTTGGTGGCATTCAACAGCATTTTTCAGGTGCTGTTTTACAGCGTTTACGCCTACGTTTTCATCACCGTGTTACCCACCTGGTTTGGCTTGTCGGGCAGTGTGGTGCAAATCACCATCGGCGAGATTGCCAAGAGTGTGTTTATTTACCTGGGCATCCCGTTCATCGCCGGGTTCCTGACGCGCTTTATCCTGATCCGTCTGAAGGGCAAAGAGTGGTATCACAATCAGTTCATTCCCAAAATCAGCCCGTTGACGCTGGTCGCCCTGCTCTTCACGATTGTGGTGATGTTCAGCCTGAAAGGCGAAGTTATCGTGCAGCTTCCTTTGGACGTGGTGCGCATTGCCATCCCGCTGCTGATCTACTTCGTGGTGATGTTCCTGGTAAGTTTTGGAATGGGAAAACTGGTTGGTGCAAATTACCGGCAGACAGCCACCCTGTCGTTCACGGCAGCCAGCAACAACTTTGAGCTGGCAATTGCGGTGGCGGTGGCTGTGTTCGGCATCGGCTCGGGCGCGGCTTTCGCTGCCGTGATTGGGCCGCTGGTGGAGGTGCCGGTGATGATTGGTCTGGTCAACGTGGCATTTTGGTTGCAGAAACGTCTTTATAAAACTCTGCAGCAAGAGCTGATAAACCCGATCAGAGGAGAAGATGAAAAAGGATCTCAACCTGGTTCTGGAAGATGAAGACATTATCGAGTTGATGCGGATTCTGATGGATGATGATGCGGATGGCGCATTAACTTTTCTAAAGACGCATTGCAAAGGGAAAGCGCGTGACTTGCTCGAAGGCGGTTGAAAGGTGATGATCGAGGTGCCCGGTGCGGGCATCACCCAGATCAGTGGTAATATCTTCAAACCATGAGTTATTTGGGATCAATTTCGCTTACCAGGACTCTACCCTGCCTGGCTGAGCCGGGCAAAATTATTGTCATTGGCAAGCCGGACCGTTTACTGGATGGTGTGATCCCCTATCTGGCAATCTTACCAGGCGTGATCGCCTATAATCCCGAAACACTGACCCTCACCTTCAGGCGCCAGCCTGGATTTCTCACCATCTACCCGGATAAAGTGTACATCACCCAGGTCAAGGAAGTGGGTGCAGGACTGGAAGCACTGGATGCGCTCAAAGATGCCATCAACGCCACCTGGGAGCATCGCGCGGAATTAACCGCCGTCACCACAGCCCGGCGTGCCCCGAGGCATCTGGATATCTATACCTTACTTCCACAAACCAACTGCAAGCAGTGCGGCGAACTCACCTGCCTGGCGTTTGCAGTGTTATTAATCCAACAAAAATGTTCCTTAGATGAATGCCTGCCCCTGCAACAAGACCCGGCTTTTTCTGATCGGCGGGTAACGCTGGAAGCAATGCTTTAGGAGAGAAACCATACAAAGTGACCATTTTCATCCAATCCTTTCTGCCCCCAGCAAAACTGTCCACCTGGCGGCATCTACACTCAGGCTCGCTGACAGTATTGAACGGTACGCTGGCAGGCAACACATCCGACCCGGACAACGGCGGTGGCATCGAGACCCGATGCCACAATGGCAATATCAACTGCACACTGTCGGGCAACCACGCCAAGGATCTGGATGGCGACGTCTATACCACAGGCACATTGACGGTGACGAACAGCACCCTCAAGAGTTTTTCTGCCAGCGCCCTGGAATTGAGCTTTCACCGGATAAAGCCCATCATGTGATAAAAAGATGATGACGGAGTAATAATATAAATATGAATAGCTACCGCAAAGAACTATGGTTTAATGTACCTACCCGGCGGGCGTTCATCAACATCACTTCCCAGGTGGAAGAATGCATGCGGGATAGTGGAATACGCGAAGGTCTGGTGCTGGTTAACGCCATGCACATCACCGCCTCGGTTTTCATCAATGATGATGAATATGGATTGCACCAGGATTACGAGGCATGGCTGGAAGAACTGGCGCCGCACACTCCTACAAGCCGCTATCGTCACAACTTAAGCGGGGAAGACAACGCCGATGCCCATCTGAAGCGCCAGGTCATGGGGCGTGAAGTGGTCGTGGCGATCACGAATGGACGCCTGGATTTCGGTCCATGGGAGCAGATTTTCTACGGCGAGTTCGATGGGGGGCGGAGAAAGAGGGTACTGGTTAAAATCATCGGGGAGTGATGGGACAGCCTTCAACCACTCAAACGAAATCACCATCATCATCGCTGAGTTGGGGTTCTATTATGTCGTTCAATATGCACTCGACAGACAATGGGAATCACGGGTCGGGAAAGATGGAATATCGAACTCAGCCATGGATTGATTCCTGGTAACCGTACGGGGAAGACCAGAATTTTATTAACGTACAGTCAACGGTAAGTACAACCACTCGAACGAGTGCACCTCGACAAGCTGTGGCGGAGTGGTCTCAGGATAGTAGTCGACATAGACGTTCACGCGGAATTTCCCACGGTCAACCGGTCCGGTCTGCTAGGTCCACTGCACCGGCAGACTCTGATTGGCCGGCAGACTGGTAAATTCCTGCTCATAACGCAGTTCAGTCCCGCTGGTTAAATCTTGCACTTCGATCATCGCCCGGCCATCCAGCGCCTGGGTGCCCGTGTTTCGGAAGTTGTAAGCGATCTGCACCGGCTGCCCAGGCTTGAACACCAGTGGTGAAACGGAATAGGCCTCGATATCACCGCTGCGCTGCCCGATTTTAAAGGATTCCTGGCGTGTGTCATAGAGATGTCCCACCAGGTCGCGCACCTCAGCCAGGATAAAATAATCTCCGGGCGGTAAATTGCCCGAATTCCAGTCGAGACTGACCAGGGCGTTGCCTGCCAGCCCATTCAGCGTGTATAGAGGTAGACCGGCGACAGGTCGGTCGCTGCCAGGCTGCATTATTTTCACTTCCAGGAAAGCGTCCAACGCCCGTCCGGGATTATTCAATTGCAGGTCAATCCTGGCATTTTGACCAGGTTCGTAAACACATTGGTCGAGGGTCAGGTCAACCAGGCGCGGACTGGCAGGAATGGTCGTGATTTCGAATATGAAATCCTGGTAGAAACGCGCCTGCTGGGTCAGCGAGTTATAAACAAAGGGGTATAACTGGATGCGCATGCGTGAGGAGCTATCGGGATTTTGAGATACGCTCCAGGTGAAATCAAGCTCCGGAAACCATTCACTGGCGGCTTGGGACGCCTCAGTCATGCTGCTGGAGTCACTCGCTTGCGCATCGGTATACAGCGGCAGGTTTAGGCCACTGGCAGTGGTCAATCCTCCGCGCTGAACCAGACGCACGTCCTGGACGATGTATTGAGCTGAGATATCCGTAAAGAGTGCGTAATCGGGCACAACTGGCATAAACGGCGCCATTACCCACCCACCCCCGGGGATCTCAACCCAGTGGGTGCCGTCTGCCTGGAGGGTGACCTGGTAGGCCGGTACGGTTTGCTGGACCGAGCCTCTTCCGTTAGAAAAATAAACCGAAGTACCTGGTGTCTGCGCCTCGCCTGCGGAACTGCTGAGATCAGCGCCATATTCAGGGTCTCCGAAGAGGTGGTATTCAACTGTCCAGACATCTGCCTTGAATCCATAATAGTAGTCACCGCCGATGCCAGTTTTGACCTCATTCAATACCGATCCGAAAGACCGGCCAGGGTCCAGACGATGATAAATCGCATTGGCGGCGGCGCGATTGGCCATCCCACTGGAGACTGCTGTGGATCCCAGGAAAACCCCGACGCCTTTTTGCAGGAATTTTTCAGCAAAGCTGATCCCATCCATGTACCGGCCTGTATTGCAAGAAGAGCCATAGACAATCGGATTGGCATCGCCAAAAGGATCCGCCACACGATCAAGGTCGTAGATAGAATAATCATCCAATGTGCTGGAGGAGCCATGCCCCGCCAGGTGGATGAAATCCATCCCAGGTGTGTGCGCAAGAAACTCGAGTACGGATTACTCGACGGTGCTGTAATCCGGGGTGTGCATTTGAGTGGAGGGTATGCCCTGGCTGCTTACCTGGTCAACCACATCCCAGCGTTCACCCCTAAAATCAATATTGTCTGCGCCTCCGCCGCGGGTTTCTGGGAAACCGCTGATCACCAGGGCGTTGGAACGATCAAAGCTGAAGCCAATTGAATGGCGATATACATTGATGATGGTATGGATGGGTAGGATCAGCTCCCGGGCAGTGTTACCGATAATCCGCCCGACCCTGAGCTCTGGATCGATGATATTGGAAGCAGTATCGGCGTAATAAACGTCGGTAAATTCGATCGTGCGTGAATCGAAATACCAGTGGGAGAGAGTCATTCGACCAGCCGGCACAATCTCGTTTTCACCCACCAGCAGCAGGTAGCCGTTGGTCAGGTAACCGCCTGGCGTACCATCGCTGCCCTGCATGCTGGCGCCCCAGCTTTCGATCAGGTCATCCACTACACCCACATTGCCATAACCTTCCAGATAGCCCAGCATCCCCTGCTTCACCACTGCGAGTTCCGACAGGGTGTTCAACAGCCAATCCACGTCAGCGGAGGAGGCGTCATGGGCGTACAGCTTCTCAGGGTTGGTTACGATCAGGTAATTGGCGTTAGCCTGCGCCTGGACGACTGCATCCGTTATCAGCAATCCGGCATCGGTAACACCGCCGGGCGTACAAAACTCAAAATAGTGTCATCATAATCGACACGCGTGCTTAGCGTCATAGGTTCAGCGCCAATAGTGTACGTTCGCCAGTGTACCGGCTCTTTAAGCACCGGCACAACGCGATATTCGATGGTTAAAATGTGATCCGGATGGAGCGCATAAGCTGAATAGCCAGGCTCATATAAATCGATAAAAACCCGACTGTCATCGAGCCAGTGGTTGTAGCTGGGTTGAACACTATAATCACCAGTTGTCTTCGGGAGTACTTGAAAACCGGTTAGATTATCTTGCAGGTTGTATAAAATTACATCTAAAGTTCCGGTATTGCGGATGATGAGCTGGACATCCAACCAGGTATTGACCTGGCTAACACGGCGCTCAACCTCCACGTGGGCTTCGCCCTGGCGGAATCGTAAAGTACGTGTAGCCGAGAGATACGCTCCGTCATCTGTGTAAGCTACGACCAGTAGCTGATAATCTCCCAGGTTTACCGCCGGCATCCCAGGTGTACTCGTGCAGCTCCTGGGAGGGATTGGTCGAAAGCGAAGTGTGGATTAATACGCTGTTGATGTAAAATTCGACTTTGTTCACCGCCTGAGTACGGTGCACACATTCCAATTCCCCGCCGATCCCGGGGGGAGGGCACAACTCGGCGGCATTTTCCACCGCATATACCTGGATGGGCAGTTCTTCATCCCACTCCGTATATTCCCCAGGTATATAAATCGTGAAATCAGCCGGCGGGGTGATGATTTGCAGCTCTCCATCCATCGACTCGACGGTTGGGATCCAGGGTGAGTGCAGGATCGTGGCACCGCCAGCTATATTAAAGGATTTGATATCCAGGTTGTGCGGGTAGTTAAAGAAATCCGCATGAGATAATCCTAACGCGCCAGGAGCGAGGGTGAACTGATAATTGTTGGAGCCAGGATTGGCGGAATAGTTCACCCCAACCAGTTTTTGGTCCAGGTAAAGTTCGACACGGGTGACGCCCTGGTCATCGGTGACCGGTACACTGACATCGTAACCCACAAAATCCCCTCCCCGGCGTTGGATAGCGGGAGGATAATTTACTGGTGGTTTTTGATCTTTCAGCGGCAGTGTCTTGAAATATGCCGGCGCACTGGTCGCCTGGTTTCCGGAGGGATCGCTGAAGAGGGCGTGAAATTGATAGACGCTGGCCGGTTTCAATCCGCTCAGGTTAATTTGATGCACCAGGACGGGTTGCTGGTCGATAGCTTTCAAGTCGTAGACGCCCGCCTGTAAACTATACTTCACCGTACTATCGGAAGATTCGTTTGTCTCCCAGTAAATGGTAGCGGAGGTTGCGGTGATATTCAACACCTGCGGACCTTTAGAGATTTGCGGAGCAGTCTGATCGCAATTCCAGGTTTCTTGACGGCAGTTGTTTTACTCATCGCTTTCCGGTATGGAATTCTTACTGTCAGCGCACACCTGGACTGTATCCTGTAGCGACGTGCAGACGTACTCGTAATTGAAACAGCGTTCCACCCGTTCAGTGGGCTTCAACTGAAAATCGATCGAATCTACGGCCAAAAATGCTCCGTCGCGGTCGACCTGGGTTGTGTGTCCACCCGGGCTAGTAGCTTCACCTTGGTTAAGCAGTTGGTAGCACAGGGCAGTCCCCTCGAGCCAGACAGCCGTAATCGTTAGATCGGGCTGGCTGTTAGTTAATCGAGAGCAATTTGAAAAGCATCAGCATTGCAGTTATAATTGTTTTTTGACCTCCCACTTAATGAGTTTTAATATTCTGGTATTGGATAAACTTCAGGTAAAATGTCCAGCCGTCTCGTTACAGGCATTAAGACGAGTCTTTTCTACTTCATCCGACCAGTTCCCATTCTGCGCGATTATCGCCGGGAGAATCTGAAACCTGATCTGGTCGCCGGGTTGACGGTGGCGGTCGTCTTGCTACCTCAGGCGATTGCCTACGCGCTGATTGCTGGGATACCCCCGCAGCTCGGGCTCTATTCTGCCATCATCGCCGCCATCTTTGGCGCGTTGTGGGGGTCCTCCAACCAGCTGCATACGGGGCCAACCAACACCGCCGCCTTATTAGTACTGACCACGCTTTTGCCGATCGCCGCAGCTGGCTCGCCAAAATTTATCGCCGCGGCAAGCCTGCTTGCTTTGATGATCGGCGTCTTTCGCCTGCTGCTGGGCATAGCTCGCCTGGGTATGCTGGTCAACTTTGTGTCTGACTCGGTCATCATCGGCTTTACTGCCGGTGCCGGAGTGCTGATCTGGGTCAGCCAGATTAGCCACCTTTTGCGGTTAACCATTCCTAATTCCCCGTCCATGATCACTACCTTACAAAACCTGGTCGGTCAGGGCACCTATACCCATTGGCCAAGCCTGGTGATGGGAGTTGTCGTTGGCGCGTTAATTGTGGTCGTGCGTAAAATCAACCAAAAACTGCCGGGAGCTCTGGTCGCCCTGATCCTTGCGGCAAGCGTCGTTTGGATTTTCGACCTGCAAAAAAATGGGTTTACTGTCATCGGCGCCGTTCCGGCTGGTCTGCCCCCATTGACTGATTTTTCACAAATCGATCTAGATTTGATAGTTCAGCTTTCCAGCGGAACCCTGGCGATTGGGGCGATTGGGCTGGTAGAAGCCATGTCGATTGCCCGTTCCGTTGCCAGCCAGACCGGCCAAAGGCTGGACTGCAACCAGGAATTCATCGGCCAAGGCCTGGCTAATATTTTGGTTGGCTTCTTCTCGGGGTTTGCCTGCTCTGGTTCGTTCAGCCGTACTGCCGTGAACCATGCTGCCGGCGCCCAGACCCCAATGGCCAGCGTGTTCTCCGCCGGGTTTGTGCTGGTTGCCGCGTTGTTATTAGGTCCATTGACCGCCTTCGTGCCACGCGCTGCTCTGGCGGGTGTGCTGTTCGTGATTGCCTATAGCATGATTGATCGCAAGGAGATTGTCCGCATTTTACACGGCGCGCCGGGCGATGTATTCATCATGACGATGACATTTGTCGCAACCTTGCTGCTCCCGCTCCAGTTCGCAGTTTTAACTGGCATCTTATTCTCGTTCGCAATTTACATCGTCCGTACCAGCGTCCCACGTGTCATAAGTGTCTTGCCTGATGATCATTTTAATCATCTCATTTATCAGGCTGATAAACCGTTTTGTACACAACTGGCTATTTTTAAAATCTTAGGTGATCTGTACTTCGGTGCAGTCAGCAACGTTGAAAAGGTTATTCATGATCATCTCGTCAGGCACCCCGACCAACGCTTTCTGCTGTTGAGCATAGAGAGCGTCAACCAATGTGATATCAGCGGTATCCATATTCTGGAGAGTATCTTGCGTTATTGCCGTGATCGCGGCGGAGATCTCTTTTTTATGCGAGTACAAGAACCCGTCTGTCAGATCATGCAAGCCACAGGTTTTTCCCGCCAGCTTGGCCAGGATCATCTCTTGCCGGAAGATCAGGCCATCACTTACATCTATCATCGCGTGCTTGACCCGGCGATTTGTGTCTATGAATGCGAGGTGCGTGTTTTCTTGGAATGCCAAAATCTCCCCAGGCAAATTGTTCCCATCCAACATCTCCCGCTTCACACCCAGATACCTGTTGGAGGGTTAAATGAAATTTCTCCTCTCGAGCTATGGAAACAGCTCCATAGCAGCACGCCTCCTCTTGTAATTGATGTACGCGAGCCGCGCGAATTCCAGCAAGGTCATATCGTTCAGGCCCAGTTGATCCCACTGTACAAGTTGCTGACCGAAAAGCTCGAACTCCCGAGTAACCGTCCGATTGTCCTGGTGTGCCAGGGTGGACGGCGCAGCTCACGCGCCTGCTATGCACTGCGTGGTCAGGGTTACCCGGCGCAGTCATTACAAGGCGGCATGTTGGCCTGGGAAAATGCCGGATTGCTGGAGGCGGTGGATTAAACCAATGGATTCAATAACTGCACCGGATTTGAAATGATGATGCCATTCGAAGAACACCTCTCACGTAATTTAGGTCTCGACCTGGTGCGAGTCACCGAAGCCGCCGCATTGGCAGCCGGACGCTGGATGGGTTTTGGAGACCCGGAAAGCGCCGACCGTGCCGCCCACGCAGCCATGGGAAAAGCCATGAACACCCTGGATATTAACGGCGTTATTGTGGTTGGTGAGGAATATAAGGCAGGCGCTGACTATCCCTTAGCAACCGGTCAAAAGGTTGGCACTGGCGTTGGAGAGGCCATGGATGTTGTCCTGGACGCCATCGATGGCGTCCGAATCCTGGCCAGGTCGCATAGCGATGCGATCAGTGTGATCGGTGCGGCACCGCGCGGGACCATGTTACCCCTGTTCCCGGCGAACTATATGGAGAAAATTATTGTGGACCATGAAGCCGCTGCCGCACTGGTGCCAGAATGCATGAGCGCTCCGGCTGCCTGGACGTTAGCTTTGGTGGCTCGTGTGAAGAAGAAACCGGTACGCGACCTGGTGGTTTTCGTGCTCGACCGCCCACGCCACCGCGACCTGATCCAGGAAATCCGGGCTGCCGGCGCACGGATTTTACTCCGTTCCGATGGCGATGTCGCTGGAGCCCTGGCGACGATCACCCATGCTCGCGCAGATATCCTGATGGGGATTGGCGGTGTACCAGAAGGATTGATTACCGCCTGCGCCGTGAAATCATTGGGTGGAGCGATGTTATGTCGTCTGGCTCCGCAGAGCGATGAAGAACGCACCCAGGTGGTAGATGCGGGTCTGGATATGATGAAAATATATACTTGCGATGATTTAATTGCAGGTGATGAAATTTTTGTCGCAGCAACCGGCATCACCGATGGCGCAGTGCTATCCGGTGTGCATTATGAGGGTGAACAAGGTCATACCGAATCACTGGTTTTACGTTGCCGGACTGGTAGCCGACGAATTATTCAATCGTCACATAAATTACATCCATAGCGAATTTATTGATCAAATCGTTGCCAGGAGATTCCGGGATTCGAATCCACGATATCAGATTGACATTAAAATAATAATCTGTTTCAATTTATAAGTATAAGCTTTTACGTATAAATTACATAATCCAAATTGCCTAAAAAATATCCACTCGTCTTTGGTCCTATCCATCCATAAGCACAGGTAGAAGATCGATGCCCCGACCAACTCAAGCAGATGTTGCTCGACTCGCTGGTGTCTCAATGGCAACGGTTTCTTTTGTCATTAATGGTCTGACCAATGGTCGAGTTTCTATTTCTGAGGAAACCCGCCTGAGTGTTATGAAGGTAGTTGAGGAACTTGGCTATGTGCCAGATACCCGAGCTCGATCTTTCTGCTGTACGCCTGCCGTTCAGTGGGAAAGCGCTGATCTACGATGCATTCGAGAATCGAATCACCCGGCAGAACTGTGGGGGCGACCTGGATGGGCTGGGCTTTTCCTTGCGGCTCAGCCCGTATGAATCGAGATTGATCCTGGCTGGTGAGGCGGTTGAAGAGCTTTATATCCAGGTGCAGGACCAGTTTGAAATAGGCAGTGTAGAGACAAATCAAGAACAAATTATTTCCAGCTTATGGTCGATTGCCATGGCGGATTCCGAGCAGTATCCGAGGTTCAGCCTCTGGAAAGAGTTAAGCGATCTTAATGACTTGAGTCAGCCGGATGCTCTGCCGGCTTTCTCAGGCACGTTCCGTTATGAAACCAATTTCCAGTGGACCCTGGCAGACCAACCAGTGATCCTGGATCTTGGTGAGGTGTACGAGACAGCAGAAGTATAGGTGAACACACAACGGGCAGGTGTCCGTATTTGCCCACCCTACCGATTGGATATCAGTAATTTAATCCAGAATGGTGAGAACCGGTTGGTAGTCGAGGTGACCAATACACTCGCTAAGAATCAACGCGACTACCTCTCTCGTTTTGCCCACCAGGAACCGAGTGGCCTGCTGGGACCCGTCCGGTTGCTTTACGAATCCTAATGGTGATCTAACTTGTTTAGTTTTATAATTAGCTTGCGATTCCTTGAAGTATTACTTTTCGATAAAGCAGTGACCAGGCTGGCTTCCATTGAGCATTTGTCAGTCTGTGATTAGCACAAGGTGACCCAATGACGATACAATTGTTGTCATCCGTAATATTGATTACACTGGCTCTGGTGTTTTATACTATTGGCGTATGGAGCGAGCGCCTGGCAGGCCGGTTGGAACGTTGGCACTTAGCTTTCTTCTGGGCAGGCTTTGTCTGTGATACAAGCGGAACAGGAATTATGATGGAGATGTCTGAGGCAGGTTTTATCAGTATCCATGGGTTGACGGGTTTAATTGCTATTGTGTTGATGTTCATACATGCAGCTTGGGCTACGCTGGTTTTAGCGCGGAAAGACGAGAAAGCAATCGTTAATTTTCACAAGTTCAGTGTCGTGGTGTGGGTTATTTGGTTAATTCCTTATCTAAATGGTTTTATAGTTTCGATGAGAAGGTAAATGTGTTTCCCATTATCGTGATCTTTGGACATATGAAGCCCATGGGTTCACAGGATGGGTAGATGAGAAAAATGACCATCAGTAACCGACACCGTCTTCTGCTTCGAGTAAGCGCCATCGTGGCTGTTGTAGTGGGTGTGAAACTCCTCGTTCATTTCCTCGGGTGGGAGATTATCTCCATCAATCCACTATTCTCGGGAATTGTGGCTGCCAATGTCTTCTTAATGGGGTTTCTTCTGAATGGAGTCCTTTCGGATTTCAAGGAGAGCGAGCGTCTCCCAGGCGAGTTGAGCGCATGCCTGGAGAATCTGGCTCAAGAAGTGCGCGGTATTAGAATGGCAAGACCTGAAGCCAATATTGGTTCCTGTCTGGTCCTTCTATCCAGGTTGAGTCAGGACATTCTGAGTTGGTTCCGAAAGAAACACCCCACGGCAAAACTGCTTGAGCACGTGAACGAGTTAACCCCTCAGTTCGCTGTGATGGAACAATGGACTCAAGCGACACTGGTGGCTCGATTGAAGCAGGAGCAAGGTAATCTCCGGCGCACCCTCATCCGTATTCATACCATTCGAGAAACATCCTTCATTTCCTCGGGCTATTTACTCGCCGATATCACCACGATCCTTCTTTGCATCGGGCTCATATTGGCCAAGATTGATCCGTTTTACGAGTCATTGTTCTTCGTAGGAGTTATCTCGTATCTGATGATTTTTCTCCTGATGTTAATCAGGGATCTTGACAATCCGTTCGGTTATTACGAGCGCTATTCAGGGGAAGATGTATCCCTCAAGCCGCTTGAGGACGCAGTGAGTCGACTTGCACAGCTCGCCAGTAGCGAGGATTCTACCCTCAAAGGGAGTGCCGAAACCAAGTGATGGGCTGGATGCCGCGATTAATTGGAGTCGGGATTTACTCACCGAGCCGGAACGCGATTATCTGAAACGGCTGGCGGTGTATTCGAGCGCATGGGATCTGAACGCGGCGGAGCTAGTGTGCGCGGGAGAGGGGATTGACTCTGACAAAATTTAGAAATCGGGTGACATTCATTACTTGACCTTCTTCACCGCACAGGCTACAATGAGGATTGAGGTGGAGGATTTGCGTTTGTCATTCGCAAAACTCTATACTTCTTGCCTGAATGGGCCGTTCGCGCAGACATGCAACGGTCACGGTGTTTTATATTTATTTACTCTACCCCGACTCAGGAGAAAAATATGACAGATTATCTCTTTCGAGGCGCGCTCGCCGACCTCGATCCTGTGTTGTTCGAACTGACGCAGTTGGAAGTGGAACGCCAGACGCGCAAGCTGATCCTGATCCCCAGTGAAAGCCAGGCGCCATTAGCGGTGCGCCAGGCGATGGCTTCGGCGTTCCAGAATATTTACGCTGAAGGGTATCCGGATGAAGAAACCCGCGCCTTCCGCGAAGACGAAATCCTGAATTACGAGTTGCGCCTGTCTAGTTTTCGGCGTTACTCGGATCCACGTTATTACAAGGGGACTGAATACGCCGATCTCGTTGAGGCTCTGGCTCGTAGACGCTGCGCAGAAGCTTTTGCGGCCAATGGAGTCACGGCGAATGAAATTTTCGTCAATGTGCAACCCCTCTCAGGCGCGCCAGCCAACAACGCCGTTTATCATGCGCTGGCTGTGCCCGGCGATACGATTATGGGCCTGAGCCTGTTGCATGGTGGTCACCTGACGCACGGCTCGTCGGTCAACCGCTCGGGAAAATTATACAAAGTAATTCATTACACTGTTGATCCGCAAACCGAACAAATCAATTACGATCAGGTGGAAGAGCTGGCGCGCCAAAATAAACCTAAGTTCATAATCGCTGGCTATTCCTCCTATCCCTGGGTGGTGGATTGGGCGCGCCTGAGCGCTATTTCCAGGGCCACCGGCGCTTACCTGTTCGCTGATGTCGCCCATATTGCCGGCCTGGTGGTTGGTGGCGTCTACCCCTCGCCGGTGGGCTACGCCGATGTGATCACCTTCACCACGCACAAGTCGCTGTGTGGGCCGCGCGGCGCCTGCATCCTGACCACTGACCCCCTCCTGGCCAACAAGATTGACCGCGCCGTCTTCCCGGGTGAGCAGGGTGGACCGCATGTCAATGTCTTCGCCGCGATCGCTTTGACCTTCAAGCTGGCGCGTACGGAACAATTCCGCGCCCTGCAAAAACAAATCGTGGGTAACTGTATCGCTCTGACCGAGCAACTCAGGGCACGCGGCCTGCGCATCCCCTATGGGGGCACCAACACCCACCTGACCAACCTGGATTGCTCGACAATTAGCGGTCCCGATGGCACGACCCTATCAGGCGACCAGGCAGCGCGCATCCTGGATATTGCGGGCATTGTGGTCAACCGCAACACGATTCCCGGCGATAAGTCCGCCGCTGATCCCAACGGTCTGCGCCTGGGCACGCCCTGGGTTACCCAACGTGGTCTGAAAGAGCCTGAGATGTGCCAGATCGGTGATTGGATTGCCGATCTGCTCCAGGCAACCACCCCCTTCGCTCTGGAAGGTCGTAAAAGCGGAGCCCGCCGCGCCAAGGTAGATTTCAAAGTCTTGGAGACAGTCAAGCTACAAGTGCGCGACCTGGTCGAGCGAGCCGGGTACGATGAGCTGACTGCCCGGCATGGGTACCCCCACTTTTACTATCTGGATGATCAAGGAGTAGGTGAGTGGACGGCGTTCGATTTGCGCGGGGAACGAGTGAGGGAGTTCCTTAACTTTGCCCTGGCCAGTGATGTCGAAACCTTGCGACCTGGTCAGAGCCAGTCAACCCGCCTGTACACCCCTTTGGGAACGATCCCTGGTCGTTTAACCTGTTTGGGTGTGCAAGCCTTCCGCCTGGCTGTCCCGAAAGATCAGTTTGGGAAAGCTGCCTCCTGGTTGCGCGACCTGTCGGATGGCTATGTGGCCTTTGATGATGATGCGCTGCGCAAGCTGCCCGGACCGGTCGGTGTGGGTGTGGGGCAGGCAATGAGCGCAATTACCCTCGAAGCTGAGTCGGTCGGGTTGCAAAAGCCATATTTTATTGGTATCCAGCTCGGAAGCGGGGAGGCGCTGCCAAAATTCGCCTGGGAGGAGCATCCTGGAGCGTTACACCGTACGCCGGTTTATGAGCTGCACAAGAAACTCGATGCAAAGATCATTCCCTTCGCCGGGTGGGAGATGCCAGTCTGGTACACATCGGTCGTTGAGGAACATCTGGCAGTGCGCCAGGCAGCCGGTTTGTTCGATGTTGCCCACATGGGTGTCTACCAGGTCGAGGGCTCGGAGGCTGCCATCTTCCTGGATAGTGTAGTTGGCAATGATATCGGCGGTCTTGGGGTAGGTGAATCCTGTTACACTCATTTCCTCGATCCCGATGCCAATGTGATTGATGATTTGTTAATCTACCACCGCAGCGCGGATAGATTCCTGGTGGTCGTGAATGCTTCCAACGACGATAAGGACTGGACCTGGTTGAACGCCGTTAAAGATGGGCGCGTGTGTGTAGATAACCACCGTCCTTGGGCGCGCGCCTACGGCCGGAATGTCCACCTGCGCAACCTGCGCGACCCACAGGCAGGCACCGACATGCGTGTCGACCTGGCTCTGCAAGGGCCGCGCTCGCGTGATATTCTCCTGGCGCTTGGCGTGGACACCCCGACACGCAAGCGTATCCTGGCTCTCAAGCGCACCCAACTGTGCGAAGCAATCGTTGGCGGATTCGACCTGGTTGTCTCGCGCACCGGTTATACCGGTGAGAAGATGGCATTCGAGCTTTTCGTCCACCCGGAAAGGGCCTTGGCGTTGTTTGAAGCGTTGCTTAAAGTCGGTGAACCATTTGGGATTAAGTCAATCGGTTTGGGGGCGCGCGACTCGTTGCGCACCGAGGCTGGTTTGCCGCTCTATGGGCATGAAATGGGCGGTGACAGGAATTTGGGTGTGGCTGAGGCCGGTTTTGGCAGCTATGTCAAGACTTATAAACCCTGGTTCATCGGTCGTGAGGCTTTCCTGGCGCGTGACAAGGATCGCAAAGGAGTCGTGGTGCGCTTCCGCTTCACTGAGAAGGGCGTGCGCATGGCGCATAGCGGCGATCCAGTGCTGGATAAACGCGGTCGGGTGGTCGGTTGGGTCACTTCCTGCGCGGTGGATCGCGATGGCTTCCTGACAGGTCAGGCATTCGTCGAGCTGAAGTCAGCAGAAGAGGAGACACCTTTGTTGATCTACCAGAGCGCCGCGGATAAAGCCGGTAAAGCGCCGGCTCAGTTAATCGTCGGCGATAAAGCTGTACTGCCAACTCCGGCAGTTGTGGTTAGCCGGTTTCCGAAATTATAGTTAAGTCAGGAGAGTACAATGCAAACCCCTTGGGATCATCGCTATGCACAGCGAACCCAGCGCATGGGCAGCTCGGCGATCCGTGAGTTGTTAAAGCTGACTGAGCAGCCTGATCTGATCTCCTTCGCCGGCGGGATGCCTGCGCCGGAAGTTTTCCCAATTGACGAGTTTCGTGAAGCCTGTGATCGAGTATTACGACAACAGGGGACCCAGGCATTGCAGTACGGTCCAACCGAGGGTTATCTTCCGTTGCGCGAGATGATCGCCCGCCATGCGTCCCGCTATCGCATCGAAGTCAACCCGGACAATATCATGATTACCTCAGGCTCTCAGCAGGCCCTGGATTTGCTCGGGAAGATTTTAATTAACCCGGGCGATCGCATCCTGGTCGAGTCGCCTACTTATCTGGGGGCATTGCAAGCCTGGAACGCGTACCAGGCGGAATATGTCACCGTGCCAATGGATGAGCATGGCATGGTGACTGATGCCTTAGAAGAGGCTCTGCGTAGCGGTCCAAAATTTATCTACGTGCTGCCGAATTTCCAGAACCCGACAGGTGTCACCCTGCCGTTGGAACGCCGCCAGCGCCTGGTTGAGATCGCCGATCGTTATGGGGTTCCGATTGTCGAGGATGATCCCTACGGACAGCTTCGTTATGAAGGAGAACACATTCCCTCGATCGTTGCCCTTGACGATGAATACCGGGGTAACTGCCAGTCCGGTTATCACGGGAATGTGATTTACCTGAGCACTTTCTCGAAAACGCTGGCGCCAGGCCTGCGGCTGGCCTGGGTAATCGCACCCCCGGAAGTTATTCGCAAGTTAGTGCAGGCCAAGCAAGGCGCTGACTTGCACACCACTTCTTTCGGTCAGATGGTCGCCTTCGAAGTGGCGCACGGCGGTTTCTTGGACCAACACGTGCGCAAAATCCGAGAGGTGTACAAGGAACGGCGTGATGTGATGCTGGGGGCGATGGATGGCTATTTTCCGCCGGGTGTAGAATGGACCCATCCGGAAGGCGGGCTGTTCTTGTGGGGCATATTACCCGAGAACCTCAACGCCGCGGATGTCCTGAAAGACGCCATTTTGCAGAAGGTGGCTTTCGTTCCCGGAGCGCCGTTCTTTCCGAATGGTGGTGGGCATAATACGATGCGGTTAAACTTCTCAAACGCCCGTCCAGAGATGATCCAGGCGGGGATAGCCCGACTGGGACGAGTCTTATACGAAAAAAGCGGTGAACCGCTGTTGACGAAAAGATAAATGAACGGGGATCAGCGAACCCACACCGGTCTGGTTGATCCTCTCTTATCTACTTGATCGCTAAGAGCTCAACTTCAAAAATCAGGGCGGAGTCAGGAGGGATCACACTACCGATACCCTGCGCCCCATAAGCTAAATCGGCGGGAATGGTCAGCTTGCGTTTTCCTCCGACTTTCATTCCAACGACTCCTTGATCCCAACCCTGAATCACATTTCCTTGTCCGAGGACGAACTCGAAGGGTTCGCCGCGATCCAGCGATGAATCGAATTTCTTACCATCCAGCAACCAACCCGTATAGTGAACACTGACTGTGTCGCCGGTTATTGCTTCTTGTCCGCTACCGACTACTTCATCTTGAATCTGTAAGCTGGTGACGATCGGGGTGGATTCCTGAATACCAATAGCCGTCTGATCTGGAGACGGATAAGTTACCAAACTTGGGGTGACGATCGGGGTGGCTTCCTGAATACCAATAGCTCCTTTGATACGATTAATCCCACCGAAAGCCAGGAAGGCTCCACTGGCGATGACTAAGACAAGGATAACAATCACGCCGATGCGCTGGTTGCGCACCCGGGCGGCACGGCGCTGGGCGCGTTCAGAACGTGAAGACATAAGTACCTCCGATTGAGAGATGTGACCGTGAGATATTGTACTTGATTATTCTTGGGGATTCGTTTGCTGGTTGAGAGATTCGATCAGTTGTAATAGTTCCTGGTTGTCAGGGATATCGGACATGGATTTTCCGTAATGGACATAACGGGCAATTCCAGACTTGTCAATGATGACCTGGGCCGGCATCCGCCCAAGTTTGAATAAATTCACTTCCTGACCGAACAACTTCAGCACTGAATGGGTGGGATTGGGTAAACCGATAAAGGGTAATTGGTTGGAATTCCAGTACAGAGCGAATTCGTCCGGTCCTTCGGGTCCAACGACAATGATTACCGTATCATTGGTAACATATTGTTCATTTTTTTGACGCAACTGCGCCATATGCCGTTGGCAAAACGGTCAGACAAATCCCCGGTTGAAGACCAGCAGAATATTCTTGCGGCCGCGGTAATCCGCCAGAGAGACCGGCTGTCCATTAAAATCCATCAAGGTGAATTCCGGGGCA
>CAYGZL010000133.1:0-14142 GCA_964354345.1 uncultured Anaerolineaceae bacterium | reverse complement strand
AGCCTGCCCAACAGCACCTGGGGCAATCCTCAAATTGCGCGCGCCGCTTTTTATTACCTGAACACCCATCCCTGGATACGATTATTAAACCTGCAGGATTTGCTGGCCTACTCGCCTTCCGAAGCAGCGCCATCCCCCAATCCCCAGGCTCGCGCGACGCAACCAGGGCTGGATCAATTCGAAGTCTTTTCCCAATCCGCCACCAACATACTCCAACGCGACGCCTGGCTAACCTTATGGGGGCTTTACCAACCTGCCCCACCCGCGCCCAGAGATGCTCTGGCGGAGTTGCGCTCCAATTTCCTTGACGAAGTCAACTTAATTCATATCGCAACCGCCTGGGCCATGAATCCTGTACAAGCTTCAGGGTGTACAGCCGGTAAGGTGGCGTCAGTCCCTGCCACCTGTGTGTTATCTTCGCCTGACTTCCTGGCTTTGATTGACCAACGCAGTGGTATGCTGCGTTATGCCTTTGGTCGCACCCAGGATGGTAGCGATCACCAGCTAATCGGTCCTTCAACCCAACTCACCAGCGGATTGGGCGATCCGGCTGAGTGGAACCTGAGCCGCGGCTTATCAGCGGACCCGCTATCTATTCCGGGCGCGTTTATAAACCCCGAGATGCCTGCCCGGCTGGAGGCAGGGGACGGCTATCTGGATTTCGTATATCCTGATGGTGGTCACCTGGTTTACTCCTTACTCAACTCCGGTTTGCGTGTCGAAGGACGGAATTATCCAGCGGATCAAGCAGTCTCTCTCCAGTTACCTCTACTATTGGATCCCTGGATGCGGTTCTCGCCAGGCTGGGCTACTCTATTCCAGTTCGAACAGGACACCCAGGGTTGGTCCGTATGGATCACCAATGACCTGCGCGTGCAGATTCGCAGCGACCTGGCGCTCTCCCTCCAATCATTCACCAGCTCGCGTTTATTGCTAGACATGCCGGAAGATCCGAACATTGACTATCCAGCCGGTCATCGTTTGCCCTTTCCACTGATTTTATTGGAAGCTCCGCTTCAAGCAGATTGGTTCATAGAGATCGAATTGCTTCCCCGGTAAACCATCTGTTTGACTTTTACGTGCTCTTCTTATACAATGGTTCCAAACTTATAAATATTTTTGCTTTGTTTACCTGGATTGTGGAGCAACCCACACAAACGAGGTCCATGTTAAAAAATTGACAGATTGACTGATGAACATCGACCATTTTTTATTCGCCACTTTTGAGGAACTCCAGGACAGGTTACAAGATCTTTACCAACAAGGTCTTTATGCTGAAGCTCTGGAACTCGCCACCCTGTATAATGATCGCTTTCCAGATGACCGTAGTCTGTTAAATTATTGGCGCACAACCATGGCTGCCCGCGCCGGTAACCTCACCCTGGCAATCAGTCTATTGCGCGAAATCCTGGAAACGGGTTTCTGGTACGCCGAAGTTTTACTGCGTAAAAGTCCCTCTTTTCAACCCTTACAAGGTCGACCTGAATTCGAAGAGCTTGTCGCTCTTAACCGGCAATTACAAACCAAAGAGCAGCAACAGCTTTTCCCATTGCTCACCTTACGCGCCCAGGGTCAGTGCCAATCCATCCACTCCCCCTGTCCTTTGATGATCGCTCTTCACTCCAATACCAGCACAGCCCAGGCGACCGTCAATTTCTGGCGAGTAGCCGCTTTGCATGGCTGGTTGGTCGCCGTACCACAATCTTCCCAGGCCATGTGGAAGGGTGCCTATTCCTGGAATGATCGTCAGATCGCTGAAGAAGAGGTCCATAAACATTACACCAACCTGACTGAACAATATGCGATTGACCTCAGGCGGACTGTCCTGGCCGGGCATTCGATGGGCGGTGAAGTAGCGATCTGGCTGGCCTTGACTGGCGCCATCCCTGCTCAGGGTTTTATAGCATTCGGACCTGGGGGTCCTTTTATGGATAAACTGGAGAATTGGGACGAATTGCTTAGGGAGAGAGCAGCCCGTCCTCTACGCGGCTATCTGATTATGGGACAACAAGACACCACGATCCCCCAGGATAATCTACGCGCCTTCAGCAAACTATTGAACGACAAAGGCATACCCTGTCAAGTCGAGGAAGTTCCAGGCACCGGACATGATTTCGTACCGGAGTTTGAGGCCAGCCTCTTGAGGGGTCTTGCATTTATCGAACAAAGATAAAACCAGGAGATATATAGTGTTTCACACCTTCGAGCAGGCCCAGGATTATGTACAGGAACAGAAAGTTCAATTTATCGATCTAAAATTTTGCGATTTGTGGGGAGGCTGGCATCATCTGACGGTCCCCGCCAGCCAGTTCGACTCCAGCATCATGAAGGATGGCATAGGTTTCGATGGATCTGCCGTTGGTTTAAAAAGTGTAAAAGCCGGTGACATGGTGCTGATTCCTGACCTGACGACCGGTTTTTTAGATCCCTTCTGGGAGGCATCTACCCTGAGCTTTATCTGCACAACTTTGGAAGCTGATACCCACGCAATATTCACCAACGACCCGCGTAATATCGCTATCCGTGCCGAAGACTACCTGCGTGGAACTGGCATTGCCGATTACAGCTTATGGGGACCGGAGTTTGAGTTTTATATATTCGACGAGGTAGCTTTTGAAAGCAGTGCGAACCGGGCTAGCTATCGCCTGGAGTCCCATGAAGCCGACTGGAACAGTGCCAAAGGTGGTCACGGTCACTATATCCCTCTGCATGGCGGTTACCATGCCATCCCACCCAAGGATCAACTCTTCAATCTTCGCAGTGAGATGTCGTTGCACCTGGAGGCAATGGGCGTGCCAGTCAAATACCACCACCATGAAGTTGGCGGTCCAGGGCAAGCTGAGATTGAGACGCCCATGATGCGCTTAGTAGCAGCAGGGGACGCGACTATGCTGGTGAAATATGTCACCAAAATGACCGCCCATATTCACGGAAAAACAGTCACTTTCATGCCAAAACCGCTCTACGGCGAAGCTGGAAGCGGGATGCATTTCCATCAGCACTTATTCAAAAACAACAATAATGTTTTTTACGATCCCAAAGGATATGGTTGTATGAGCCAGACCGCCCTGTATTATATTGGCGGCTTACTCAAACATGGCGCGGCCTTGTTAGCTTTGACCAATCCGAGTACAAATTCCTACCGGCGACTGGTGCCAGGTTTTGAAGCGCCAGTGAATGCCTTTTTCAGCCTGGGCAACCGGAGCGCCGCAGTGCGCATCCCGAAATATGCCAACCAACCCGATACAGCCCGGATTGAATTTCGTCCTCCCGACGCCACTGGGAATGTCTACCTGGCTCTGGCTGCGCAACTGCTGGCCGGGTTGGATGGTATCCATAACCGGATCGATCCCACCGAGGCTGGTTACGGTCCGATCGATGCCAATATCTTCGCCTGGACCGAAGCACAACGCGCAGTTATCCAACGCCTGCCGAACAGCCTGGAGGAGGCATTACGCGCCTTGCACATCGACCATGCTTTCTTGCTGGCTGGTGATGTCTTCGAGGAAGAGATGATCCAGCAGTGGATTACTTATAAATTAGACGCCGAATATTATCAGGTACGCAACCGACCGCACCCCTATGAGATGAACCTGTATTTTGATGTTTAATGTTTATACAAGTTGCGTTCTTGGATCAATTGATAGACTTGCGGAGGGAGAAAGTAGCGGTAAGGTCTGCCTTCAGCGACCCGGCGGCGAATATCAGACGAAGTAATTTCTAGCAACGGCGCGTCGAGGTAATGAACCTTAATGCTTACACCGGGAATGGCTGCTTCGAGAACGGTAAGGTCCACATGGCTGCCAGGCCGGCGCATCACACCCAGGGTATCGCAGGCTGCCACAAATTCAACGGGACAGTGCCAGGTCGGCAAATCACGCAGCGAGTCCCCCCCCATCAGGTATACCAATTCCCAGCCCGGGAATTGTTCAGATAACAATCGTACAGTGTCCACCGCGTAATGCGGCGCCGGACGGTCAATATCTACACGGGATAATTCGAAGGCTGGATCATCGGCAAGAGCAGCCAGCACCAGCTTGAGACGATCATTCAGCGGGGTGATCCAGCGGTCGCGTTTATGCGGTGGGTATGGCGTCAGCACCCATAAAAGGCGGTCCAGATGAATCTGACCGAGAGCTTCCTGTGCCAGGATCAGATGGCCGATGTGTGGCGGATCAAAAGTCCCTCCAAAGATCCCGAGCTTGTTCAGTCTTCCCACTCCAACTCATAATCGCCAATGAAAACCGTATCACCATTACGGACGCCAGCTTTACGCAGCGCTCCCTCGACGCCCAAGATTCCCAGGATGCGTTGGAAGCGACGGATTGATTCCTGGTTATCCCAATAAGTCATCGAGGCGGCTCGCTCAATCGCCTTGCCCGCGACACGCCATCCCTTGGGATCCTTTGAAATAGTAAAAGCACGTGGATCAGTTTCCGGTCGGTAGACCGGCACCTCGGCTGATTCAACCAGGGGTGGTGCTTCATCCAGTAATTGAGCCACCCGGTATAACAATGGTCGCAGATTGGTGCGTGCTAACGCTGAGATGGTAAATAACCGGTTATCCTCATTTAAGCTGGTGTGCTTATTCAGCCCCTCCAGGAGCGCCGGAAGACGCGCCTGCACCTCTGGCAAGTCGACCTTATTGATTGCCACTATCTGTGGCTTATGCGCCAGGTCAGGGTCAAACAGGGCTAGCTCGCTGTTGATCTGGGCATAATCCAGGAGTGGATCCTGCGCTGTGCCATCCAGGAGATGGATCAGAACGCGCGTGCGCTGGATGTGGCGCAAGAAATCATGCCCTAAACCTACTCCCAGGTGGGCGCCTTCGATCAGACCAGGGATATCCGCCAGGACCAGGTCCGTTTCCTCATCCAGGTTTGCTACGCCCAGGTTCGGCTCGATTGTAGTGAAGGGGTACGTGGCGATCTTGGGGTGGGCATGCGTGACAGCCGCAAGCAGAGTTGACTTTCCAGCATTGGGCACACCGACGATACCCACATCTGCAATCAACTTGAGCTCCAGGCGTAGCGTGCGTTCCTGAGCCGGCGCACCTTTCTCAGCCATGCGTGGCGTCTGATTGACGGAGTTAGCGAAGCGGGCATTACCCCGACCGCCTCTTCCACCCAGCGCCAACACCAGGCGCTGTCCGGGTTCTACCAGGTCACCCAGCAGCTCACCCGTTAGATTGTCATATACCATCGTACCGGGCGGTACCTGGATTGTCAGATCAGCGGCAGACCGGCCAGTCATATTGTTCCGTGCGCCATTGGCGCCTTCCTCCGCCTGGTAACGGGTTCGATGGCGAAAGGCAAAGAGTGTGTTCAAAGTAGGAATGACTTCCAGGATCACATCTCCGCCTTTTCCACCATCACCGCCATCTGGACCGCCGCGCGGCACAAACTTCTCCCGGCGGAAGTGCACAACGCCATTTCCACCTTTACCCGAACGAACTTGAATAATTGCCTGATCAATAAACATAATGAACTCAAAAAGAAACTAGGTGCTATATTGAGACGATTATACCATCCTGTCTCCCATGACATCTCAACCGGCTGGAGTCGGATATGGCAGAATTAGTTATTGTATGGTAAATTGGTTTTACAAAGAAGGAGAAACCGATGAACGAAAAGACCATCCCCGACATTGTCGTAGGACGCTTACCCATCTATTTACGTTCATTGCAACACATGTCCCAAGAAGGTGGCCTGGTCACCTCCTCCAGGGAATTGGGCAAACAACTGGGCATCTCTGCCACTCAAATCCGTAAAGATCTATCTTACTTTGGCGAATTTGGTAAACAAGGCACTGGTTATGATATCACTTACCTGGTAGAAAAGTTGCGCCAGATTTTACACGTAGACCGCGTCTGGGATATGGCAGTCATAGGCGCCGGAGATATCGGCTCGGCCGTGGCGCGTTATCAGGGTTTTGCGGAGCGTGGTTTTCGGGTGACAATGGTCTTCGATAACGATCCAATGAAAATCGGCATCCAGGTGGGTCCTTTCACGGTTCAGGATGGCTCGGTTCTTGAGTCGATCATCCGTGCAGCAAGGATCAAAGTAGGGATGATTGCCACGCCTGCTACTCAGGCGCAGCACGTCGCAGACCAGTTGATCAGCGCAGGGGTTCAAGCAATTTTAAATTACGCCCCAATCAGTTTAAGTGTCCCCGAAAATGTTTATGTGCAATACACCGATCCGGTCATCCATTTGCAGCGTATGACATATTACCTGGAATAAAAAACTCAGGGCGACTGAAATCGCCCTGTTTTTCTATACCGGTGGTAAACTGCGCCGGATGAGGGGATAAATTCCGAATGCTCGCCAGGCGCCCTCGGCTGTACAGGTAGTGGGATTATCCACCCGGTAAGCAGGCACGCCTAATTCTTTGGTTAATAATTTATCGATTCCACGCAGCTGCCCTCCACCACCCGTAATCGCCACCCCTCGGTCAATAATATCGGATACCAGCTCGGGAGGCGTCTTTTCTAGAACCCGTCGGGCGGTTTCAATCACATCTGCCAGGGAATCGTGAAGCGCTTCGACAACTTCACCCGTAGTCAGCGTTACCGGGCGCGGTAGGCCCGTCACCTGATCCTGCCCCTGAATTTCCATCGTTTGCTCTTCGTCTTGGGGAACCGCAGAGCCGATGCGGATTTTAACCTGTTCGGCTGTCTGTTGACCAATAATTACACCATATTTCTTCCGGGTATAGGTCACGATCGCCTCATCCAAGGCGATCCCGCCACCACGTCGGGTTTCTGCGGCCACAATGCCATACATCGCCAGGACCGCCGCTTGAGAGGCTCCCCCACCCAGGCAGAGGATCATGTTTCCAGAAGGCGTGTTGATTGGCAAATCAACACCAATTGCCGCCGCCAGGGGTTGTTGGATGAGAAAGACCTCGCGGCTGCCCGCGCCAAGAGCCGCCTCATGTACAGCCCGGCTCTCCACACTGGTAACGCCATAAGGTACTGTAATCATCACCCGCGGGCGAAAGATGCGCAGCGGTCCGCTGACACGCTGCAACAACGCTTGCAGTAGATACTCGGTCACCTCATAATCTGCAATTACCCCGTTCAGTAGCGGCCGGCTAACTTCCAAAGTGTCGGGAACGCGCCCAAGCATATTTTGGGCCTCTTGCCCCCAGGCGACCATTTTTTGTTCCTGAACTACAATCGCTGCTACAGTTGGCTCTTGCAAAACGATTTGACCCCCATCTACCACGCGTGTATAAAGCGTGCCGAGATCAATTCCCAGGTCTTTCGAAAACAGTGCCATAGTCTTTATTCAATCCGTTCTGAACTCGGCATTTGACCGCCCGATTGCACACGGCGATATTTTTGGACAGCTTCGAGGCGCAAATTGGAGCGCTTGAGGGCAGCTTCCATCGCCAGGTAAGAATCCGTGTCAGGGGGTAATCCTTGCTTGAGGATTTCCTCCATCCTGCGTTTGGCTGCCTCTGCACGGGCTACATCAATCTCACGGACATTCTCTGCAGCATCTGCCAGGACAGTGACAATGGTAGGCTGTACTTCAATCAACCCACCGGCAATGGTGAAGACCTCTTCTTGCCCTTGATAGCGGACCTTCAGAAAACCATACTTCAGGGTCGACAGCAGAGGGGCGTGATGGGGGAGAATTCCCATCTCCCCAGCCTCGCCCGGGGCAATCACAATATCCACATTACCAGAAAAAACTGTCCGATCCTGAGAAACGATTTCGCACCAAATTGGCATAGTTCACTCTCTCAACGCCCGGTAGGGTGTACACAACACCGGGTTAATCTCTATCTTAACGTCGCTCCAGGCGTTCAGCCTGCTCAACAGCTTCATCGATCGTACCAACCAACATAAAGGCCTGCTCAGGAAGGTTGTCGTGCTGACCATCCAGTATTTCCCGAAAACCACGCACCGTCTCGCGTAAGGATACATAGCGCCCTTCGCGCCCGGTGAAACGTTGAGCGACGTAGAAAGGCTGCGAGAAGAACCGTTCAATTTTACGGGCGCGCGAGACATATTGCTTATCATCTTCACTTAACTCATCGACACCCAGAATGGCAATGATATCCTGCAGATCTTTGTAACGTTGCAGGACGCGCTGTACATCACGCGCCGTTTTATAGTGTTCTTCTCCAACGATCAGGGGGTCGAGGATGCGGGAAGTCGAGGCCAATGGATCAACTGCCGGGTAAATCCCTTTCTCAGAAATAGCCCTTTCCAGCGCAATAGTGGCATCCAGGTGGGTGAATGTTGCCACGGGAGCCGGGTCAGAATAATCATCGGCAGGCACATAGACTGCCTGCATGGAGGTGATGGAACCGGTGCGGGTGGAGGTAATCCGTTCTTGAAGTTCGCCCATTTCGGTCGCCAGGGTCGGCTGGTAACCTACCGCGGAGGGCATGCGACCAAGCAGCGCGGATACTTCTGAACCCGACATGCTGAAGCGAAAAATGTTATCAATAAATAGTAACACATCCTTGCCCTGGTCACGGAAATATTCCGCCATCGCCAGAGCGGTCAAGCCGACCCGTAAACGCACCCCAGGGGGCTCGTTCATTTGACCGAAAACCATTACCATGTCTTTCATCACGCCCGACTCAAGCATCTCGCGATAGAGCAGGGTGCCTTCGCGCGTACGCTCCCCAACGCCGGCAAAGACTGAGGTGCCCTGGTGAACCGTGGCGATCGAACGGATCAATTCCTGGATAATGATTGTCTTCCCGACACCTGCTCCACCAAAGACGCCGGTCTTCCCTCCCTTGGTGAAGGGAGCGATCAGGTCAATCACTTTTATACCGGTTTCAAATACCTCTACCCGGGTCGATTGCTCAGCAAATGATGGAGCCGGGCGGTGAATCGGATAAGCCAATTTAACTTCGACCGTGCCTTTCCCATCAACCGGCCGGCCCAGGATATTGAACACTCGACCTAGCGTTTCGGGACCAACAGGCACCATGATCGGCGCACCAGTACGGAAAGCTGGGCGGCCGCGCTGCAAACCGTCTGTAGCGTCCATTGCTACCGCGCGCACCCAGCCTTCACCTAAGTGCTTCTGAACCTCCAGAACCAATGGGTAATCACCCTCGCGCGGCACCTCAACGGCTTCATAAATTTCAGGTAAATCCTCCGCTGGGAATTGGACATCCACAACACCACCCAATATTTGAACTACTCGCCCACTGGCTACTTTCTCAACCATTCTCGTCTCCTGTGTTGCTCAAACAGTTAAACCGTCTCATGTTATCTCCTGGGGAATTTAACCTGGTCCACGTTATTCCTGACCTATCCAAGAGCCTCTACACCGCCAGCAATATCCAACATTTCATTGGTGATTGCCTGTTGGCGGGCATTGTTATATTCTAACTGTAAAGCGCCCGCCAGGGCGGTGGCACTATCGGTGGCGTTTTTCATCGCCACCATGCGCGCAGCATGTTCACTTGCCAGAGATTCCAGAATCGCCTGATATACCTGTAAAGCAGTAAAGCGAGGTACGATCTCATCCAGAATTTGGATCTCTCCTGGTTCATATATATACGCCGCGGCTGTACCCCGTTCTGTCTGATTAAAGGTTTCTACTCGCCCCTCTCCCCGACCGACTTCCAATGGTAAGAGCTTCTTGATCCTGGGCACCTGCCTCACCATATTAATATAATCGGTATAGATCAGGTAGACCTCATCGGTGTTGCCTGATAAAAACTCAGCTACTGCCATCTGCCCGATGGCAGAAACATCTGTAAAGGTTGGCGCTGCCGGTAAATTACTAAATTCAGCCAGGACTTGTTGCCGGCGCCGGAGGATGAGATCACGACCTTTCCGACCTACCGTGATAAATTTTACTGGAACCGCAAATTTCCCGAACTGCTGGATCGTATAGCGGACAATATTTGTGTTATATGCCCCGGCCAAACCCCGGTCGCCGGTGATCAAAACCACCAGGACATGGTTTATTTTTTCTCGTCTGGTCAATAACGGGTGTAGAGATTCTCGACCTGGTTGGGCTGCAATGTGGGATAACACCTGCCAGGCTTTCGTCGCATAAGGGCGAGTATTAAACATTGCTTGCTGGGCTTTGCGTACTTTACTGGCACTCACTGCCTGCAAGGCGCGTGTTACCTGGGCAATATTCTTAATACTGCGAATCCGTAAGCGGACTTCACGCGTGTTAGGCATCGGATGCTAGCTCCAGGTATGCATAAAGTTATCCAGGGCAGCGCGCAATTTCTCTTGCGTATCCCTGGTAATCTCTTTCTTCTCGGCTATCTCTCGACCAATTTCAGGATACGAAGTCTCCATAAACCGTAACAAGGCAACTTCCCAGGGTCGCATCCGCTCCAACAGTACGTCATCTGCGTACCCTTGAGTGCTGGCAAAAAGCACAATGACCTGATTCTCCAAGGACATTGGCTCATATTGCGGCTGTTTAAGCACCTCTTGCATATGTTGACCGCGATTCAGCTGAGCTTGTGTAGATTTATCCAGATCAGAACCGAATTGGGCAAAGGCTGCCAGTTCGCGGAAGGCAGCCATATCCAGGCGCAAGCGCCCTGCCACCTGCCGCATTGCGCGTGTCAAAGCGTCGCCGCCCACGCGTGATACCGATATACCCACATTAACCGCCGGGCGTATGCCGGCATAGAAGAGGTTATTCTCCAGGTAGATCTGACCATCCGTAATGGAGATGACATTGGTGGGGATGTAAGCAGAGACGTCACCGAGCAAAGTCTCAATGATGGGTAACGCGGTTAACGAGCCGCCTGAACCAAGAACTTTAACAATCTTATATTTTTCAGCCTCGGGCAGAAGGTTTAACGCTTGCTCAGCATCATGGCGAGCAAGGGGTCCCCCATACACCTTCTGATTCACACTATCACTGGTATTCGCCAATTTATCCTGGTTAGTGAGTGGTGTGATCACGAACTGATCAGCCAGGCGTGCGGCTCGTTCAAGCAAACGAGAATGGAGATAAAAAACATCACCAGGATACGCCTCACGCCCCGGTGGCCGGCGTAATAATAAAGAGACCTGGCGGTACGCCCAGGCGTGTTTGGATAAGTCGTCGTAGACGACCAACGCATCCCGCCCAGTCTCCATAAATTCCTCACCCATCGCACAGCCAGCGTAGGGGGCAATGTATTGCAGCGCAGCGGGTTCATCGGCCGCGGCAGCGACGACGATTGTATAATCCATCGCCCCGTGACGCTCCAGGGTAGCCACAGTGCGGGCAATGGCAGCCTTCTTCTGGCCGATGGCCACGTAAATGCAAAATAAATCCTTGCCTTTTTGATTGATGATCATATCGATGGCGATGGCAGTTTTCCCCGTCTGGCGATCGCCAATAATCAGCTCCCGTTGACCACGACCAATTGGGATCATCGAGTCAATCGCCTTCAAACCAGTTTGAACTGGGGTATCCACGTCCTTACGCTGAACCACCCCCGGAGCAATCCGTTCGATCGGTCGGAATCGCTCGAACTTGATTGGACCTTTCCCATCAATTGGCTGACCAAGGGCATTGACCACCCGTCCCACCAGACCATCGCCGACTGGCACAGAGGCAATCCGCCCGGTTGAGCGAACCTGCATACCTTGCTCAATTTCGGCATACTCGCCCATCAGGATCACGCCCACTTTGTCCTGTTCCAGGTTGAATGCTATCCCCAAGACGCCATTTGCAAACTGCACCAGTTCCTGAGCGTGTACATCAGATAGACCGCTTACCCGAGCAATCCCATCCCCCGCATCGATGACCGCGCCAACATCGCGCACCTCTACCTCGGGTTTAAATGAGTCAATTTGTTTCTTCAGGTCAGCTGCAATTTGACTGATCAGATCGGACATTATGCCTCCGCTACTATTAAGTCATGCAAACACATTCAAACAGGCCAGGTCTACGCTTTGAAACAATATATTGAATGATGCAAAATACCCCTCCGGGTTTTTAGTTTTCAAATGATACTAGAAAGCATCTATCTTGTCCAGTTATTGCCAAACGGCAATTAAGAGTTGATAGGTACGATTAGACCGGTTGTTTAATTTTCTTTTATGAATAAAAATATTGTAGCGCCAATCGCAGGCGGGTCTCGACATCGGCTGGCGTATCTCGAGGAATGGACTGTAACGCAGATTGGGCCTCGATGACACTATAACCTAATCCCGTCAGAGCTCCCAAGACCTCTGTATCTACATCACTAAACACCGGCATCGGGCCTCCGCCGGGTGATGGAATGCGATCCTGCAACTGAAGCAGGATTTTCTGAGCAGTCTTTTTCCCTACTCCTGGTACCCGGCTGAATATCTCTGCTTGTTCATGGAATACTGCCCGGCGGATGGTATCTGGCGTCAATACAGATAAAGTGGCCAGGGCTAATTTCGGACCAACCCCATTGACTGTCAGAAGGAGATTGAAGAATTCGCGTTCTTCGCGGGTTTCGAAACCGAAGAGGGTTAATGCATCCTGGCGGACAACCAGGTGAGTATACAGAAAGACACTCTCACCCGATCGTAGACGATCTCTGGAGGGCGCCGGGACATATACCTGTACTCCCACGCCCCCAATATCCACCACCACACTGTCCACTTCAATTTCCTGGACGCGTCCACTTAAGCTGGCGATCATATGTCAACTCCACGGTTAAAATTGTGCGCCATAAATAGACTTTGTACGCGCACTGTGCAAATGGCAAATCGCAACCGCCAACGCATCCGCAGCATCATCTGGCTGAGGTACTTCCGCTAAACCAAGCAAAACGCGGACCATTTGTTGCACCTGATTTTTTTCAGCGCCACCATAACCGACGACAGCTTGCTTGACTTCCAAGGGTGTGTATTCAGACACTGCCAGGCCTGCCTGCGCCAGGGCTAAAATGATCACACCGCGCGCCTGACCGACGGTTATTGCGTTGGTAACATTTCGTTGAAAAAACAACTTCTCCACCGCGCTGCTTTCCGGACGATGGAGAAGAAGAATTTTTGTTAATTGCTGATGTAATTCAAGCAATCGCTGCGCCATCGGCTGCTGCGCCGTGGTTAAGATAACCCCATAATCAACGACTGTCAGTTTTCCGTCGCGCTCTTCCCGAACCAGACCGTAGCCAGTTGTGGCTGTTCCCGGGTCAATCCCAATAACCAACATCCTGTATCAGGCTTCTTCTAATTGCGCCCAGACCTCATCGGAGATGTGCAAGGTAGAGTAAACATTATGAACATCATCCAACTCCTCTAAAGCCTCGATTAACTTGAAGACCTGGATGGTATGTTCCTGGCTAAGCTCCACCTCATTGTTAGGCACCAGCTTCAGCTCAGCTTCCTCCGGCCGGATATTAGCTTTCTTTAGAGCATCACTGATTTCTTTGAAAGACTCAACCGGCGCGATTATCTCTGCCGTGTCATCATTGAAAATCACATCATCCGCGCCCGCCTCAACGGCGAGCTCGAAGATCCGATCGGTATCTTGTCCATCCAGCGGAAAGGAGAAATAGGCGGTACGTTTAAATTGCCAGGCGACTGACCCGGCTTCTGCCATACTCCCACCCATCTTGTTTAATACATGTCGAATTTCAGCCACGGCCCGGTTGCGATTATCGGTTACACAAGAAATCATCAGGGCGACGCCATGCAAGGCATACCCTTCGTAGGTAACCTCTTCATACACATTACCATCTTTAGATTCGCCTGTTCCCCGTTTGATGGCTCGTTCGATGCCATCTTTGGGCATATTTGACCCGCGTGCTTTGTCAATAGCATACTGCAACTGATAATTGGTTGAGGGATCGCCGCCTCCCTCCCGAGCGGCAATCACAATTTCGCGTGCCAGGCGAGTGAAAACCTGTCCCCGCTTCGCGTCGGCAGCGCCTTTCTTGCGCCGAATGGTCGCCCAATGCGAATGACCAGACATACGATTTACTCCTACTCTAGTAAAAACCAAACATAAAACTCTAAAGCGAGTTTTGAAATTATACTACACGTCTATCTTCTTCAGAACAGATTAAGATAACATACACTTGCTAAAGGTGGAGGGCCGGGTTATAATCTTACCCGCGAATTCATAACCCGATGTTGAAAACGGGGCGTGGCTCAGCCCGGCTAGAGCGCACGGTTCGGGACCGTGAGGTCCCGGGTTCAAATCCCGGCGCCCCGAC
>CAYGZL010000132.1:0-6844 GCA_964354345.1 uncultured Anaerolineaceae bacterium | reverse complement strand
ATAATACGCCTCGTTGAGCGCCCAACCCACTCCCATTGCCACCCCACCCTGGATTTGTCCCTCCACAGCGGCCCTGTGGATCGCCCGGCCGACATCCTGCAGCGCAGTGTAGCGTAAAATATCCACCTTGCCCGTCTCAGGATCAACCGCCACGTCCACGATATGCACTGCGAACGCTGGACCTTCTGTTTCCGGGCGCACTGCCGCGCTGGCGACCACTGCACCACCGGTTTCGTCTAATCTTCCAGCCAGTTCCTGGAAGGATAGTTTATTTTCACCGCTCGTAAAAACACCTTTCTCGTAGGTCACCTGCTCCGGCGTTACCTCCCAGATGCGAGCGACCCGCGCTGTCATCTGGCGGATCAGACTCTGACCTAACTCATACACTGCCCAACCTGTGGCAAATGTCGTCCGGCTTCCGTAGCTCCCCTCGGTGTAACCGATCGTGGCAGTGTCGCCCACCAGAGGTTGGATTTTATCTACACGCAACCCGAGCGTTTCGGCTAACTGCATCGCCAGCGCTACCCGGCTGCCGCCCAGGTCCACCGATCCAGTTACCAGGTTGACGCTCCCATCCGCATTGACGCTGGCAGTTGCACTCGATTTCCCGCCATAGTTGCCCCAGTACGCAACCGCGACGCCCCGCCCACAGTACTCCCCAACCAGAGGTGCAGTGTAGTGCGGATGGTCTTGCACCGCATGTAAAGTTTCCAACAGACCAATCGCGGGAAACGTCCCACCATAGGATCGCCTGTCGCCAATTTTTACGCCATTCATCAGGCGGAACTCAACCGGATCCAGACCAAGTTTCCCACTTAGCTCATCCACCACAGTTTCCGCAGCGAAGACCGCATTCGTCCCGCCCGGCGCCCGGTAGGATGAGACACGCGGTTTATTGACCACCACATCGTATCCTTCCAGACGGACATGCGGGATGCGATAGGGCGAGAACAACACCACCATGCCGGATATGGCATTCATCCCCGGATAGGCGCCCGATTCATAGATCAGCGTCGCATCCGCGGCGGTGATCCGCCCATCCCGGTCAGCGCCCATCCGCACCCGGATGTATGAGCCTGATGCCGGACCTGTGGCAGCTAGCACCTCGTCATAGCCCATAATCATTTTCACCGGACGGTAGCCACTCTTCAACGAGAGCAGCGCTGCCAGCGGCTCCAGGTAGACGTTGTTTTTCCCCCCGAAACCACCCCCAATCTCCATCGGGATCACACGTATTTTCGAAACAGGCACATGGATTATCTCCGCCACCTGGTCACGCACACCGAACGCGCCCTGGGTGCTGCACCAGATCGTGATCTGACCATCCCGATTGTAGAGCGCGGTAGCGTTCTGTGGCTCCAGGTACCCCTGGTGAACCGGGCTGGTGGTAAACTCCCGCTCGACAATCACAACGGCTTGCCGGAAACCTTGTTCCAGGTCGCCCTGGACGATCCGCTGGTGAAAGGCTATGTTGCTCGGTCGCGGTTCGTCTTCGGTCAACCCGGCTGTACGCAGGTCATTCAGCAGAATCGGCGCATCTGCCTGCATCGCCTGGCGCACATCCAGCACCGGAGGCAGCAGTTCGTATTCCACCTGGATCAGTCGGATCGCCTGTTGGGCCAGCTCGGGCGTGGTCGCAGCTACCGCCGCTATCGCATGACCGTAATAGAGTACTTTAGTACGCGCCAGGATGTTATCATTCTGATAGCGCAGGTTTCTTGCTCGCTCGTCGCTGCCAGTGTAATCATACAAATCTACCGCCGTGATCACTGCAGTCACGCCCGGTAAAGCCAGCGCCTTGCGTGCGTCGATCGCCACCAGGCGTGCATGAGCATGGCAACTGCGCAGCACAGCCCCGTACAACATCTCTGGCAGTCGGATATCATTGCCATACAGCGCCTTGCCGGTGACTTTATCGACACCATCGGCGCGGATCGGGCTGCTGCCGATCACTGTATAGGATCTCTCATTCCCCGGATCGCCTGGGATATGGGGTGCGGTATCGTTTGGATTCATGATTCTACCTCCGCAGCAACCACTGCATCGCCGTTCACCCTCGGTTTTCCAGGCGCCATCTGTCGCGCAGCAGCCAGCACCGCCCGCACGATCTTGTCATACCCCGTGCAGCGGCACAGGTTCCCCGCCAACCATTGGCGTACTTCCCTTTCACTTGGGTGCGGGTTCTGGTCCAATAACGCCTTGGCTGCCACAATAAACCCAGGCGTGCAAATCCCACATTGCAATGCCGCATTTTCCAGAAAGGCAACCTGCAGCGGATGCAGGCCGTCTTTCCCGGCAATCCCTTCGATCGTCAGCACCTTTTTACCGTGCGCCTCCACCGCCAACACCAGGCAGGCGTTGACCAGCACACCCTCGAAGATCACATTACAGGCACCGCAGTTGCCATCGTTACAGGCTTGTTTGGTGCCAGTTAAACCCAATGTTTCGCGCAACACTTCCAGGAGACTCTGCTGGGGTTCGCACAGAAACTCCACCTCCCGCCCGTTAATTTGGCTGCGGACGATCACATTCTTGGATCGGCTGTGTTCTGGCATAGTCAACTCCTCGCTCTCTGGATGGCTTTTTCCAATACCCGGCGGGTCAATACCCCTACCAGGTGCTTCCGTTGAGCAGCCGTGCCGCGCAGATCAGTGATCGGTCGGGCAGCTTTCCGGGCTATTTCGCTTGCTTCAATCAATGTCTTTATAGTCGCGTCCCGCCCGACCAGGTATTCTCCGGCCTCGACGACCAACAATGGCGTAGGCGCCACCGCAGCCAGCGCCACTCGCGCCGCAACGATCTTCGTCCGGCTGTCGTCCAGGGTCACTGCAGCCGCAGCCCCCACCACGGCGATGTCCATCTCGTTTCGCGGAATAAAACGCAGATAAGCTGCGCCAAAACCAGGCTCAGGCGCTGGCACCTGGATCGCCACCAGCAACTCGCCCTGCTCCAACACTGTCTTTCCCGGTGTGACACAGAATGATTCGGTCGGGATGGTGCGCCAACCAATCGGTCCAACGCAAATTGCACTCGCCCGGTGCACGATCAACGCGGGGATCGAATCAGCCGCCGGGGATGCGTTACACAGGTTTCCGCCCAGCGTCGCTCTGCCCTGGATTTGCACGCCACCGATTAATCCAATCGCATCCAGCAAACCCTGGAAATGCCTGATCAATACTTCTGCTTTACACAGCCGGTAGCACGCTACCGCGGCACCAAGCACCAATCCGTGGACTGGATTGTAGGAAATGACATTGGCTTCAGGAATCGCCTTAATATCAACCAGCCGGCGGGCGCCGATCCACCCATGGCGCAATTGCACCAACAGATCCGTACCGCCCGCCAGCACTCGCGCTCCGCCTGCTGGATCAGCCAGCAGCTCAACTGCCTCAGCCAGCGATCCTGGTGCGATATAATCAAAACTGGTTACGTTCATCACTTGCCTTCTCCTTCAGAATGTACTATGATTAATTATATTCTTATCCCATGTAAATGAACACCCTCTCTCATCTCGTGGAGGCCCCCCATGCGTGATGCGACCCAAATCAAAATTGAAGAATTGGTCATCCATATCCTTGATCCCCAAGGCCAGGGAATGGTGCTTTCCAGCGCCTCAGTGCCCCTGGATGCCCAACCGGAGCTGCAAGAATACTTTTCTCACCACCTCCTGGTTTCTTTGCAGGACACCACGACGAAGGCTGCTCGTTTTCGCAACCTGAATCCGGATCAACCCTCAGGCATCTGCCGCGAGCTGTTGCGCGCCAGGATGAACCTGGTGGATGGCTCGCAACGCCTGGCGAAAGCCCTCTATCCGTTGTTGGAGCGCGATGCGCGTGTCACCACAGGCGACCTGGTTGTCTGTTTATTCCAGGCCGAACCCTATAAATACACGCGCTTCCTTGCCATCCTCAAAGTTGACCCGGCGAAGATTTTCAGCCATGTCATCCGCCAGGACCGCCGCGGGAACACCTATATCAGCTTCGAGCGCATCACCACCGGCTTTACCAATGAGCGTCTGCAAAAATGCGCCATGGTTCAGCCGCTCGAACCGCGCCACCCCGAATACGACATGCTCCTGGTTGACCGCCAGGCGCGCGCCGATACCCCTACCGTGGCGCGTTTCTTCACCGAAAGCTTCCTCGACGCCGAGGAAACCTTCGATGCCCGCAAATACACCGAGCGGCTGTCCAAAAGCCTGTTAAGCACCCAGAACCGCCTGCGCGAGCGCCTGACCCCCGAGGAAAACGAAGCCCTGGACGATGGCATCCAACAGGCGATGAACTCCCGCCGTCTGGACCTGAATCACTGGTTGAGCGAATTGCCAGTAACCGAAGAAGTAAAAACTGAGCTTGACCAGTCCTTGCAGTTGGCCGTCCCGGAGCGGGTTTTCAACCTGGATACACCCTATGCCCGCAAGCTGCTCAGCCAGGTTAAGTTCCGCGGCGACAACGGACTGCGCCTGGAGCTGCCCACCGAAGCCGAGGACGACCTGATCGTCTCCACTGAGCACATCACCGACGATCCCGAACGCCAACCTTTCTACCGCATTGTGATCGAAACTCGCACCTGGAAGAAGGTAGCGTAACCGCCGATTGAAACTGGTGGTCAAGGATATTAAGAATCCTTAGTGTTCTTGGCGTCTTCGCGTTTCAATTATTTATTCCCACGTAATACCCCGTGAGCAGTGGTGGAGTAGTATACCGTGTGCTCATTAAACGGGTCAAATGAAATCGCATGTACTGCGTGCCCGGCCAGCAAGCCTGTCGCGATCGGCCAGGAATCTCCACCATCTCGGGATACATACGCCCCATTCAGCGTCCCCGCGAACAGCAAATTGGCATCCACGGGATCGTAAGCCAGCCAGGTAACCGTAGCCCCTGCCAACCCAATCTGCACCCAATTCCCTCCCACCATCCGGAACACCCCGTCCTGCGTCCCCGCGATTAAATCACCCTGCGCGGACGATATCGCCAACGAGTAAACCGTCTGGTTCCCCAGTTCGACCGGCGTCCAGCTCGCGCCGCCGTCGCTGCTCATCCACACCGCCCCCGCCTGGTCAGTTGCAGCGTAGACGCGTGCCGGATCAGCCGCATCCACCGCCAGCCCCCACACCGTTGCGGGCGACAGCCCACTCGCAGACCAGGTCTCCCCTCCATCACTGGTTTTATAAACGCCCGCCTCGTAACCACCCAGATAAGCGACCTGTGGATTAGCTGGAGCAAAGGCCAGCGCCAATAATCCCAGGTTGCCAGGCACGGCCACTGGCGCCTGCCTGTCTTCCGTCTCCAACATCGTCTCAAAAAAAGTAGTCTGGCTGGCAAATGGCTTTTTACCACCGACCAGACCTGGTTGTCCGTGTACCGACAAAACATTCTGCCCCACCGCCTCCCAGCAGTGTTGCAGATCATGCAAATCGCAGCGATACAACCCGGCGTCGTCTGTCAGGGCAAACAACCGCGTACCCCCCGGTTGATTGACCAATAAATTCACCCAACGACTGCTCATTCCCTGGCTGAAATCACCCCAGGTCACCCCCCCATCCGTCGATCGCAGCACCCCGCCGCCATCCAAACCTACATACAGCGTTCCCGCCTGTTCAAACGACGCCACCAGACCCGTCGCTGAGCTGGCCTTCAACCCGGCCTGGTCTGGCGTCCAATTCAATCCGCCATCACGACTACGAAACAAGCCATTCCCGGCTGTACCAGCGTAAACCTGCCGGGAATCTCCCGGATTAACCCGCACAACCGCCACCGGGTTCGTGCGTAAGCCAGCGGTATACCAGGAATCCCCCCCGTTGTTCGTCTTAACCACGCCCTTATTGAAAGTCGCCAGATACACCTGCTCCGTCTGGTTGGTGGGCATATCCATCCCATAAATCTGGCTGCCCGACACACCCTTATCTTGCAGGGTCCACTCATCTCCCAGGTTGGTCGACTTGAACACACCGCTCTTCGTCCACACACCGGTATACACCGTGCGGGCGGTGGCAGCGCTCGAGCCAACCACGATCCCCCGCGTGGATAGATTACTGATCCCATTGCTTAGGATTTCCCAGCTCTTCCCCCCATCCTGGCTGCGCAGCGGCCCGTGTTCATGGGCAGCCGCGAACAATACCTCCGGCTGCGTCGCGCTGATCGCCAGGGCGTAAATCCAATCCTGATAGCTGACTCCACCCAGATTCGCCAGCGAAACTGACCAACTCGCACCTCCGTCAGTGCTGCGGTAGATCACCCCTTTCCAGGGTGGTTTATCCCCATTGGACGGACCGCGTGTGGCGCAATACACTATCTGCGGTTGATCTGGATTTATCACGATCGAATAAACAATCGCCTGTTCCTGGATACCCTGGTTCACTGCCATCCAGGTCGCACCCCCGTTACTCGACTTAAACAAACCGCTCTTATAGGTCCCTACGTAAAGGGTCTCTGGATCAAGCGGATCCACCGCCAACGAAACCACGGTCAGATTATCCAACCCACGGCTGCGCCAGCTCCAATGTTCACCGCTATCATCGCTGCGGTAGACGCCTCCCCCCCACGCGCCGGCGTAGACAACTTGTGGATTACTCGGTGCGTAAGCCACCGCTGCAATTAACCCGCCCTCCGGCCCAAGCCATTCCGGAGGCAGGTTATACACTGCCACGGGATAATACAGGCGGTAATCCCCCGGCTCATCCACCCGCCGCGCGGCCTCGCCCGCCGAACCCACCTCGCCAGGCAGCAATAAAATCAAACCCATGATTAACGCAAACACCCTGACAATTTTCATACCCATATCCATTATTTTCTGTCAGCCACCAGCCCAAACAGTGATAAGCCATCAGCCATTAGTAATAAAATCC
>CAYGZL010000131.1:0-4738 GCA_964354345.1 uncultured Anaerolineaceae bacterium | reverse complement strand
GTGGATTACAACCCGCAGGCGCCAGTAGACGAATGGTCGGGCGATATCGGCTGCGGCGCGCTGTATTTTTCGCAGCAGTGCGTCTTCCGGCTGGCGCTTAAGGCAGGCATTCCGCTCCCTGGAGAGCTTAACGACGCTGATAAGTTGACCTATATGCAAGAAAAGTTAGCCTCCGGGCATGCTGGCGCGGAGCAAATCTGGCGCAGCATCGGCGTCTACCTGGGCTATGCCCTGGCGCATTACGCCGATTTCTATGAGTTCAAGCATGCCCTGATCCTGGGTCGCTGTACCTCCGGGCGCGGCGGAGACCTGATTCTAGAGAATGCTGACCTGGTTATCCAGACTGAATTCCCGGAGCTGGTCGGTCGCATCCATCTGCAACTGCCGGACGAGAGAAGCCGGCGAGTCGGTCAATCCATCGCCGCAGCCAGTCTGCCGGTACTCCCCAAGTGAGGTGAGTATGCGCTTTCACCAGAATACTGCTGAAATCTATGTTCCCGATGGCTTGCCTCTTGAGCAGGCGCTGGCGCGCACCACCCATATGGCCATCGCTGCGCACCAGGATGACCTTGAGATCATGGCGGCCGCGCCGATCCTGGCCTGCTACCAGCAGGAGGATGCCTGGTTCACTGGCGTTGTCGCGAGCGATGGGCGCGGTTCACCGCGCGCTGGACTGTATGCGGATTACGACGACGAGCAGATGCGGGTGGTGCGATTCCAGGAGCAGAAGAAAGCCGCCATAGTCGGCGAATATGCTGGTCTGGCGCTGCTCGATTATCCCAGCCGGGTGATCAAGGATACTACGGATCAGCGGTTAGTCGAGGACCTGCTCGCCCTGTTCCAGGCAGCTCAGCCCCAATTCGTCTATACCCACAACCTGGCAGATAAGCATGACACGCATGTCAGCGTGGTTCTGCGCACCATCGCTGCATTGCGCCGGCTGCCCAAGACTCAGCGACCGCAGAAGCTCTACGGCTGCGAGGTGTGGCGTGACCTGGATTGGTTGATCGATCGTGACAAAGTTCCCCTCGACCTGTCTCAACACGAGAATCTTCAGGCGGCTTTATTGGGTGTGTTCGACTCACAGATTTCAGGTGGCAAGCGCTACGATCTGGCGACGCTGGGTCGCCGGCGCGCCAATGCCACCTACTTTGAGACGCACGGCGTCGATCAGGCGCTGGGGCTGTCCTTTGCCATGGATCTGACGCCGTTATTGGTGGATCCCCCAAAAGAGATTACTGCCTTCGTGCAGGAGTTCATCCAGCGCTTCGCCGCAGAGGTGAACGACCGTTTAGGTCGCCTGGGATAAGCTGCCGGGCATCCTGTAGTGACAACATCCGTCGTTGCGAGGAGTGCAACGACGAAGCAACCCCAGTCTTACCTCATGACTGAGATTGCTTTGCAGTTCGATGCTCCGCTTCGGCGTGGGCTTGAATAAACGAAAGAAGGTGCAACGGTGTGCGTTTAAAGCGCAGCCCGCTCCAGGAGCTAAGTCCAGGGAGCGGGCTTTTTGTGTATTTGCCGCGGATCAAAAATGTCAAATCCACAGCCGGAGCCAGGCCAGCCCATGTTCTCCGCGGCCGCCATCCGTAAATGAACGGCGCTTCTGGCGGGCAAGATGGTGGGCGAGCACCAACCGGAAACCGAGATTGTTGTTGAAGTTATCCGGCTCGTTCTGGTTGCGGTAGGCGCAGCGGGCGTTGTTACGATTGTTGTTCCACGAACCGCCCCGCACCACCCGCGCTGCGCTCGGCCGGCCCCGTTTACGAGAGTGACTTTTGCCAGCCGCCCAGCAGGCGGCCGATTTCAACCAGCATCTTGGCGACATGTTCGTATTGACTGATAGATAGGAGCCGCAGGTCTTTACACAATCGCACCAGGCTGCGCAGTTGAACCAACTGCTCATCCGCCTGGATTAGGCTGGCTTGCCGATCGGCGCCGCGACGCAGGGCTGCGGTGATGAGTGTCTCTTGAAAATCGAGCGCCCGGCGCGTCACTCGCTCGCCCAGTCCGAAGCGGTGGGCGCGTTCAAATTTGGTCGCTTGAGGCAGTAACCAGAGTAACAGGTCATAGGTGCGGACGAAGATGGGTGATTCTCGCATCGCATGCTCTTTTATAAAGGATATGCGCCCAGCACAGCCCGGCGTAAACCCCAGGTGTCGCCCCAACTTGCGTGCGCGGCCCACGACCGAGCGCTGGCATCCAGCCGGGAGCGAGGCATCTCTCCAGATTGGTAGAGGTGATACAAATGGCGAAAGCGACGCTGAAAGGCGATCCCGCGCCGGCGTTTCAGGCGACGGTGGGTGGGGTAAATCCGAAATCCCAAGAAGGGAAGGCCATTTGTCACCGGGTAAACTTGTGGTTGATGCAGGGTCAGGCGTAAGCGCGCCAGGCGGTTTTCGATAGCGGAAGACCAGTTCCACAGAGTCGCTTTATCATCGGCAAAGAGCAGGAAATCGTCGACAAAGCGCAAATACGCCGGGCAGCAAAGCTCGCGCTTGACGAAATGATCGAAGCTGTTCAAATATACATTCGCCCAAAACTGGCTGGTCAGGTTACCGATCGGCAAACCATGCGGTCGCAAGACGGCAAACAGGTCATCACTGGGGAACCAGTGCATTTTATACTCATCGGATAGCAAACCTACCCCAGAGGCCAGGATGCGGTCGATCAGGGTCAGGGTTTGGGTGCCGGGGGTGTGCTTTTCCAGGAGGCCGCGTAAGATTGAATGGTCGAGGCTGGGGAAGAACTGCTCCACATCGCATTGCAAGACATAGCGATACCGGCGGGCAAAATGGTTGGCGCGCAGGATGGCGCGCTGCGTGCCCTTGCCCACTCGATTGGCGTAAGAATCGAAAATGAAGCGCCGTTCCCAGATCGGCTCGAGCAGGTTGCACAAGGCATGGTGAACGACCCGGTCGCGGAAAGGAGCTGCCGAGATCAGGCGCCGTTTGGGATCGTGGATGTAAAAGCTGCGGTAGGGCTGCGGCTGCCAGGTTTCGCTGCGCAGCTCGGCCTGCAGGTCAAGCAGTTCTTCTTCCTGGTTGAATTCGAAATCAGCTGTCGTCGACCGGCTGCGTTTGCCTTTGCGCGCTTTGCGATAGGCCAGGTAGAGGTTCTCGAAGGAGCATATCTGTGAGTAGAGATTGGCAGGCGTGTCCATCCATGTTCTACGATGCAACTGTTGTGCCAAAAGCGGAGCACGCTGGCTGAGTCAAAAATTAAAAAAATCGGCCCCCCTGCGGGGGGAAACGGCAGAAACCAGGATTCAGCAGTTCAGGACAAAGGGGGGGCGAGCACCAACCGGAAACCGAGACCGTAGCTGAAGTTATCCGGCTCGAGCTGGTAGCGGGAGGCGCAGCGGGCGCCGTAACGATCGCTGTACCACGAACCGCCACGCACCACCCGCGCAGGACCGCTTTCTGGGCCGCGCGGGTTCACGACTGGCGCACCGGTTTTTGTCCGCTGGTCATATTCATCTTCGATATAGAAGTCCAGGCACCATTCCCAGACGTTGCCGGCCATGTCCGCGCATCCCCGCGGGGAGTTCCCATGCGGATAAATGCCGACCGGCGAGGTGACGCTCATGCGACCATCGGGTTCGGCGTTGTTGCAGCGGGTTGGATCCCACTGGTCGCCCCAGGGCCAGAAATGCTTTTCGGTAGAATCGCTGATTGTATCCGAAGCAGGCAGCACACGCGCCGCCTTCTCCCATTCGGCCTCGGTGGGCAGGCGGAAATGTTGACCGGTGACCACGCTCAACCAGGCTGCGTAGGCTTCGGCTTCAAACCAGCATATCCCTACCACCGGTTGGTTGGCGCCGTTCCAGCGCGGGTCGTTCAAGAAAAACGGTTGGTTACGTTGAGTAAGCGGACGGCGCGCCAGCCAGCGCTTCCCTTCTGCACTCCAGTATTGGCCATTCTGCTCCAGGTCATACCCATCAGCCAGGACGAACGCCCGGTACTCAGCGTTCGTCACCGGGTACATACCGATTTCATAGTCGTAAGTGATCGTGACAGGATGCCCCGGCATTTCATTTTTCCAAACCGCTACATTTAGTTCAGCGAGCTGCTTTTCGTCCGCTTCACTGGTGCCCATGTTGAATGCTCCTGCCGGTATAGGCACCAGAACAGGGGTCAGACCGGGATGGATACGCGGGTCAAAGAGTCGCTTGGGATCAGTCGGATCGCGCAAGCCGCCCAGCGCCAGTCCCAGGCGCGACCGGAGCCCGATCGGTAAGGTCGGAGGGTTCCGTTGTAGCGCTGCCAACATTTTAGCTGCCAGTTCCTCCCGTAACTCGCGCTCGACGCGCTCGGCGGGTAAATCGGCCAGGCATAATCCTGCCAGTGCAATCGCAAAGTCGCGCTGACGCTCATCCTGTCCCAGTCCCATGATCCTTCGGATAAATGCTTTGGGTTCTTGGATGCTATAGATTGCCAGGTAACCCGCTGCCAGGCGCACCGGCTCTTCCCAGACGCCGTCTATCAGGTGCTGAGAGATAAACTCATCCTGACTCTGGTTATCATAATTGCGCACCAGGTGCCATCCAGCCAGAAATTCCTGGAAGGAGCGATGGGTGCGGAAGCCGAAAGTGCCATCTCTCTCATCCAACAAACCGCCATATTTCGCGACGCGATAGAGGAAAGCTCGAATCTCTTCCCGTTTGGCAACTGGTTCCCTTGAATCGGATGGAAAATTCGGCAGTAATAGATCAATCAGGTCGTTTTCGAGCAGCCCT
>CAYGZL010000130.1:0-23800 GCA_964354345.1 uncultured Anaerolineaceae bacterium | reverse complement strand
ATTGTCCTGGGGGGTGGGTTGATGCAAAGCCGCTTCCTGTTCTGGGAGGCGATCCAGCATGCCGTCCGGACGCAATGCGGCTATGTGCCCCATGAAAAGACGCGCCTGGTGCCCGCTGCTTTTGGTTCGCAGACTGGTCTGATTGGCGCGGCGCAAGTTTATATTCACCGGCAAGGCTGATTTTTGTAGGTTGGCGCAAAAAAGAGATTAAACATTCAGGTGAGCGGCAGCCGGCGCGTCTACCAACCAGAGCACCTTTCCCGGGAGGGGAGCAATCTGTTGAACTGGCAGGGGCAGGCTGCCCGGTTGTAGCGGGGTGAGTGCCTGCGCCAGACGGTTGGCTTTCCCGGCGCCGGTGACCAGGATAAGCACCCAGCGAGCTGCGTTAAGGGCTGGCAGGGTTAATGTCAGGCGGGCAACCAGGGGCTGCGGGGGTAAGGTGTGCTCGACTGCTACCACCCACCTGTGGGTTTCAGCCAGGGCAGCCGATCCCGGAAACAGGGAGGCTGTGTGACCATCTTCGCCCATGCCTAACAACACCAGGTCGAAGGTTTTGGGAGGAGAACGGGTGAAAAAACTGCGTAATTGGCGCTCGTATTCCTGGGCAGCCTGTACAGGATCCAGTTCTCCCGCCATACGGTGAACATTTTGCGGAGGGATGGGAATCTGCTCCAGGAGCGCCTGGCGCGCCATGCCGTAGTTACTTTCGGGATGATCGGGAGAGACGCAGCGCTCATCACCCCAAAAAACATGAATCCGATGCCAATCCAGGCGTTGGGCGATCTCAGAAATGCTCAACCGCGTGTACAGCGCCTGCGGTGTGGAGCCGCCCGCCAGAGCAACGCTGAAAAGCTTCCGGCGCGCCAGGCTTTGCTGGGCGATTTGGATGAAATGCTCAGCCACGGCGTGAGCCAGGTGCGCCGGATCTAAATAAACCTGAATTTCAGGCGCAGGCGGCGTCATGTTCAAAACAGCCCATCCGCCATTGGCGACCATCCCGGGTCAGCAGAGCATCCGCTTCGGGTGGGCCCCAACTGCCAGGCTCATAGCCAGACAACGGTGGCGCATCTTCACGTAAGTTGTTTTGAATCACCTGGTCAATCAGTTCCCAGGCGGTTTCAATTTCATCATGCCGGGCAAATAAGGCCGCGTCGCCTTTCAGCGCATCTAGCAACAAGCGCTCATAGGCCTCGGGCAACTCGATGGCGCCGAAGGAGGTGCGGTATTGAAAATCCATGTTGACCGAACGGGTTTCCTGGGCGGAATCGGGCACCTTGGCCTCGAATTTCAGGTGGATGCCTTCGTCAGGTTGGATGCAGACCGACAGGCGGTTGGGGGTAAAGATGTAGTCGGCCGGTAGTCGAAACAATAAATGAGGCGGGCTTTTGAATTCAATCATAATTTCGGAGGCCTTTTGCGCCATGGCTTTACCTGAACGCAGGTAGAAAGGTACTCCCTGCCAGCGCCAGTTATCGATATACAGGCGCAGAGTGGCAAAGGTTGGTGTCTGCGAGCCGGGCGCTACCCCCTCGGCGTCGCAGTAGCCCTGATATTGCGAACAGACTACATCGGGAAGCCTGATAGGCCGGATGGCGCTCAATACCTTGACCTTCTCATTGCGTAGAACATTGGCCTCGAACGAGGTGGGCGGCTCCATCGCTACCAATGTGAGCAGTTGGAGCAAATGGTTCTGGAACATATCGCGAAAAACGCCGGTGGAGTCGTAATACCCCGCGCGGTGTCCAACATCGATGGTCTCGGAGACAGTAATTTGGACATTATCAATGTAGTTACGGTTCCAGACTGGCTCAAAAATGGTATTGGCAAACCGAAAAAATAAGATATTTTGAGCGGTTTCCTTGCCTAAATAGTGATCGATGCGATAGACCTGGCTTTCATCAAAGACGCTATGAACGATCTGGTTGAGAGCCTGGGCCGAGGCCAGATCGTGACCGAAGGGTTTCTCGATGACGATATTGCGGCGCCCAGAATTCTGGGCGACCATTTGCGCCTGACCCAGGTATTGAACGATATGTTCGTAATAATTCGGGGAGGTAGCGCAATAATATAGTCGGTCGGCTGGACCGTTTTCCAGAGAAAGTAAATAATGATCCAGGCGGGGATAATCCTCGGCGATATCCAGGTTGCCTTGGAAATAATACAGGCAGGGAATGAAAGCTTCCCACAAGCTGGCATCGAAGGTGTTAGCGCTGAATTCTATAATGCTCTGGCGCAATTCGGCCCGGAAGGTTTCATCTGTGTAAGGACGGCGAGCGGACCCGATCACCTGGGTATGTTTGGGCAGACGACCTTTACGAAACAGGTTATAGAGGGCTGGCACCAGTTTGCGGTGAGTCAGATCGCCCGATGCGCCGAAAATGACCAGCGTTGTTGGGAAATTATTCATGTTTTACTTCGTGTCCCCCGAACTGGTTGCGTAGGGCGGCCAGCAGCTTGGCTGCGTAGCTTTCATCCTGGCGGCTGATGAAGCGGGCTTGCAATGACAAGGTAATCACAGGCGCAGGCACATCCAGGTCGATGGCTTCAGCTACGGTCCAGCGTCCCTCACCGCTATCCGCCACCCAGCCTTTGATGTCGCTCAACTCGGGATCTATCTCCAGGGCGCGCGCTGCCAGGTCGAGCAACCAGGAGCGCACTACGCTGCCATAACGCCACAGCTCGGCGATCTGAGACAGGTTGAGACTCAGTTCCTGCTTGGCGCGCAGGATCTCGAAGCCTTCCGCATACGCCTGCATCATGCCATATTCTATGCCGTTGTGAACCATTTTGACGAAATGTCCGGCGCCATGCGGCCCGACATGCCCCCAACCGCGATCTGGGGCAGGAGCCAGGGTTTCGAAGATGGGACGCAGGCGTTCAACGGGTTCTTTTTCTCCGCCGATCATCAGGCTGTAACCCTCGGTCAGGCCCCAGATACCGCCGCTGGTGCCCACATCGACGAAATTTAGCCCCTTTTCTTTAATCCAGACTGCCCGGCGCATGCTGTCTTTATAGTTACTGTTGCCGCCGTCGATCAGGGTATCGCCAGGCGACATAAGATCTGAGAGAGTCTGCAAAGTACCTTCAGTGGGCGCCCCGGCTGGCACCATGACCCAGACTGAGCGCGGCGGAGTCAGCTTTTGGACGACTTCTTCGAGCGTTAACGCGACGATAATTCCACATTCAGCAGCCAGTTCTTGCGTAACCGCGGTAGTCCGGTTGTAACCGATCACGCGGTGATCGCTCTTTGCCAGACGGCGAGCCATATTGCCGCCCATTTTTCCAAGACCGATGAAAGCTATTTCCATAACTAATCCCATCCTTCTCAGGTGAACGAATGATCATTGGGTTCGAGTACAATTGGTTTATTGTTGTGCTCGATTGATAAGCTTGATAATCATACCTCGGGAAACCTGGAATGTACAACGCTTTAGCGATTGATGTTGGCGGGACGAAGATTTCTGCAGCGATCGTCGGCGCGGAGGGATGCGTGAGGCGCCAGACAACAGTCGCCACGCCGATGAAAGGGGGTGGCAGAGCCATCTTGCAGGCAGTTGGCGAACTGGGCAGGGCATTGCTTATGCAGGGCCGAGCTGAAGGTTTAGAAATCGTTGGGGTTGGGGTAGGCACGGCAGGCATGGTTGATGCGGAACGTGAAGAGGTTTTTTATGCGACGGGCAATCTACCGGGATGGATGGGCATACCAATCGCCCGGGAATTGGAGACGTTGTTTGGATTGCCAGTATTTGTGGAAAATGATGTGAAAGCGATGGCGCTGGGCGAATATCATTTTGGCGCAGGGCGAACTTTCGATCACTGTTTCTATGTGATGGTGGGAACCGGGGTCGGCGGAGCCGTAATGATGAACGGTCGACTTTGGCGCGGAGTAAACGGCAGCGCGGGTGAAATTGCGCATTTGCTGGTGGATCATCGCCTGGAAAGGCAGTGTAGCTGCGGACAGAGAGGGCACCTGGAGGCGTATGCCTCGGGACCGGCAATGGTACAACACTACCGGGAGTTGGTTGGGTTGGTAGAGCAGGTCGACTTGCCTGCGGTGGCGCTTAAGGCATATCAGGGGGATAGGTTGGCGAGGCAGGCGGTTGAGGAGGGAGCGCAGGTTTTGGGGAGGGGGTTATCTGGTTTACTATGCGCATTTGATTTTCAGGCTTTGATCCTGGGCGGGGGGGTGACAAAGTTGGGCGATTTGTGGTGGGCTCCATTGCTGGCTGTGTTGCGCCAGGCGCCCTGGCCCGCAGCGACGCGGCTGGTCATCCGCCCGGCGCAACTTGGGGCGCAAGTGGTGTTAATTGGCGCCGGCTGGATGGCTCTGCAGGGCGTGGGAGACTGACTTCCAGTGGCAATCCGGTCCAATGCGACAGTAAAGCAGCAGGTTATTTATTGCGGACGGTTGATGGCGTCCCCTACTATGCCTGCATATCGGCGTCCGCGGAGCATAACGTTTATCGATGAGCGGTAGAAAATTCTGATTAGTTTTCCCCATTGGCAGGTTCGACTTAGCCTGAACGATGAGATACCCTATCCCAAAAGTGATCAGCAACGTCAGTGCGAGGATTATGAACCTTTTGAACATACTCCTGGGTTTCATAGTTCTGGTGATTTTTGCGCAGCCAGGCTGGCGGCGCATGCCTGGCCGGACAACAGGGATTTATGGCTTCACTTGCGCCAGGGCGTTCGCAAAGCGACGCGTGATTTCGCTTGGACGCGTGATCGCGCTGCCCACAACCACGGCGTAAGCGCCGCGGCGCAGAGCCTCGCTGGCCTGCTCCGGGGTGTGATAGCGCCCTTCGGCGATGACCGGAATTGTCAGGCGCGCTGCCATCGCCTGCACCAGCTCCAGGTCAGGCCCGTCGAGTTGGGGACTGTAAGGGGTGTAGCCCGACAGGGTGGATGAAACCAGGTCGGCGCCACTGGCCTGGGCGACGATAGCTTCTTCCAGCGTCGAAATATCTGCCATGATAGGCAGGCGGGTGGTCGCTTTGACCTTGCGGATGAACTCAGCCAAGTCGAGCCCTCCTGGGCGGGGGCGCCGGGTGGCGTCCAGGCAGATCACATCTGCGCCCGCTTCAGCGATCTGCACGGCGTGTTGCACGGTGGGGGTAATATACACCGCATAGCCGGGAAGCCTGTCCTTATACAGCCCGAAGATGGGCAAAGAGACAGCCGCCCGGATGGCGTGGATGTCGGCGGGCGAGTTGGCGCGGATGGCCGCCGCACCACCGATTTCAGCCGCCAGAGCCAGGTGCGCCATGATCTCTGCGCCGAAGAGCGGCTCCCCCTCCAGCGCCTGACAGGAGACGATCAAGCCGCCGCGCAGAGTGGGCAGCCATTGATCCATTGGTCGAGAGATAGGGTTCATGGCAAAATTATATCCGTCCGCCGGTCAGCGCTCGCCTGATTCCAGGGATTGCAAGTAAGCCCGGCGGAGCTGCATGCCGCGCTCGCCTGCCAGCGCCGAATAGAAGTAAGGAACTTCCCAACTGACGATTTTCTGCCCGACCTGGGAGGCGTGCACCAGTTGGGCGCGCAGGCGAGTAAAATCGGCAGGATCGAAGTCGTTGGGTGTGTTCAGGCGGGCACGCTGGAAGGACTCGACGTTCACCCACAGGCTCATACCAGTCGCCTGGCAAACGCGCTGCCAGATGGCAAACGCCGGCTGGAGATACATCAGGCGGTTACCGAAGGTGCCGATCGAGTCCTGTGGGGCCAGGGTATCAATTGGCACATCCTTGAACAGGATATACAGGAATTCATAAATGGCTTCATCCTGGTTCGGGGTATAGAAGGTAGCCGGCGAAGCCAGGATGGGCAAGCTGGAGGCCAGATTTTTGACTCCCTGGCAGATATCGCGGAAGTAGCGGTTCAGGCGCTGTTCGCGTTCCGGCTGGCGTTTTCCGGGGTAAGCCGCCTCTGGGCTCAGATAAAAGCCATGAAAACCGCCGCGATAAGCCAGCAGTTCCTCGAAGCAGGCCAGTTGCAGATCGCGGTCGCGAGCGAAATCAGCGTCACTGGATCCTTCATCGAAAGCCATCAGGTTGCCCAGCCCGCCCAGGAAAAGGGTCATGTTTTCAATTGCGACTGCCTCGCACAAAGGACTCAGCGCATCCCAGGTTTTGAAGTGGGCGAACAGGCGCGAGGGGTAATAGCATTCCTGGATCTCATACCACGCCGCCGCCTGGTAGATGACCGTGTCGAGGCCCAACTCCTTTAATTCACCCAGCAGCGCCTGCCAGTCTGGCTTCTTAAAGTGTAAAGTCGGACGGCCGATGTAATCTGGTGGGTGGGCGTAAATAAACGATCCCGTAATTCGCCCGCCGTGTGGAGCATCGGGCAAAACGGCGAGATATTGTTGGTTGAGCTGTACGCCATTTTTGATAGAGGCGTTTAGCCCATCCTCGGCCTGCGGACCAGGGATAATCAGAGTGAAGTCAGCCTGGGGGAGGAAATGGAGCATCTATGATCCCACATATCTGTATTTTCTATTATAACATTATGCCTTTTAACGAATTCTTACTGCGTTGGGATGCTTATCCGTGAAGTTATTCATTGGTTGGATCTGGTGGTATTTAATTAAAATTAAAAAACTATGAATATGTTATAATAAAACCAAAGATTGAATTAGTGTTCAATTGTTTGCGCGAAAATCCCAATGAAAACATCATCCCTCAATGAGAATTTCGTTGCAGATGTAACCGAACTTTTTCGCTCCTTTAGTGACACAGACCGTATTGCTCTATGAACTGCTGAAGACATATTTCACCATATGCGGTTTTGAGGCAGTGCGTGTTGTTGCAAGAAGGCATGATATGTTTTCGCTTGACAAATACATGAAGAGGCATTGCTGATGCTGTTCAAGTGCATTAAGAAACAGCGCAGGATAGCTTAAAGCTCTCCAGAGGAGGTTGACCATGTCTGAGGGAAAATCTCAAACTTTGAGCGGCGTATCTGAAATGCTGCTCGTAACGCTCTACCTACGGGCGATGGAATCGCAACGCCCGGATGCACTGATCAAGGATGAGAAGGCCGTGGTGCTGGTCAAGCAGATGAGCGACGATGGGCATTATGATTTCAGTCGGATCAGGCTGCTCCATCTGAGCGAGGCGAACAAGCTGGTGATCATCCTGCGCAACCGTGAATTTGACCGTTATGTACGAGATTTCCTGGTGCACCACACGGAAGCGGCAGTAGTTCATATCGGGTGCGGCCTTGATACGCGCTTCGAACGGGTAGACAATGGCCAGGTGGAATGGTTTGATCTGGATTTGCCGGAGGTTATCGAACAACGTCGACAGCTGATTGGCGATGAAGAGGAGCGCTATCATCTTCTGGGCTGTTCGGTACTCGAGGATGCCTGGTTGGAGGCGGTAAGCGCCTATCATCAGCGACCATTTCTCTTTGTGGCTGAAGGGGTTTCCATGCACCTCAAGGAAGCGCAAAACAAATCGCTGGTGCGGATGCTTTATGATCATTTCCCAGGTACAGAGCTGGTCTTCGACGCCTTTTCACCCCTCCACAACTGGGTGAGTAACCTCCAATCTGCCAGGTTTGGCTTTCGTACACACTGGGGGATCTGGCACGGCCAGGAGATCGAAGGCTGGGGCGATGGCATCCGCCTGCTCGACGAGTGGGGGTTCTTGGACCAGCCTGAGCCGCGCCTGGCCCACCTTCGCTGGATACGCCCCATCGAATCCCTGATCCGGACGCTGCGTATTTACCACTTCCAGCTTGGAAAGGTAACAGGTTAGAAAGATATTTCATATACGGGCATAGAGGAAAATAATAAAAGGAGTTGCTCTATGAGTTCTCAATTCATAATCGAAATGCAAGCTGTCACGAAGAACTATCCGATGGGGGAAGTCACCGTGCATGCCTTACGTGGACTGGATCTGGCTGTGGCCCGCGGCGAATTCATCGTCTTACTAGGACCATCTGGCTCTGGGAAGACCACCACCCTTAATCTGGTGGGTGGCCTCGACCGGCCCAGTGGCGGGCGACTGGTGGTAGACGGAGAAGAGATCACCGGCTTCAGTGAGACACGTCTGGCTGAGTACAGGCGTAAGAAAGTGGGCTTTGTATTCCAGTTCTTCAACTTGATCCCCACCCTGACCGCTCTTGAAAATGTGGAATTTGCCTTAGCACTCACTCAACGTGGCCGGTCCATACGCGACCAGGCAGGCGTTTTTCTAGCCATGGTTGGTCTGCAAGATCGCGCCGATCACTTCCCCTCTCAGCTCTCGGGCGGAGAGCAGCAGCGCGTGGCGATTGCCCGCGCCCTGGCCAACCATCCCCCGTTGCTGCTGTGTGACGAACCGACCGGAAACCTGGACGTGGACACAGGCCGCCAGGTGCTGCAGGCGCTCCATCACTTGAATCAAAACGAGAACGTCACCGTGGTGCTGGTGACCCATAATACCAGCATTGCCCCGATGGCTAACCGCATCGTGCGCCTGCACAATGGCATGGTGGACCGCGAGGAAGTCAACCCCGAGCCGGCGCCGGTGGCAGACCTGGCATGGTGACGCCATGAAACTCATCCTACTCAAAACTTTTCGGGATCTGCGCGCTTCGCTGGCGCAATCCATCGCCCTGATTGTGATCGTCATGCTCGGCGTGACCAGCTTCGCGGCGACCGTCGCAGCTTACCGCGATCTCGACACCTCCTACAACCGCACCTACGACAATCTGCTTTTTGCGGATGTGACCTTTGCGGTGCGGGACGCCCCGCAAACGGTTGCCGACGAATTGCGCGACATGGAAGGAGTCGAGGATGTTTTCGGCCGGCTGGTGATCGATACCGGATTGGAGTTGCCGGAACGCAACGGCGAAACCCTAGACCCCATCCGCGCCCGGCTGATCGGCCTCTCGGCGCCGAAACGCCCGGAGGTCAACAACGTCCTGGTCTTGGAAGGCCGGTACTTCGATTCAGCGGACGATTCTGCGATCCTCCTGGAAACCCATTTCGCCGAATATTTCGACCTCGGCCCTGGGGATACCATCTCGCCCATCCTGAACGGGACGCCCGTCGATTTTTCGGTTGTGGGAGTCGTAGCCAGTCCGGAATACCTGATGGTGAGTCCCAGCAGACAGGAAATACTCCCCTCGGCCCGCTCCTTCGGCGTGTTTTTCGTACCCCTGGATGTCCTGCAGCAAAAGCTCAGCGCGGAGGGGATGGTGAACGACATCGCCATCCGGTTGGAGGAGGACGCCGACGAATCGGCTGTGGTGAAACGCGTGCAGGAAAAGCTCGCGCCCTTTGGGCTGACCGCCACCACACTGCGCGCCGACCAGCCGTCCAATGCCGTATTGAAAGCCGACGTGGAGGAATTCCGCGAGGTTGCCTATCTGCTGCCGACGGTGATCCTGCTGGTGGCGGCAATCTCGGTTTATGTGATGCTCGGACGGCAGGTGCGGGCCCAGACGCCGCAGGTCGGCCTGATGAAAGCGTTGGGGTACTCCGACAGAGCCGTGATGTGGCATTTCCTGCTGTATGCGCTGGTCATCGGCGTGATTGGTTCGGTGGCGGGGGCGCTGCTCGGCCTTCCGCTGGGGAAATGGATCACCGAGCTGTACGCCGCGGAGTTGGGAATCCCGATCATCGAAACACGGTTTTACCCGGACCTGATCCTGGAGGGTGCAGCGCTCAGCCTGGCGGCGACGATCGTGGCGGCGATCGCTCCGGCGTACGGGGCAGCCCGTCTCGTTCCCGCCCAGGCCATGCGTTTCGATCCGGCCTTCGCGCAGGTCAAGGGGCGCGCGTCACTGCTGGAAAGGATTGTACGACTGCCCCTCATGCTGCGCCTTCCGCTTCGCAGCGTCTTCCGCGTCCGCCGCCGGTCGCTGACTACCGCGCTGGGGATCGTCTTCGCCTATATCCTGATCCTGATGGTTTGGGGACTGCTGGACAGCATCGAATTCTTCTTCACAGAGAATTACGGGATCATCGAACGCTGGGATCTGTCGGTCTCCTTCGCCTCGATCCAGCCACCCGCCACGCGGGAAACAATCCTGGAATGGGACGGAGTGAAGGCGGTGGAGCCTATCCTGCAGGTCCCGGTGACGCTGAAAACTGACTCGCATTCCGAGGACATCCTGCTGACAGCGTTCGAGCCGGATCAGGAAATGCACTTCCTGCAGCTTCCGGACGGCACAACCGCCCGCGAGGCTCTCGCTGACGGGCGGCTGGTCATCGTCACGGGGTTGGCGAAATTATTAGACGTCTCCGAGGGAGATCGGGTGAGGTTGGAAACCCCCTTTGGAACTGAGGAGTTTATCCTGGGTCCCACGACCGACGAGATGATGAACGCCGTGGGATATCTCTCGATTGGCGAGGCCCAGGAACGCCTGCATGCACCTACCGTTCCGTACAACGGGCTGTACCTGACCGTAGACGACGTGCAATCCAGTCAGATCAAACTCGACCTGTATCACCTGCCGGCTGCGGCCGCCGTCCAGCGCAAAGCCGACCTGGAGACTGACATGCGCGGATTCATGGGCTTGATCTACCTGCTGATCGGGATCATGATGGCCGTGGCGGTAGCGATGGCCTTTGCGCTGCTGTTCAATGCCATGACGGTGAGTGTCCTGGAGCGCAAACGGGAGTTCGCCACGATGCGTTCGATCGGCAGCGGTACCGGCCGGATTGCCGGACTGCTCTTCACCGAAAACCTGATCCTGTGGCTGGTAACCCTCCCGCCGGGTCTGCTGCTGGGTCATTGGATGGCGCTGCAGATGGGGACAGCGTTCAGTGCCGATCTGTTCACGTTCAATATCGTGGTGGCGCCCTCCACGTACATCTTCACCGCCGCCGGCATTCTGTTGACCATGCTGCTGGCCACGCTGCCTGCCATCCGACAGGTGAACCGTCTTAACCTGGCAGAGGCTACCAAGGTGTTGACCTAAGACTTTAATTTGAAGAGAACTATATACTAGCGAAATCCGATTTCATTATGCCTCTCTCCGATGGCACTCCCGATCAACCTGAGACGCTCGAAGGAGCCTCCAGCCGGATCGGAAAACTCTTCGCGCAGAACACGATGCCGGAGGATATTGCCGAGGCAATTCGACGAGCATATACCGGGCTTGCCGGGGGGATGTGCCGGTCGCCGTGCGTTCCTCAACCACTGCTGAAGACCTCCCAGACGCCTCCTTCGCTGGCCAACAGGAGATGTATCTTAACATCTGCGGTGCTGAGGCGTTGCTGAAGGCTGTCAAGAAGTGTTGGGCCTCCCTGTGGACGGCAGCGCGGGGGTAGTGAAGTTAAAGGGATTAAAATCACGGGTTCAGGGAAGCAGAGCCGGATGTGATAACGCCCATTACCTGGTCGCCAGCAAAACCACCTGTGTTTGATGGTTTCGATCTGATTTCTTGGATTGTCACTATAATGTGCGCATGATAGAATAATTGATAAGCGTTATAAACATATTTGCGAGCGAATAAAGCCCGACCTGGATCGGGATAGCTTTATTGTGAAAAGTGTTCGTCAGCGCTGCATAAAATCAGTTGAGTCGTTGCGGACTTCGTCCAGCGACTTTGGAGGTAGAACGTATGGAAACACAGGTTGGTACTTTTACGGTAAAAAAGGGTCTGGCGCAGATGCTTAAAGGCGGCGTCATCATGGATGTGGTCACGCCGGAACATGCCAAGATCGCCGAGGAAGCGGGAGCGGTGGCGGTCATGGCGCTGGAGCGCGTGCCAGCCGATATACGCGCCCAGGGCGGCGTCGCTCGAATGAGCGATCCCGAGCTGATCTTGCAGATTATGGATGCGGTGTCGATCCCGGTGATGGCCAAGTGTCGCATCGGGCATTTTGTCGAAGCCCAAATCCTGGAAGCGATCGGCGTGGATTACATCGACGAGTCGGAGGTGCTCACGCCCGCCGATGAGCAGCACCATATTTACAAGCACAATTTCAAGGTGCCGTTCGTATGTGGCTGCCGCAATTTAGGCGAGGCGTTGCGCCGCATTGGCGAGGGGGCGGCAATGATCCGCACCAAGGGCGAGGCTGGCACGGGAGATGTGGTCGAGGCCGTGCGGCATGCCCGAACGGTGCTGGGCGAAATCCGCCGCTTACAGAACATGCCGGAAGAGGAGTTGATGGCCTACGCCAAGGAAATCGGGGCGCCGTATGAGGTTGTGTTGGAGACGCGCAAGCTGGGCCGGTTGCCGGTGGTGAACTTCGCCGCAGGCGGGATCGCTACACCGGCTGATGCGGCCTTGATGATGCAGTTGGGCGTGGATGGCGTCTTTGTCGGCTCCGGCATCTTTAAATCGGGCGATCCGGCCAGGCGCGCCGCCGCGATTGTGAAGGCGGTGACGCACTTCAATGATCCTTACATATTGGCTGAAGTCAGCCGTAACCTGGGTGAGTCGATGGTCGGACGGCAAGTATCTTCCATTCCTGAGGCGGATCTGATAGCCGGGCGTGGCTGGTAAGTATCACCGAGAGAGAAGACGATGCACCCACCGATGGTTAATTATCCCGGCATCGGCCAGCGAGTTGTATGAGAATTGGTGTACTTGCCTTACAAGGCGATTTCAGTGAGCATCTCGCCGTCTTACGCCAGATTGGGGTAGAGGCGGAGGAGGTGCGCCTGCCTCACCAGTTGAAGGCTCTGGATGGCCTGATCATTCCGGGCGGCGAGTCGACTACAATTGGCAAGCTGGCTGTGGCGTATGAGTTGATCGAGCCGCTCAGGAATTTTGGTCAACAAAAAGCGATCTGGGGTACCTGCGCCGGGGCGATCTTTCTGTCCAAAGAAACCCACCGTTCACAACCAGTATTGGGCTTGATGGATATTGTTGTGGCGCGCAACGCCTTTGGCCGGCAGGTGGCAAGTTTTGAGGTGGATCTGGATGTACCTGCATTAAGCACAGTGGATGCTTCCAGGCGACCCTACCACGCGGTTTTTATCCGTGCGCCCTTGATCGAGAGCGTTCAGCATGATGTTCTGATTTTAGCGACACTGGAGAGTGGCGAGATTGTGGCGGCCCAGCAGGGGCATCTCCTGGTAACCTCCTTTCACCCGGAGTTAACCCCGGATGATCGCTTTCACCGTTACTTTGTCATTCTGGTGGGGACCATTAAAATATGACCGTTCACCCGTTTGACTGGCGTGACTTAATCCCTCTATATCATTACCGCAACCAGAGTGTCTTCCTGGATAGTGCTTTGGTGTTAACCCGGGGAGCCTGGTTGGTGCCGGGTGCTTTGCTGTCTTACCTGGCGCCAGCCTTGGGAGTGTTCACCTGGGCGAGTGATGGGAGGGTGAAGGCTTCCCCTATTATTGGTCAGATGATGCATTTCCAGGGTGCGCAGTTTGCTCGCCTGACATTTCTGACGCCAGATGAGGCCTTGGATTCGTCGGATTTGTATGACCTGCTAGACGCAATGGTGGCTCTTTCTCGAGCGCGCGGGGCGCTGCGCTTGTTGGCTGAGGTTGAAGAGACTACCCAGGCGTTCGAGATGTTGCGACGGGCGTCCTTTGCTATCTATACTCGACAGCGGATCTGGCAGTTAACCAGCCAGGTGAATGCCACGGGGAGACGCTCATGCTGGCGAGTAGCGACAGATCGGGACATCATCGCCATCCGCAGCCTATACAGCAACCTGGTGCCCGGACTGGTGCAGCAAGCAGAACCTTTCATGGCGCAGCGTCCGGAGGGCTTTGTCTATTGTCAGGACGCGGATGTGTTAGCTTATGTGGAATTGAAGTATGGTCAGCGCGGAATTTGGGTGCAACCGTTTGTTCACCCGGATGCCAGAGAGGTGAGTGATCGGCTGGCAGAGTTATTGGATGACCTGCCTTATCGCCACTCCCGACCGGTCTATTTATGTGTACGCTCTTACCAATCCTGGCTAGAGCCCGCCATCGAGGGGCTCGGCGCTGAGGCAGGGGCGCGTCAGGCGGTGATGGTCAAACACCTGGCGGCGGCGCAAAAGGCGAATGTGGCTTTTGCCAGACCGGCTATGGAAACCGGTCAAATCGAAATTTCAACACCCGTGTCAAACCTGGAGAACAAGTAACAAGCAGATACGGCGTTGTCCAGCAACCTGGCAATTCCTCACGCCGTACACGTGAGTCAAACGAAACTTATGATGAAGCAAGAAATTACAGACGATTTGCATGTTTTGATCGGAGTGTTGCCTGAGCCAATTGCCCAGGCAGTAATCCATGAGGATGATAGCGATAATTTACTGGAAGTGATCCTGGATTTGGGTCGCTTACCAACCGCCCGTTTTGTTGGGCGCGAAGTGGTGCTCCATCCGGTAGAAACCAGTCGGGCGGACATTGATTATGTGGTCGAACGGATTGGGGAGTTTGATACGGATAACCGCGCCGGACTGGAACGGACGCTGCACCGGATCTCAGCGATCCGCAACCGGCGCAGCCATATCGTGGGGTTGACTTTACGCGTCGGACGAGCTGTGTATGGCACCACGGATATCATCAAAGATTTAATCGAATCGGGGAAGAGCCTGCTGCTATTGGGGCGACCGGGCATTGGGAAAACCACCATGTTGCGCGAAGCAGCCCGGTTGTTGGCGGAAACCAAGCGAGTGGTGATCGTAGATACATCGAATGAAATTGGCGGGGATGGCGATGTGCCTCATCCAGCGATTGGACGAGCGCGGCGGATGCAGGTGGCAAGGCCGGTTTTGCAACACGAGGTGATGATCGAGGCGGTTGAAAACCACAATCCTGAATCGATCGTGATTGATGAAATTGGTCGGGAATTGGAGGCAGCGGCAGCGCGCACGATTGCAGAACGTGGCGTACAGTTGATCGGTACTGCGCATGGCAACACGTTAGAGAATTTGCTGCTCAATCCTACTTTAGCGGATCTGGTGGGCGGCATCGAATCGGTGACGCTCTCGGATGAGGAGGCGCGCCGGCGGGGAACTCAAAAAACTGTACTAGAACGACGCTCGTCACCGACTTTCGATGTGCTGATCGAGATTCAAAACCGGGATCGTCTGGCGGTACAAGCGGATGTCGCCGCGGCTGTAGATGCATTACTGCGCGGCTACCCGCTGCCGCCTGAGATTCGTTCACGTGGGGAAAGCGGTGAGATCAAAATCGAGCATGCCACTAGTCCGGTCCGTTTTCCAACTGCCGGTCAGCACGGCTACCGCAGGCAGAGTGGAGAAGCGCCTGCCCAGGAGCGCGGATATACCTCCAAAGGCAATCATCCAGGGTTGTCCCAACCCGATGCACGAGACGGGCGAGCAGTCGGGGAGCCAACCTCAGCGCGCGAACGAGGCACCCTACCACCGGTTAAGATCTATCCCTACGGTGTGGCGCGCAACCGCCTGATCCAGGCTGCGCGCCGGTTAGGGGTGCCGGCTGTGATCGTCAATGAGGCGACCGAAGCTGAGGCGATGGTGACGCTGCGATCGTATTACCGGAAGCGCCAGCGGACAATTACGGATGCGGAGAATCGCAATGTACCCATCTACGTACTACGCGCCAATACCATTAACCAGATGCTGCAATTCCTGGGCGACCTGTTTAACCTGACCACAGATACCGCCGGGGAAGGCGGGTTGGAGCCGGTTTTGGAGGAGACGCGGGCTGCAATCCAGGCAGTCATGAATGGGGAACGCTGGATAGAGCTCCCACCTGCCAGCGCAGCCATTCGCCGCCTGCAGCATCAGATGGCGCGGGAGGCGAATCTGATTTCGCACTCTTATGGCAAAGAGCCATTGCGGCGCGTGCGTATCTTCCGCGAGAGTTGATCTAAACTATGTTTATCACGTTTGAGGGCTCGGAAGGCAGCGGTAAAACGACCCAGATTGCTCTATTGGCGGATTACTTAGACCGGGCAGGCTATCCGGTGCTGCGGACGCGTGAACCGGGGGGGACTCCCATCGGCGATCAAATCCGGGATGTCTTGTTGAGCTTGAAAAATACGGAAATGCATTCGCGCACCGAATCCCTGCTCTTGCAGGCTTCGCGCGCTCAACTGGTTGAGCAAGTCATCCGGCCTCTCCTGGTGAAAGGCGGAATCGTTCTGTGCGACCGCTATGCCGACTCAACCCTGGCTTACCAGGGATATGGCTATGAACAGGATGTAGAAAAGCTACGCCCGCTGATTCAGTATGCGACTGGCGGCCTGAAACCCGATTTGACCCTGCTATTTGACCTCGATGTCGAAGCAGGTCTGCGCAGGCGGGCAAAGGGAGGCGAATGGAACCGGTTGGATGCTTATAACCTGGCATTTTATGAACGCGTCCGGCAGGGCTACTTGCAACTGGCCAGGGAAGAACCGGAACGGTGGGTGGTGATAAATGCCGGACAGCCACCTGAACGGGTGCAGGCGGATGTCCAGCTGGTTGTTTTGGAACGGTTGGCTACAGTACCTTAAGATATTAGAAATCGTCGAAGTCGCCACCTTCCCCAGGACCGCTCTCACCACCGGCCAGGTCAGGAAGTGCCTGCTCGATTTCTTCCGGGGATTGCCCGGTTTCCAGGCGGTCAATGACCTCACCGAATTCGGGACCCAGGTCTTCGCCCATTTCATTACTCATTTTGCGCATCATCCGCCCCAGGGCGCGGGGATCGTCCTCCAGCCCTTCCAGAGCGCTGGGATCGGCCAGGTTATCGAGGCGGCTTTCTTCCGAACGGGCGAAGCGAATGCGTCCGATGCGGCGTTGAACATTGCTGCTCTGGCAATGAGGGCAAGCCACCGGTCGTGTTCCATATTCATGATAGGATATGAAAATATCGAAGCGTTTTTTACAATCCAGACACCGGTACTGATACGTGGGCATAGATAACCTCTAGTTGAATGAAAGTTACTGTTGATCAGGCTTCAGCCGTGCGGACGAAGCACAAACAAGCGATATTACCTGAGAGCAACTTATGATTTTGCCTCAACATTATACACAAGAGAGTATCAGCTGTGGAGATGACATCTTTTAATCCAAATCATCCAGAACCTTTAGTCATTGTAATATCCGGACCTTCGGGGGTGGGCAAGGATACGGTAATTCAGCGAATGAAAGAACGCCGGTTACCTTTCCATTTTGTGGTCACCGCGACCACACGCCTGCCACGTTCCACTGAGATCCAAGGGGTGGACTATTTGTTCCTCTCGAATGATGAGTTTGCTGAAATGATTGAGCATGGTGAACTGTTAGAATACACAATCGTCTATAATGATTACAAGGGTATTCCAAAACAGCAGGTGCGCCAGGCTCTGGCCAGCGGGAAGGATGTGTTACTCCGCATTGATGTTCAGGGAGCCGCCACGATCCGTGAAATCTGTCCGGAAGCCTTGTTGATCTTCCTGACCACGGAAAGTGAAGCAGATCTGGTCAACCGGCTCAAAGAACGCAAGACAGAGACTCCGGAAGGAATAAAGTTACGAATTGCGACCGCGCGCCAGGAGCTCAAGCAGGTGGATGCATTTGATTACGTCGTGGTCAATCGAGAATTACAACTGGATGATGCGGTGGACAACATCCTGGCGATTATCCAGGCTGAACATTTGCGAGTGAATCCACGGAAAGCGACTCTGTGAACAATACCCCTTACCCCTCCGATAAGCCGAAGTTTACACCAATTACTGGAGCGCCCGAAGGTTCACAGACGGTCACGGTTCACCTGCCCGATACGAAGACCGGAGTGGTTTATGTAATTTTGGCGTTGACAGTGGTGGTATACCTCCTACAATTGGCCAGCACGAACCTGTACAACGGAATTGACCTGCCTGCCCTATTGGGGATGAAGATTAACGAATGGATCTTACAGGGCGAAGTGTGGCGCTTTTTCACTCCGCTGCTGTTGCATGGTTCTGTGCTGCATGTTGCTTTCAATATGTATGCGCTCTACAATATCGGGCGAGGTTTGGAGCGCTTTTATGGGCATGGGCGGTTCCTGGTTCTCTATGTGTTGGGTGGATTTGCCGGGAATGTCTTTTCGTTCTTGCTTACCAGCGCACCATCACTGGGATCTTCCACAGCCATCTTCGGACTGCTGGGGGCGGAGGCGATATTCTTGTATCAAAACCGGCATATTTTTGGTCGGACGGCGCAACGGGCTTTGCTGAATATTCTCACGATTGCCGGGATTAACCTGCTGATCGGGATGAACCCGGGCATTGATAATTGGGGGCACGTGGGAGGATTGCTGGGCGGAACGCTATTCGCCTGGCTGGCGGGGCCGATGCTCCAGGTGCATGGATTGTCTCCTGATCTGGCTTTGGTGGATCAACGCCAGGAGGGGGATACCTGGCGGGCAGCGCTTAGCGTTCTCGTGGTTTTTGGACTGCTGGCAGCCTTTGGATTCTATATTCGGCTGCGTTAGGGTAGTTTAATTCAGTGGATCGTCATCCGGTTTTTCCCCGGTATCATCTTCGCGTCCGACCATCTGGTGGGCTTCATCTTCGGTAAGGCGTAGCCATAGGACCAGGACATCCCCTGCCTCTGCCTGGACGTTGCGCGCGGCCAGGATTAACGAATGATGTTCCAGGCCATCTGGCCCGCGATATTCCAGGGTCATATCCGACTGACTGTACCAGGCTTTGTGACAACGTTCAACCAGTACCGCGCCATTAAAAGTGCGCAGGCGAGTCACAATCACGCCGGATAGGGACACCGTGTCGTTTAAACCCAAAGACCAACCTTCAAGAACCGGTTCAAAAGTTGGCGGGGGACCTTCAATAATTGTAATCTTGTCGTCCATATACCATACTCCGCGCAAGGGATCATACCATGAAACGTTACAATGTGTATAATACCCTCATGAGCCAGTTTGTTGATCGCGTGGTGTTAGTGACAGGTGCGGGGGGCAAGTGCGGAATTACATCTAAGATGTGGCAAGCAAGTTGCAAGTTCAGGCCATGGTGGAACAAATCTTGCACGACTCAGGGAAAATAGCTATCCTGGTCGGATTGGTGTTGTTTTTGTGCAGCGATGCGGTGAGCTACCTGACGGGACAGATCATGCATGTTGATGGTGGAAAAGTGATGAGTTAAGTTTTAGGCCAGGGGAGGTCGGGTTCTGTATGGAGCAGTTATTGGAATATCGCCAGCGGTTGTTGAGTTCTTTGCGTTCTTCAGCGGAGGATCTCATAGCAATCCTGGCGAAGATTCCGGATGACCAATATTCCGTTCCGGTCGAAGCAGACGGTTGGAGCGCCCACCAAATTGTGACTCACCTGCGCGATAAGGAGGCTCAAGCTTATTTGCCCCGCATGCGTCAGATTCTATTCGATTCTTCTCCTTGCCTGGAAAGCTTTAGCGGCGAGGATTGGATGAAGGCTCATTATCGCGCAGGTGAGCCGGTGCAGGATATTCTGTTAGAATACCAGGGCTTGCGGAATCAAGAGCTTGACCTTTTGGAGAACCTCCCCGGACCGGGTTGGAGCCGGATGGGACGTCATCCGGCCTGGGGTGTGCGGACGCTACAGTGGTGGGCGGAGCAAAGCCTGTCTCATACCCGTACACATATCGGACAGTTGCGAAGGTGGTAGATCATGCCTGAATATACCTGCATATTGACTGAAGTCCATGGGCGTGTAGGGTTGATACGCTTGAATCGTCCTCAGGTGATGAACGCGCTGAGCACAACCCTGGTGCGTGAACTGATGGATGCACTTGCAGCCTTTGATAACGATGCGCAGATGGGCGCCATGGTCGTGGCAGGCAACGAGCGCGCCTTTGCGGCGGGAGCGGATATTAAAGAGATGGCTGGCGCCTCTGCGGTGGAGATGCTGACGCGTGAGACTATTGCTCAGTTTGATCGGATTCGATTGATCAAGAAACCGGTTATCGCGGCTGTTTCGGGATGGTGCCTGGGGGGAGGGAACGAACTGGCATTGTCATGCGATCTGATTATTGCTTCTGAGACTGCGCGTTTTGGTCAACCGGAGATCAACCTGGGTGTGATCCCAGGGGCCGGGGGTACACAGCGCCTGACGCGGGCGGTGGGTAAAGCGCTGGCGATGGAGATGATCTTGAATAATCGCGTCTTGAACGCTGGAGAGGCGTTACAATATGGATTGGTGAACCGTGTGGTGTCTGTTGAGCGTTACCTGGATGAGGCACTTCAGTTGGCGACCGAGATCGCCAGCCGGGCGCCGCTGGCGGTACGGCTGGCCAAGGAAGCCATCAACCAGGCCGATAATTCGTTCCTGGTCGATGGTCTGGCAGATGAGCGGCGTTTGTTCTACCTGCTGTTTGCTTCCGAGGATCAGAAGGAAGGTATGGCGGCTTTTCAGGAGAAACGAAAGCCGGAATGGAAAGGGCAATAGGCCGGGTGAGACGATCCGATGGTTTCCTATCATGATTTGGTAGCGGGTTTGCGGAAGTTGGGGATTGAACGATCCCGACCCGTGATTGTGCACGGCGCATTATCGGCTTTCGGGCACGTGCAAGGCGGCGCTGACACAGTTGTTGGGGCGATGCTGGCTTCTTTCGAGGCCTTGATGATGCCGGTGTTCACTTACCAAACTATGGTGACGCCGTTAAACGGACCTGCGGACAACGCGCTTGAATATGGCACTGGGCAGGATCGCAATAGCCAGGCTGTTTTCTTCCGTCCCGACCTTCCGGCTGACCGGTTGATGGGAATTATTGCTGAAACGCTGCGCAACCATCCAAATGCTCAGCGTTCCTGGCATCCCATCTTATCTTTTGCTGGAGTCAATGTCTGGCACGCCCTAGATGCCCAGTCTCTAGTTGAGCCCTTGGCGTCGGTGCGCGTGTTGATGGAGGATGGGGGGTGGGTCCTTTTGCTGGGCGTTGACCAGGCTGTGAATACCAGTATCCACCTGGGTGAGCGGTTGGCCGGACGTAAGCAGTTTGTCCGCTGGGCGCTCACTCCGGGTGGAGTGGTGGAATGCCCGGCTTTCCCAGGTTGTTCGGATGGCTTTGAGGAGATCAAGCCGGCTGTACGGCGCATGACACGCCAGTTGCTGATCGGTTCAGCAGTAGTCCAGGCGCTGCCATTGACCGACCTGGTTCAAGCGGTGCAGCAATGCCTCGCTGAGAACCCTTTAGCCTTGTTGTGTGACCGTTCTTACTGTGAGCGGTGTCAGGTGGTGCGAGCGGCGGTCGCTCGTAACCAGAGTTGAGGTTACAGAGAAAGAAAGGAAATCGATCATGAAGACCAGTCAAAAGTTCATTTTTATCGTGTTGGCGCTGCTGCTGGCTGTTTCGTCTATCGCGTCCAGCTTTTATGACCCACGCTACTATGTCCAGGTGAAGGAGTTCGTCCCGTTGGGAGGCACCACCACGGTGGCCATCGGTAAATTGGGTGTCAGCTACACGGAGAGCTGGATGGCGGGAACTGTGGTCCTGACGCGCAAGGCCTATAGCCCTATCTTTAGGTCATCCACCATAACCCTGAGGAATGACCTGGCTTATGTGCGTTTCTTAGATACGAAGAATATCTATCAGAAGTGGGTCAAGGGTCCGGTCTATATATTTTACGAACTGCGTGGTGACCAAATCAGCCAGTGGAAGCGCGGCCTGGTTTCAATTTACGCCTTTTCTAATGGGAGTAACCGTTGGTTCAAGTGCCCGACTTATCAAGTTGCCGGCCAGTATGCGAGCCAGGTGAGGGTAGCCTGCCGGATTACCCAATACACTATGTACGGCCTGGGAACTTTGAAGTAGGTAAGTTATTTGAGTAGCTGATAGTGACTGGTTCGTTCAGGGGCGACCTTCGCGCCGAGTCTGTAGGCCGCCCCAGGCGCGCCATATCGTAGAGTGGCCTGAATAAATGCACGGGCTATGAAACACGAGATTACTTCGCAATAAGTGCTCGCAACTATTAAGTAAGGAGGGACAAGGCTATTCTCTGGTAAAATCGTCGGAACGACTGTTCCGCAATGCAAGGATGGGGATAAGGAACATTGAGTATCGTTGGGAGCGCTTTATCAGGAATGCCTCTTTTCTGGCTCTCGATCGCATTTTTACTGGGGATAAGTCTGGGCGCCAACCTCAAATGGCCAGGTTGGGTTTGGCTGACTCTGGCTGGGATTATCCTGGTTTGTTTCCTGGTTTGGCGGATCCTGGCGCGCCTGGCAGCTGGTGCACCCGGAGCAACGCCGCGCTGGCTAAAGCCTCTGGAATACTATTTAATTCGTCCCCAGCAGACCAAGCAGGAGGGTGGATCTGCCCTGTGGCGGCTGCCTCTGGCAGCCGTCGCTGCTTTTGTTTGCCTGGGTGGAGCCCGTTACCAGCTCGCGCAGCCGATCTTTGACGCGAGTTCGCTGGCCTGGTATAACGATCAGAACCAGACAGTTTACATCGAAGGTGTGGTCACTGAACCGGCGGATGCCCGGGATGCTTACACTACCTTACGTGTCCAGGTAGATACACTCTCCCAGTCGGCGCGCGGGCCCTTTCAACCAGTCAGTGGGCTGTTGCTGGTACGGATTGCCTCGGGCGGGGATTGGCGTTATGGCGATCGGTTGCGCCTGGAAGGGAAACTGTCCACTTCGTCGAATCAGGAGCCATTTTCTTACCGGGAGTACCTGGCTCGCCAGGGTTTGTATTCTGAGATGTTCGCCAGTCGTATGGCTTTATTAGAACGAGATCAAGGGGATCGTTTCTTGGGGTGGATCTATGCGTTGAAATCGCGCGCGTTACAGCAAATCTACCAGCTCTTTCCCGATCCGGAAGCCTCGCTGCTGGCTGGAATCTTACTTGGCGTCGACACCCAAATCCCGGATGAGGTCGCCCAGGCCTTCCGAGATACCGGCACTGCGCATATTATCGCCATTTCTGGGTTTAATATTTCCATCCTGGCTGGTTTTTTTGCCTTGCTGTTCAGCCGGCTGCTTGGCCGCGGGCGTACAGGGCAGCGGCGGGGAGCGGTGGTTGCTACTGTAGCGATTGCCCTGTATACTGTACTGGTCGGTCCAACGGCGTCAGTGGTGCGCGCAGCGCTGATGGGTGGGTTAGGGCTGCTGGGTCGCCAGCTGGGTCGCCAGCAGGATGGTTTAAACAGCCTGGCCCTGGTGGCCGCGGTGATGTCTCTCTTCAATCCCAATCTGCTGTGGGATGTCGGTTTCCAATTGTCTTTTTTAGCCACGTTGGGGCTGATCTTGTATGCGGTACCGCTATCCGAGGCGTTTGTCCGTCTGGCTGAGCGGCGACTACCCACAGAGACTGCGCAGCGCCTGGCCGGACCGGTTGGAGAATATATCTTGTTTACCCTGGCGGCGCAGGTGATGACTCTCCCCATCACGATCTACCACTTCCGGCAGTTATCTTTGATCGCTCTCCTGGCCAATCCGCTCATCTTACCCGCCCAACCGCCGGTGATGATCCTCGGCGGTCTGGCGATGGGGGTTGGTTTGATCTCAGAACCTGCAGGCAGACTGTGTGGGTACCTGGCCTGGCCTTTTGTAGCGTATACCATCCGGGTCGTTGAATGGCTGGCTAAAGCTCCGCTGGGGGTAATTTCGCTGGGTTGGGTCAGTCCCTGGGTTGTGTTTGGTTTTTACACCATCTTGTTGGTTTGGACATCGTCGACAACGGGGCTCAAGGAGGAGTTGGTTACTCGTTCCCGGCAGTTGTGGACGACCGCCGTCAGTTGGATGCAGCGTCCGAAACAGTTACCACCGGCGTTGATTGGACTGGTCTTGCTGGGTGTAATTGGATTGAGTGCGCTGGTATGGCGAGAGGTGTTACTCAAACCGGATGGCCGGTTGCACCTGATGGTGTTGGATGTTGGTCTGAACGGTACGACTGGCGAGGCGTATTTGATAGAAACCCCCACCGGGCGGTGGGTATTGGTGGATGGCGGTGCCAGCTCCCGCCGGCTTTC
>CAYGZL010000129.1:0-3015 GCA_964354345.1 uncultured Anaerolineaceae bacterium | reverse complement strand
CCAAAGGGAGAATTGTGGAATTATTAATACTGACTGACCCACATTGGGAAGCGTTAACCGCCGAAACACAGCAACTGTATCATTTGATTGCCAGGTTACCTTTGATCCAGCGTTTCTACCTGGCGGGCGGTACAGGTTTGGCTTTGCATCTCGGTCACCGTTTTTCAATTGACCTGGATTTTTTCTCTCAAGAGCCAGATGCGGTTGGGCCAGATGAACGCGCCGAATTGCGCCATGCTCTGGACGACCCAAGCCTGTCGATCCTCTATGATAAAGACACGACTTTTGTTGCTGCCTGGCGCGATGTGGGAGTAGGTTTTTTTCGCCTGTCGCAATACCCCCTGGTGCAGGCGCCATATCTGCTAGATAGAATATTCCTTGCCAACCTGGCGGAAATTGGGGCGATGAAGCTGGCTGCTATCATTGACCGGGGTAACCGGAAGGACCTGGTGGACTTATATTATGTTTTGCAACAAGTCCCATTGGAGCAGCTGTTTCGGGTTGCAGCGGAAAAATACGTCCAGGTACGGACGTTTGCCTTCAGCGCGCTGCGCGGCCTGGCGTATTTCGAAGATGCTGAGAAGTACCCTATGCCTCGAATGGTAGACCGTACGCCCTGGTCAAAAATGAAACGCTTCTTGGAACAGCAGGCAATGGAGGCGGGACGGCAACAGCTTAGCGATTTATGGAAATAATATTGGAAAGCCACTGAATAATCGATCTGCGAATTGTTCAGTGGCTTCATTTTCCTCATTTTTTCAGTGGTTCTATCCTCGCCACTCCCAGAGTAACCGCTTCACCTTCCAGGTTCTTCTGTTCTACATACGCGTCCTCCGGCGGTGTGCGGTTGATTAATGCCACTGCCAGTGTCTCACTGCCAATATAACTCTGCCAATCCCGAATCACCTGGCTCAAGCTCGGCTCGGCCTGGTAATAAAGGGCGATGCGGTCGGCGATCTCGAAGCCGGCCTCCTTGCGCATCGCCTGCACCTGGCGAACGAGCTCACGCGCCAGGCCTTCGGCGCGCAGCTCGGGGGTCACGACGGTGTCAATGGCCACTGTCAGGCCTTTGTCAGCAGCAACAGCTAACCCGGCGGCTGGTTGGGTCTGCACCAGGATTTCACTCGCAGCCAATTCAATTTCCTCGCTGCCAACCTGGAGTGTCACAGGCAAACCAGATTGGACGCGGGCAGCTATCTGGGCTGGATCGGTCGCCGCCAGGGCCTGGCGCACCTGCGGGAAACGCGCCCCGAAGCGCGGGCCAAGCAGCTTGTTATCCGGCTGGATGCGGTAGGTCACCAACCGGCTGGCTTCCTGGACGAACTCCAGCGCTTTCACATTCAATTCGTTGGTAATGATCTCGACCAGCTCTGGAGACAGAGCCGGAGCGCCTTGGCCTTGAGCCGTCGTATACACCAGCACCCTCGCCAGCGGCTGGCGCACTTTCAGGTTGGATTCCTTGCGGGCGGCCAGCCCCAGGCTTGCGATCTGCCTCGCCAGCGCCATCTGATCCAAGAGATTTTCATCCACCGCGGCCAGGTCTGCCTGCGGCCAAGCGGTGTGGTGGACGCTGGGGGGGCAGTCACCTCGGGCTGCCCCTAAGGAGCACACCAGGTTCTGATAGATGACCTCGCTGACGAAGGGCGTGAAGGGCGCTAGCAGTCGAATCAGCTTGACCAGCACATGGTATAGCGTGGTGTAAGCAAACTGCTTGTCGGCGTCCAGGTCGCTCTTCCAGAAGCGCCTTCGGCTGCGGCGCACGTACCAGTTGCTTAAGTCATCCAGGAAGGCCTCAACCGGAGCAGCTGCGTCGGGTGGGTTGGAGTGTTCCAGCGCTTCAGTTACCCGCGCCACGGTCTGGTTAAGGCGCGCCAGGATCCAGCGGTCAAGCAGGTTTGCGCTGGGTGGGGTAGGGTCTTCGGGATTGAGCGCATACATAGATGTGCCCCTACCGTGTGTGGGCACGCACATAGGTGTGCCTGTATGGTCGGTACCTGGTAGGGGCGCACCTGGGTGTGCGCCCTCCCTCAATGGGGAGGGTTGCCAGCCATCCAGGTTGGCGTAGGTCACAAAGAAGCTGTAGATATTCCACAGTGGGATCAAGAATTGCCGGCGTACTTCGTCGCCGCGCTTGTAGCCAAACAACAGGTCTGTTTCGGATATATGCGTGGCAAACAGCCAGCGCATTACATCTACACCCATCTGATCGGCCGCCTCGTTGAACTCGATCATGTTCCCCGAGGATTTGTGCATCTCTCGCCCGCTCTCGTCCAGGAGCGTGGCGTAACTGAAGCAGGTCTTGAAGGGCGGCCTGTTCTCCAGCACCGTGGCCATCGCCAGCAGGCTGTAGAACCAGGTGCGGAACTGGCCTGGGAAAGATTCGCTGATCCAGTCGGCCGGGTACCACTCCCGCCAATAGTCGGGGTTGGTGCGATACTGGAGCGTGCTGAAACTGACGATGCCCGCGTCCAGCCAGGGATTGCCCACTTCGGGGATGCGGCTGGTTTCAGCGCCGCAGCGAGGGCAAGTGATGCGCACGGCGTCCACCCAGGGCCGGTGAGGGGTGTGCCCTGCAAACTCCTCCCAGCCGGCCGCCGCCCGCGCCTTCAGTTCGTGCTCGTCGCCGATGACCTCAAAGTGGCCGCACGCGTGGCATTCCCAGATGGGCAGCGCCAGCCCCCAGTACCGCTTCTTGGAGATCATCCAGTCGTGCATGTTGCGCAGCCAGTCCAGTTCGCGCTCCAGCCCGAACGAGGGGATCCAGCGGATCTGCTCGGTGACGCGGATCATGTCGTGGCGCAGTTCATCCATCGAGATGAACCACTCGTCTACCAGGCGAAAGACCAGTTCGGTCGAGCAGCGCCAGCAGACCGGGTAGCGGTGAGTGTAGTCGGCGACGTGGTAGCTCAGCCTCTTCGCCTTCAAGTTCTCAAAGATGGGCCGGGCGACCTCGTGTACCGACTGGCCGGTCAGCCAGTCGAAGCCGTCGACGAAGACCCCCGCCTCATCCAGCGG
>CAYGZL010000128.1:0-33810 GCA_964354345.1 uncultured Anaerolineaceae bacterium | reverse complement strand
TTTTCGTAAAAGTCTCTTGGTGATTGGAGCAACGGTGGTACACCCGGTAACTTCCCGAACCCGGTCGTTAAGCCCGTCAGCGCTGATGGTACTTGGGGGGTAGCCCCCTGGGAGAGTAGGTCATCGCCAAGAGACTTTTTTTGATTCATATAACCCTCAGATCTCGCAAGAGAGAGGGGGTTTGTTTTTTTAATGTCGTCTTTTGTGGCATGGCATAAACCAACTTGTCAGTCCAGAGCGGGTTGCCGTTCGCATCCTTGCGGAAGAAGGTTTCCTTAACTCTCCCTGGGAAGGGTCGAGCCAGGCCGGCCATCTCGATAGGAAACCTGGATTGAGAGCGCCTGTCTACGCTCGTTCAGGTCGAATTCGAGCTTGAGCCAATCCGGGCAAAGGAAACGATTTTCGCCAAGGGGGATCAGCTTCCGGGTGACGCCTTGCCGGGAGTAGGTTAAAGCGCCGCCAGCCAACCCAATGGTCCGATCCCCATATTGGCCCACGTATCGTGCCAGGGCCGCCTCATCCATCTTGATGGGAGCATAGGAATTGCGGGCGATTTCCAGGTCCCAATCCAACTCCCGCTTGCGGCTGTCATCCTGGCAGTGTTGGATCAACCGCTCCAGGGCATACAGATGCGCTGCCTCCAGGGCATCTTCGGGTGGAACGGCGATATCCGGCTGTACTCCCACGCCCTCCCAATCACCCTGTGTGAAGGGGCTGATCGAGCGCCCGGAGGGGTATTCCACCTGAAAATGCTCTTGAACTATTTCCATATCCGTGGTGTGCGCTGCACCCAGCGTGCCCTCACCGATGACCGTGGCGCGCCTCATACAACCTGGGGTCAGGCTTGACAAAATAGCTGAAGTACACCTGCAGGGTCTCGACCTCACCGCCGCCGTTCTGCCGCACATCGAAGATCAGCGCGTCGCAGTGAGAAACGAGCTGCATGAGGGCCACGATACTATCGCCCGCGCCGGGAAAGCTGATCCAGGCAAAGCCGCGCAAATCCACGTAGCCGATGTTGCCAGGCAGGTGTTCGACCTTCTGGATGCCGAAATTGGCCCGGCGCACGCTCTCCTTGAGCCGGGTCATATCCTCCTCGCTCACTTCTTCCTCTCCCATGTAGAGCGCGCTGGTCAGTGTGGAGTCATACGAAACCGACCAATGCTGGTCGTTCGATACCCGGCGCAGATCGGCGGTCAGGCGGTCGGCTAATTCGTGCGGCTCGCAGATCCCATCGTAGCAGCCCGCTTCCAGTTGCGCCTCGATGAATTGGGCCGTTTCCAGCCCCTTTTCCGGAAAGATGTATTTTTCGCGGGCCAGCCGGGCGATACTGAGGACAGTGCTCTGGCGGAAAGTGTGGGTAAGTTTCTCAAACATTGAATAATTCCTTTACGCTTGAAGAGCCTGGTTCGGCGCTGGTTTCGTTGGCCTAAACACCAATGCCTGGTAGGCTCGTTCTGGAATCCCAGCTTGCGCGCCAGCTTGACCGAACCGAGGTTGGACTTTACACAATCCCAATAGGTAGCGGAACCTGCTTCATCACACAGCCTGATCAGATAGGCGCAAGCGATGGTGGCAAATCCCTGCAAGCGATACGCTTTTTGCGTGCGGATGCCGATCTCCATATCCGCGAACGCCTCGCAGACAGGCTCGTTTTCATGCAATACGTATACTGGTATGCCACGGTCGAGTAAGTTCTCAAAACTCCCGTAGCGAGACAGGTATCCTTCGCTTCTGGGACTGTGCTCGAGGAGAGTACGATCCATGCGGGTCACGGTGAATCCCGCAGGGATATTCGCCAGGTAAGGCGTCAAAGCGCTGCTGCCGATGGGCCGATCGAATTCGAGACATTCAACGCTGTCATCGGGATTGGGAGGAAACAGATCGAAATCTGGATCTCCGTCTTGGTAGACCAGGCAGACATACCCATCTTTTTGTAGCATACTTACCGCTTCAGACAAAATCTGCTGCTCGACGCAACCGCCCTGGTAGAGGGTACCATCGTCCTTTTCACGCACCAACCCCCAAAGCGGACGGGCGGGATCGTTAACAAAGATTTTCCCCACATTTCCGCCAGCCAGCATATCTGGAGCGGCATTACCAATGGCGCGTGACCAACATTCGTGTGCATGTACTTCGTTATTCCAATGAGCTTGGGTTTGATGAATTTTGAGATAGGCATATCCCCGGGATGTTTGCAAGCGGCGCGTGGCCGATTCGTGATCTCCTTGCATTTTGCTATGATCGGAGATCACCTGGACCGGCCCCAAAACTGCTTCACACCATGCCAGGGCTGCTTCCACACTGGTCTTTGGTACTTCTTTCATATGGCTATTCTGCTTAACATTTCCAACATGTCCGCCCGGTCAGGCTGGATGGCCAGCGCCCGGCGGAGCGCGGCCTCAGCCTGGGCGCGGTCGCCCTTTTGCAAATGGGTTCTTGCCAGGTAAATGTACAACCCCAGGCGCTCCGGGAAAGCATACAGATCCAGTTCCAACAAACCGATTGCCAGGTCGAATTTTTTTAAGCTCATCAACTGGTAGTACAACGGGATCAATTCGCCGACATCAATAAAGAAGTCTGGACTGTCTTTGATCTCTTCGTAACGGGCATACGCCGCCCGGATGCCACCGGTTTGCAGCGCCTGGGCGATGGGGATCATCCAGGAAACCCGGCTGGATTGCGGTTCTTTCCCTTGCAGTGTGCAAAGAACAGCTTGCAGAGCAAGGTCATGCGCCGCAGATTCTTCGTTGCACAGGACAATCGCGGCACAGTTATTCTCCGGCAGCAAGGCCAGGAAGCAGGTCCAGCCGAAACCCCCGCCGCCATGCCCGACCGTTCTGGCCCCCTCGAAGTGTCCCAAAGTCCAGCCCAGGCCCATCTCTTCCCGGAATGGAGGGTCGCCTCGTTGGGCAACGGATGCCCACATCTGATCGTAGCTGGCTGGCGTGAGGATGCGCTGCCCCTGGTAGATACCCCGCTCCAGGCAGGTGATGGCCCAATGACACATCTCCACCACGCTGGAAAGCAGGAAACTGGCCGGGGCATCGGCGCGGTGGTAGGGATACACCGGGTTGACGATCATCTCCGGGACGCGCAGGTGCGGCATGACCAGCCGGTCGCGCGGCACATCCGGGAAAAAGAGTGTGCTTTCCGGCATCCCTGCTGGGTGAAGGATGTGCTCCTGCATATAGTCCTCGAAGGTCTGCCCGGTTATTTTTGTGATCAGGTATCCCAGCACATTGTAGGCGATGTTGCTGTAGGCGAAGCGTTCGCCCGGCGCGGCAATCATCTTCCGGCTGGACAGGGCACGGACGTAACGCTCAGGTGCGCCTTCATCGTCCTCGGGGTGCGCCACCAACTCGTCATATTCGGCTTCGTCCATGTCGGGCATCCCGGAGGTGTGGCTGAGCACCTGCCGCAGGGTGATGTGTGTATATCGTTCATCGTCCAGCCGAAAATCGGGCAGGTATTGGATGAGCGGCATATCCAGGTGCAGCCTGCCCTGTTCGACCAACTGCATCACGGACGTGGCGACGAAACATTTGGTGATGGACGCCACGCAGAAGATCGAATCGGGAGTCACAGGGACGCCAGTTTCCAGGCTTTGCACGCCAAACCCCCGGGCGTAAACGATCTCGCCATCTTCGACGATCCCCACCCCCAGGCCGGGGATGCCCCAACGGGCGATGATTTCTTGGAGAACACGATCCAGTTCTTTTTCGTTTATCATGGCACTTCTTTCCGATATGGCCTTGTGGATAGTCTCGCTGATCAATCCTTCGGGAACGAGAAGTGCATCTGGACAATCACCCATTGGCCGACGCGCTTTTCGAGCGTGCCCGTCCAGCGGCAATTATCCCAGCCGATGGGTTGGCCGTTCCACTCGGCGTGATCGTCGAGGAGACAGGAGTACCACGCCACGTTTCCCAGTTTCGCAAATTTGATTTGCAAATCCTTCACCGCGAAATCGGTGGCCTTGAACTCGTTCTTCATCCAGACGCGCTCGCTCAACTTCTTGAACGCATCGAAGCCGACAATGGTGGACTTTGAATCGGGATGGAAGATGAAGAAATCGTCATCCTGCGCCATGATGGAGAACAACCTGTCAATATCTTTAGTCAACGCCCAGCCGATGGCGTCGTGAATGATTTTTTCGACTTCAATTTGCTCCGCTTCGTTTGTTTTCATGGTTCTCTCCTATTCCATCTGCATACACAACACACGGCACTTCATAGCTCTCCTTAAAGCGCTATCGAGCGGTGATGATCAGCAGCACCAGAACTCCCACGATGATCGCCGGGATGGTCAATCGTTTTCGTTTCATCTTCTCCTTCAACTCATACGCTCACCCTTGTGTCAACCGGTCATCAATGTTACGTAGAAATGAATAACAAACGGGCTGGAAGTACCTCAGCCATAATCGCGAACCAAGCGGGTTCATCGGCTCGAAGGGGACAGCACAGCGCTGGTAACCGCAGGCGCGGGCGAACTCAAACGCATGGGCGAGTAATGTCGTGGCGATGCCCTCACGACGCGCCTGCTCGCGGGTGAATGCGGCATAAATGCTGGTGGTCTTCTCATCGATGATGATGGTGCAAACATCTTCGGCAGCGGGCCCCATCCGAATGAATGCCAGCGGTTCATCCTGTGAACAAGCCAGCCAGACCACTTTGTCTGGATCCTGCAGCCATTCTTCATAATACTTGCAATCATACCTCTCGCTCAGGATAAAAATCGGCGGACTTTTGATGTATTTCCACAATTCATCCTGGAGCGCCATCACCTGTTCGATATCCTGCAGACTGGCGCGCCGAATGTGAACACCCATATCACCCACCGGTATTGGGTCCACCGCGCGCAGCGCATCAACGGCGAACATGCCAAAGCCAACCCAATTCCAGTATTGAAGCGCCTGGAGATCGTTGGGGAAGATGCTCAAGTAGTGGGTGGGGTATTTTTCGGCCAACCAATCGCCGGATATGCGGCTGTACATCGCTTCGTAAATGCGTGCACTATCGTCCAGAACGGCGGCGTTCGCCCATTCTGGAACGTAGATGCTCCTTTTGCCCCGGAAATTAGACATTTGCCAGGCGGTGAGGAAACCGACCATACGATTCCCCTGGATGGCTGCCACACCGGGGATATCGGGCTTCAGGATATCCTGCAATAGCAGCGCCAGGCTGCTGACACTGGAATAACGCTGTGGCAGGTCAGGCACCTGTTCGCGCAAGCGTTGGGAGCGGTCGCTGACCAACCGAGCGGCATCTTCGAGATGTTCTTCACGCAATGAGATGATATTGAGCATGGTTATTATTGTATTCTCAAGGAACTTCAGACGCAACGGGGCAAAGCGCGGTTTTCGCCAGCAAACCAAACGCCAGCACGCCCAGCGGGAGGCTGAACCATAGAAGTTGCCTGTAAGCCAAAATACCAGGCTCAACCATCGGCGTTGTCAGTCCCTGCACAGCCACGACCGCATTGACCACGAAATGGAGGTTCACTGCCGTCTATATACTACCCCCCATAACAACCAGCGCTCCCCACCAGATCGAGATCACAAACGTTTGGAGAACCAGAAGCAAAGCGGAAGAAAGTGGCGTTCCGTTTGTAAAAACTTGGGTGATATGCACAAGTGCAAAGAGTGCAGAGGCAAGTAGAATACTTCCAAAGATTCCCAGGGTTGTATTTCCCCACCGACGGATCAGTGCAAAAAGCACGAGCCCACGAAACAGGATTTCTTCGCTCAGTCCGGCCATGAAATGGGTTATGACTACTGTGCGGGCATCAGATCGCAGCAGACTTGAAAAGTCAAAGGCAACCCTGCCATAAAACGAGTAGAGGCTTGCACTGGCAAAGTAAACCAATCCCCCCAGGGCCAGCAGCCACATTTGCCAACTGCCCAACCTGGAAATTCCTGAGGCTTTCAACCAATCCAGCCGCCACGCCAGGAAAAGAACGCAGGCTGTTACAGCCAGGCGGCCGATGGAAGCCGTCCTGGCGGCGCCATACGGCGTGTGGAAAACAGTTGACGCAATGTCCATAAAAACCAATAACAGCACAACCCAGACGATTGTCAAAACAAGGACAAAGCCGACAGGGCGATGCCTGGCAAGGTTTGAGGTATTCATGACAAAACTTTCCTTTCCCGGTTGGCCGGCGAAGATGGTCTTCAGCTCTCCAGTGCCGGAGTCTGGTAAACCGCTGGGTGGTCGGATGGCAGTTTCTTCCACATGCGGTCATAAACAATGGCAACCACGGCGATGCCAACCAGAAGGATGTTCCCTGCGGTAGTAATCGGAAAGGCCTCCATCAATGGATTCATGGAGTTCATGGATGCATGGAAAATCGCCGGAGCCAAAATACTTCCCTTGGTTCGGTTATAGATCCAGCCGAACAGGATTGTGATGAATGGGTAGAGCGCAATCCGTACCAGTATGTATCCGCCGTACCGATACTGCACAATATCGTTTGGGATATGCCAGATCACCATCAGAAACCACAATTTGAGGTTCGCGACCAGGGGACTGTACTTCGCTTGTAGCCTTCTTTGAGCGAAGCCGCGCCAACCTGACTCCTCGTTAATACCACCAGAGAAAAGAAGCACAGAGAAGAAGGTAATTAAGGTGGTAAAGGCAAGGTCGACTCCTTGGCTCACCGGGGAAAACCATGCGTTGCCATTCAGGATATTCGTGATCCCTGTGCCGACAATCTGTATGACTGGAAATGTCAGAAAAGCGATAAAGTAGTAGAAAATGTTTCCCTTCGGTCTGACCAATGTTGCCAACAGTTGTTTGACGCCATCAGCACCTGAAATCGCCAACGTTATGACCAGAGCAGGCAGAAGCGCGGCTGGTAGTGAGAGCATGATCAGTGCGATCAAGGAGGTACCAGGCGGAGTGGTAAGCTTAAAGCTGGCGGTATGCATGATTTCTGCGATGAACCACACGGGGAGGAAGACCAACAGGCGTCGAGTCAAGGAAACCTGCTGCCGGCTAGGTTGGGCTACTCGCGCAACGAACATGCCTGCAAGAACAGGACCATAAACCCCTATTCTTGCAAGATAAACGCTTAGAATTTGACCGATCATGCCTTCCTGGGGGATGATGATCGCCGGGAACAGTGTCCCGAAGCAGAGGGCAATCCCCGCCAGAAAGAAGGCCACGATTTGATGACGCCTGATCCAATCTGCCAAATGGTTCATGATATTCCTCCTCAGGTGACAGTTGCCTTCTCGAGTCATTTCAGAAACAGGATAATGAAAGCATATCAGCTGGGTGTTCGAAAATCGAATCAGTACAGTTCTGCTCCATCTGAAACATCCATAAGCAGATCCAACTCTGCTCCAATCAAGTGATGCATAAACCAGCGGTAGTTTTGCAGCATGTGTGCATATCTTTCTATTCCGATAAGGATCAATGATCCTTTTGTGCCAGGTACAATTCTATCCATGCCAGGATGTGCTCAATGACAGCCAGCAGCAATTTTGGCTCGGACGGGACGTGTCCGGTGCGGGGGTAAATCACCATCTGGGTGGGGATTCCGCGGCGCTTGAGCGCATGGTGGAATTCATATCCCTGCCATACAGGCACGCGCGGATCGTGTTCTCCGTGCAGGATCAGGGTGGGGGTGGTCACCCGGTCGGCATGTGCGATGGGGGAGCGCTCGAGCAGTAGATCAGCCACCTCCCAGACTTCGCCGCCTAAGTGGGCGGGCAGGAAACCGGGGCTGTCATGGCCCAGGGACGTAGCCGACCAGGTTCACCATCCCTGCACCAATGACCGCGGCTCGAAAGCGTCCGGTCTGGGTCAGGGCGGCAGCGGTCAGGTAGCCGCCGTAACTCCAACCGGTGATGCCCAATCTTTCCGGCTCGGCAATGCCGAGGCCGATGACGTGGTCAACACCTGCCAGCAGATCCCGGACATCCATTCCCCCCCAGTCGCGGTAGTTGCCGCGGCGGAAAGCCTTGCCGTAACCGGTGCTGCCGCGCACATTGCAGCGCAGGATGGCATAGCCCCGGGAAGCAAAGGCGGCGATCGGGCCATAAAAGGATTGCATGCCGATGAAGAACTGCCGCCAGGCGTCCGCCGGCCCTTTTCGTAATCAACGGGGTAGGTCAGCAGCCCTTCGATTTCCAGCCCGTCCGTCGATCTCCAGCGGATGACCTCCGTTTGCCCGATGGGAATCTGGCAAAATTCGGCGTTGATCTGGCTCATCTGCACGGGAGAAATATCATCCAGCGGTGTGAGATAAGCTTCCGGCGGCTGGCTGGGGGTTTGGAGCGTGAAACCCATGGCGCTGCGAGACTGGTTCAGCCTGACGTTTTCAATGCAGCCTTCCCATTCAAACAGCAGCATGGGTGGGCTGCCATCCGCCGGCAAGGCTACCAGGCAGTGATTGGCGCCAACTGTTTCCAGGTAGTACAACCATTTGCCGTCTGTCGACCAACCGAGCAGGTCCGGGTGGCGATCGCGGGTCTCGGCCAGGGGGTATGAATTGCCTCCTTCGAGCGGGAGAACATGAACGACGGACGACCATTCCCAGGCTGGCGTGTCGTACACCTTGTAGGAGATCCAGCGGCCATCAGGGGAGAAGTGAGGATCGAAGGCAACTGTATCTTGCCCGCCCAGCGGCCGGATCGAGCTGTCCGCCAGGTTAAGGAGAGCCAGGCGCGTGCCCGGCCAATCATTCGGCTGGGGAGAAGGAGAATGGGAGTAAACAATGGCATTGCCATGGGGTGACCAGTTGTATGCCTCCGGAACTTCCGGGGAGCCCACATGGATCTCACCCCCGGTCAGGGGGCGCCCGCTGCCGGGTCCGTGCGAGAGGTCTGCCAGCGAGATCAGGCGAAGACGCTGTTTCTTCAAGTCCTGACCGACGATGAGGATCCCGTTTTTCTTCTGGGCATCCTGGACCTCCGCGGGGATGAGGCCGTCCGCAGCCGTAAAGGCGATCATGCTTCCATCCGACAACCACTTAAAACTGCTGACACCCGCGGGAGCATCTGTCACCTGCTGTACATTTCCTGATTCCAGCGAGAACAACAGACGTTTTTTTGTGAGAGGAAGGCAACGAATTGCCCGTCTGTACACCACTCGGGAGCAAACGAGGAGCATTCGCCCGCGATCAACCGGACGGGTTGGCTGCCTTCCGAATCGGCAAGATAAACCTGGGACTGAAACCCGCTTGGCTCGCAGGTCATTACCGCCTGCATGACCGTGAAGGCGATTCGCCTGCCATCGGGTGAGACATCCAGGCTCGTGATCCGTTGGATGGCGAGGGTATTGACGGGGAACCAGTGCTGGTCAGTCAAAGACATGGGTTATTTCCTCTGGTGTTTGTATGCTGTGTCATCCGGTCGGTCATGATGGCGCGCCGGTCCACTTCGCCGCTTTCGATGCGTTGGATGGTGCGGGGGTCGACTTCACAAAGTTCAACCAGGCGCTCTTGCGTCAGCCCTTTTTGCTGGCGCAATTCTGTGAGTTTGAGTCCGAGTTGGGGTTAGTTGATCTTTCGTTTTTTATCTTACTACAGGGCATAGCCGATCACTTACGCGTGATCGGCAAACAGTTTCATTCCGGGAACACCCCCGGTTTTTTGCATGTATGCATTTTCATGGTTCTTGAAAAAACGATACCGGGTATCACGGAATGTTCTCGACCAATTCGATAATTGTTTTGATAACCAATTCAGGATTCTCCTTAACGCTATCGTGATGGTTTCCTTCTGCGATGAGCAGTTTATGCTTCTTTGAATTCATCACCATTTCTTCGTGGCATTTACGCCAAATCCCAGGAAGCAGCGGAGTCCCGGATGTCAGCAAGATCGCCGGGATGTGTTTCGGGAGTTCTTTCCCGCGCAGGGCAGCAAAACTTTCGGAGGAAAAATCAACCATGCGGTTGCCAGCCCTTTCGGAGTTGGTCGCTGGGTTTTCGAAATACGGCGTCATCGCATTGAGGTTCCCGATGACAATGTGATCTACAAATCTCACATTCATCAGGTCAATCAGCACCAGCCCGCTGACCAGCTCAGGATAGAGGGCTGCAAAAAGCTGGATCAGATATCCACCATAAGAAAGCCCTACCAGGATCAATCTCCCTGCGAAGCCCTGGATTTCCAGGCATCGTTTCAGCGCCGTCATTTCATCCACCGCACTGAAATGAGGCGGACCATGTTCGCTCAGGTCGAAGCCGGCACGATCATAACTCATCACTCGCATGCCGGTGAGGCTGGAGAGTTTATCACGGATTTCGTGATAAGAATCCGCATTTTGGCCTCCGCCAGCTTCCAGAACGATCGTGTGTTTGCCGGGTAGATCCGACAAAACACCTCGTAGCCGGTGCATGCCGATATCGATGAGTTTTTCGAGACTAATCGTGGGATTATCAACTTCAGCTTTCATTTTGTTCTCCCTTGATCATATCGCGAAGAAAATTCGTCTCTTCTCTCGTTTACTCCTTGACAAGATATCGAATGGGGACGGCAATGAGCGTGCCGGCGTTGAATATTGCTGAGATAGGTACAAAAGGGCCAAAAATCGGGGTGCCTGGGGATGTAGGCGATCACCGCCCTCACGATGGTGAGGATCGTCCACAGCCCGTCGATGATGCCGATCGCCTTCAGGCTGCGAGGAATGCTCAGCGTGGATTGTTTGGAGATTTCGGTTGACATTTTTCATCTCATGGTGTGGCTGACCACAGGATCTTCATCTCCTCATCGGCAACGGCGTTGTAAGTGCGGACGAACGCCTCATAACCACCGGATATGGTTTGGACCAACACATCCCTGCCCAATTTCGCTTCGATGATCACCAACTTCCCATTTTCCCATTCTTTCCGTTCTGTGATCCCTGTAATCACCGGCACATGGCTGGCTGCATCAATCTGTTCCGGGGCTGGCGGGACAACGATCCCGGCTTGAGCCCGGTACTCATCCACCACGTGCCTGATGGCATCCACCACCAATCTGGGTTCATATACCGGCACGCCGTGATCGGAACGGATCGCTGTATAGCGGGTGCTGTTGGAAGATAATCCTTCCAGTTCGGTCTGCATATCCTGCCACAGTTGCATGATCGTTGCATTGATCTCCTCGGGCAGAGGCGGCATGCCATTTACCATGTTGGGATTATCCGGGCTCCAGCTGACCACCGCTAGCGGCAGGTCACCCAGCGATTGCACCGCCCGTCTGAGGTTAACATCCAGGTGGCATATTCACGCCAGGATTAGAAGCTTTTATCTTCACCTGCCGTTTCTGGAGGCAGGGCAGCTAAAAGGCGGGCGCCCATATCGGGATGCGCCGAATCGACCAGCACGACCCCTACGACATCTTCGGGGTATTATCAACGGACAGCCGGACCAACATGCCGCCCATGGAATATCCTACCGCACGTACGGCCCCTCGATCGGCACATTCTGGAGCAGGGCGTGAAGGTCTCGCGTCATCTCCTCAAAGGTGCGAGGCTTCGATGCAAGGTCGCTTTTGCCCAGGTTAGCCCGGTCATAGGCACAAATGCGGGTGTACTTTCGATAATAAACCATGACCAGGTTCCATGCGGAGGAGTCGTTTTCGCTGCCCGCTTCAAGGATCACCGTCGGCTTGCCCTCTCCAACGCAGGTATAGTGCAGTTCGTATCCACCCACATCCACTTTTCCTTCGACCATTCCGGTCAGACTGGCAGCCGTTGGTGTAGGTGGAGTGAATGGTTGTGATGAGCACGCAGTGAGCAACAGGCCTATGATGATTGTGCACATCAAGATGGTACTTGTCCAAGCAGATAGAACGTGGTTGGTGGTCCCCTTGGATTCTGGCGCGGTACCTATCTATTAGAGCCGTTGGGTGAGTATTCATGTTGCAGATCTACTGGCGGGCTGACACGCATCGTAGTGCGGTGTTCCGCTTGGCGTTATGGAATTTCCTCTGTCAAAGATTCCACAGGGCTGGGCAAGATAGCCCGGTTTTAAGGGGTTGCCGGTTGTAAAGCCAGGTTTTCTGCTTCAAGAAGCAGTTGACTCAGATCATTCGAGTTGAAATATTGACCGCGCAAAAAAAGGCCCTCGATATGCTCTGCATTGTTGATATCTTCCAGTGGATTGCCGCGTACGAGAACAACGGATGCGATTTTCCCTATGCTGACACTACCCAGGCGATCCCCCAATCCCATGAATTGTGCCGGTACGAGCGTAGCGCTGCGTAAAATATCCGCGGTCGGGATGCCAGCATCTTGCCAGATCACCATTTCTTCATGCACCGAAAAGCCCGGGAGGATGCCCGGGAGTATCAAGTCGGTGCCAACCATCAATGGCACCCCGGCCTGGTTCAAGCCGACAACCATTTGCAACCAGTTCAGCCAGATGAAATCGGGCAGATCGCTCTGTTGGGACCATAGAGACTTCCACATATCAAAAACACTTTGCGAGATGTATTGGCTCCCTGGAAAGCTCCCGCCCTGGATCGCGCTGTTATGGGTCAGTGTTTTGAATGTGACGACGGTTGGACATATGGTGATGCCACTTTCACGAAGACGCGCATATACGGCCTGCAATTCTTCCGGATCAACCTCGCCAAGGCGTGACAAATAGCCCGCATCTGCTGCCTGACCCGCGAAGTAAAACCTGGCAGGCTCGCCCAACAGTTGAGCGATCACTTTCTCGAATCCATTGAAATGCTCGCTGCTTGCCAGGCCGGCCGCGACAGCATCTTCGATGTAGATCGATTCGGGAAGATGGGCGGCGACGGGGAGATCATATTTTTGCGCCTCATCGAGAATGGCCAGGAATACATCTTTATCCAGGCGGCTGTACGTTTTTATCATATCCACGCCTGCTTCGACCTGCTGGCGAACCACTGTTCGCCCTTGCTCGGGTGTGGTGATGGCCACTGAAATGAGGGGGATGATGGGCGGGTTTCCGTCGAGAATGACACCGGTGGTAACCATTTCAGGGCCCAATGTTTTACCACTGTTCAATTCGTCTCGCAGCGGAAGGATGTAATCGTTTGGCATGCCCATGTCTCGAACGAGCATAACCCCATTGGCGATCATCAAGCGCCCGAAAATGGGCGCGTCGTAGTAATGGACATGCGCATCAACCAGGCCGGGCATCAGGTAGAGCCCTTGCCCATTGACGATGATCGCGCCTTGGGGGATTGGAACATCTCCTTGTACACCGATCTGCGCGATTTGATCGCCAACGATGATAACCGTTTGCCCGGGGACCGCGATCCCGTTTTCAACATCAACGATAGATACATTTGTAATAGCATACTTGACTGTGTAAACGTTTTTGGTTGATCGTGGCCAGGCAGCCTGACAGCTTGCCAGGTTCGCTGCGCCAAGAAGTGATAGGAAAAGCAGTAATCGTCTCATGATTGGCCTCCGGTATTGCTCGCCTGGATTCTACCTGCGTAGCAATGCTCTACTCATATGATAAATCAAAGGGCCTGGTTTTTCATGCCCTAAACAGGGTATTCTGGAGCATTGAGAGGGGTATTCCTGAGAGGATTTAAAACAAGCTCAACTCGCGGGCATGGGCGATGGCTTCGGTGCGGCTGTGCACGTTTAATTTGCCGTAAATGTTCTTGAGGTGTTTGTGAACGGTTTCGGGGGCGATGACCAGCGTTTCTGCGATTTTCTTATTCGAGTAACCCCGTGCGAGCTTCAAAACTTCCAATTCGCGGCTTGAAAGCGTCTCAACCAACGACTGTCCCTGGATGGAAGCCCCAGGTAAAAGGTCGGTTTCTGGCCTGGACAAGGGCGGGACCGTGGATTGCAACCCAGCCTGACCCGCGCGGGGCTCGAATGCCGAGTGTAGCATGGCTACATATTCTCTGAGAGGTGCGATCTGCTGTTGCTGCATATTCAAGCATTGGCCCGTCTTCAAGCGTGCAGCCAACAGCGTCAACAAGCTCTGCATGATCTCGCCCTCATCTAGGAAGACCCTCACATACCCACCTGGTTGGGCCAAGGAAACAGCGTGTGCCAGGCTTTGGAGGGCAGCCTCGGTTTTTCCGTGGGCATGATCGTTCACTGCCTGTAACACCTGGATGATGATCTCTTCGTGCACCCAGCCTGCTTTCTGGGCTGCGGCCTGCAGGCGTGCCAGTAGAGCGGCGGCCTGTTCGTGGGCGTCCTTTGAGTGTGCCAGGTAACTTTGCGCTACCAGGAGGCGCGCCAGGTTTTGATGGTGAAGGTCGTGTAAATAGCTAAAAGGCTCATCGAGTGATAAGCCGCTGTTCTTGGCCCACAGGGTCGCCGCGTCCAGGTCTCCGGCTGCTAGCCAAGCCTTCAGGCGGAGATCATCCAACCAACATAAAACCCACTGGTCAACCTTGGCGTGCTGTGCCAGGTGATCGGCTTTTTGCAATGATGCGAAAGTACCTTCCAGGTCGCTCATAGCCAACTGGTAGCGCCCAAGGCAGACATATGCATCTGTGAGGAAATCCACCTGCTGCAAACGGAGGCACTGTTCTACACCCTGGTGCAGGTGCTGCGAGGCCAGGGCCAATTCATTCCGCTGGCGCAGCACATCGCCCAATTTCGTGTTTGGAAAGCCGGCAATGGCTGCCTCATGGCCATCAGGCAGGGTAGCCAACCTCAATCCGTCGCGAAATGTGGCCAGGGCATCTTGTAGGCGGCCTCGCTTGATTTGCTGTATCCCCAGATAACAGACAGGAGAAACAGCAATGGAATTATGTGTTTTCAGGGCCGCCATTTGCGCCATCGTGAAAGCCTGCTCGGTTTGGATCACGTCGCCCATTGCCCAATGGGCCACGCCCAGGGCAATCGCCGTGGCACAATGCATCATATCGCCCTCTGGAAGCAGGTTCAACGCTCTCTGCGCCATTTCCAGCGCATAGGGAATGTTTTCAACGACCAGTGCGGTGTGAGCGCGCACCGAGGCGACGAAACCTTGAATCCTCCACAGATCAGGGTTGCTGGCATCGAAAGCTTTATCGCTGGACTCTTCGGCTATTCGTAGCCACTCATCTGCCTTATCTCGGTAACCAGTCCAATAATACCCATAGGCTCGGTGAGCGCACAGCCAGGGGTGAGCGACCAGGATCTTACGCGGCAAGTTATCGATCCAGAAGACCAACAAAGGCTGTCGATTGATCAGATCCAGGTTTTGCAGCACCTGCTCGATGAGGTCGGCCGCATGTTCATATTCTGGAGCGGCAAGAGCATGTGTAATGGCGTTTTCCAGATCATGCTGTTCGGCGTACCAGGCACTGGCACGCTGGTGCAACAAGGCGCTACTTTGGGGAGCCGTTTGCTTGAGGCGGCTTTTCAACAGATCGGCGAAGAGATGGTGGTAACGATACCATTTTTTATCTTCATCTAGCGCAATCAGAAACAGATTGCTGCGTTCCAGGGTTTCTAGCAGGCTCTGGCTGTCTTTGCGCTGGGTAACTGCATCACAGAGAGGGCCGTATAACCGTTCTAGAACGGAGGTCTGTAGCAGGAAGTTTTGCAGTTCTATGGCTTGGCGTTGGAATACTTCATCGAACAGGAAATCCAGTATAAAGCGGTTTTCACCGGAGAATGAGCGAATAAAACTGGAAATATCTGTCCTGCCTTGCAAAGAAAGACCCGCCATCTGCAAGCCGGCAATCCAGCCTTCGGCTCGGGTTGTAATGTGTGCAATATCATCGGGCGAAACCTGCAACCCCATGGTATGGTTGAGAAAATCGGCTGCTTCTTGCGCCGTGAAACACAAATCAGCCTGGCGTAACTCCAGCATGGTAAAACGCGCCCGCAACCTTGCCAGCGGCAGGGGGGGATCGGCGCGGGTGGCAATGACCAGGCGGAACAGGGCGGGGCGGTGCTCCAAAAGAAAGCTAACCACCTGATGCACAGGCTGGTTTTGGATGACATTATAATCATCGAGTATCAAGCATAAGGGTTGCTTGGCCAGGGTGAGATGATTGACCAGAGGGGTAAGCAATGTTTCGATATCTGGTTGAGCATTGAAATCAAGCTCACCGTCAAAATATTGCTTTATTGAAGGATCAATGATTTGTAGGGCAGACGCCAGATAGGTCAGGAAGCGGGCAAGCTCGTTGTCTCTGGAGTCAAGAGAAAGCCAGGCCCAAGCGAAATTCACCTGGCCCAACCAGGCGCTCAACAAGGTGGATTTTCCATAGCCAGCAGGCGCAGAAACTAGCACAAAGCCACATTCAACCCCCTGGTTCAGCTTATGGATCAATACGGAGCGCTCAACCAGCTTAGCGCGTAAAGGAGGAATGGATAGCTTGGTGTTGATAACTTGCACAAGCACTTGGCCTTCTGGAAAGAATAGGTCGTTCGAATATCCTACAATAGATTGCTTTGATTGGCAATATCAAATATGGCGCGTTTCAACAATCGGCTGAATTTCTCTCCTCACAATACCCCGCCAGATACCCTGCGAATACCCCGTTTAGGGCCTGAAAAATCAGGCCCTTTTGTTTATGATGGGTTTATGGATATTTATCGAATAAAAGTTAAAGAATTACCCGGTCGCCACATTACAGATTGGTTCGCTGGCATGACGATCACTCCCCTGGAGAACGGCGAGACGATGCTGACCACGCCAGTCGTTGACCAGGCTGCCTTACGGGGCTTGTTGAATCACCTGTGGGATTTCAACCTGACTGTGACAGCGATGGAGAGGATCGAAAATGAAAAATAAAATTGGCCTACACTTGCCTATGCCACCCTTCCTGCGCGGCTCATGGCGACATGGGTAGCCACCGCTGACCATCGGCCGGGCAATCGAATCAACCAGTGGATGCGCCGACACCTGCTTGACATTTCATAGATTGTTGGCTTACCACTGGCGGCAATCTTCTTGATTGCAGGATAGATCCCCTCTCACTTGAAATGGAGGCCATAATGTACCGCAACAAATTCTTTTTCTTGTTCGTGTTGGTCTGTATAGCCGGTCTAGTATCTTGCAGTCCTGTGCAGACCAGTCCAACGCCTGAAGCGAATATGCCCAACCCGGCATCGGTATACTGCGAGGAAAATGGCGGCAGAGTGGATCTCAGGCAGGATGCATCGGGCGGGATTTCGGGAGTGTGCGTCTTTTCAGATGGAAGCGAGTGCGATGAATGGGCTTACTTCCGCGGGGAATGCCAGCCTGGAAACTCACTGGCTACACCCGAATTCACCCTACCTCCGGCGGTAGCCGATCCTTCTCCAACACCCTCAACCGAATTCGCAGAAGATGGCTGTCGAATCTACCGCAACGAGGAACTAGGCTACAGCTTCCATTATCCAGCTGATGCGCGCATCGAAGCGAACGATGATCCGTTGGGGGGAATCTCGATTATAGGCCCGGTTGAGAATGGAGAGTCTTGGCCGTTCTTTACCATCAGCCATCCGCGTGATCGGGATGAATACCGCCCGCCTGAGGACGTGGATCTGCTGGCATGGCTGACGGATCACTACCTGTTGGGCGATGAACGGGCACCCGATGTACAAATTGCTGGGACTACTGCCATCCATCTACGGCACGAACGCAGCCCTCAGTCATACGCCTTTGACCGCTATTACTTTACCAGGGCAGGCCAGCTCTATATGATTGTGATCGGTCACACCGGGGATCGAGAGGATTGGAGGCTGTATAATCATTTCTTGGAAAGCATCCAGTTCAAGTAGCTTCGCTTCATCGGTGCTGCTGGACGGAATCGGATAGATACTAAGTTTCAAAGAGCCCTATCATGCGTTAATCCATCACTTATCATCTTGTTGGTCTGCTTGGCGCTGCTGGCCGCGGCCTGCCGAATGGCGGGCAACCGTGGGCGTGTCACGCCGCTGCCTGCGCCACCGGTCGCTGCGCCCGGCACATTGGATAACGCCGTGCGTATCGCTGATTACCATATCGCCGTTACGCTTGTCCCGGCCAGCAAGCGGCTGAACGGCCACGAGCACATCACCTACCGCAACACCACGCCCGACCCCATCCCCAACCTGGTCTTCCATCTCTACTTGAACGCCTTCCGCGACCTGGATAGCGTTTACATGCAGGAATCCGCCACAATGCATCCCTGCTCGGTCTGGACTGGGACCCCGAGCAAGCCGGCTGGATCCGGGTGACGACGCTGCGCCTTGCGGATGGCACCGCGCTCGATTTTGAGCCAGTGGAGGATGGCACGCTGGGCATGGCTGACCTGCCGGCGCCGATTCCCAGCGGCCATGCTGTAGAGCTGGAAGTGGAGTTCGAAGCCCAACTGTCCCGGGTCATCTCCCGCACTGGCTATGCCGGCCAGGCCACCGGCGATGATTTCTTCATGGTCGGCCAATGGTTCCCCATGCCGGGCATGTGGGAAAACGGCGCTTGGGAGGCGCAGGTTTCCACGCCAACGCTGAGTTTTACACCGATTTTGGCGCCTATGATGTTGCCATCACCCTGCCGGCTGGGTATGTCACTGGCGGTAGTGGCCTGCTTACGGGCACGGTGGATCATGGCGACGGCACCCAGACCAATACCTACCACGCCGTGGAGATCGTTGTCGTTCACGAGATTGGCCACCAGTGGTTCCAATCTATGGTGGCGACCAACGAAGCCCGTGAACCCTGGTTAGATGAAGGCTTTACGGATTACAGCACGGAGCGCGCCATGGCCGCGGCCTATGGCGCTAATACTTTGGCAGTCAAAGTCGGTGACCTGCAAGCCATCTACCTGGACTTTCGGCGGTTGGAATACCTGGCTAACCCCGGTGTGCCGATGTATGGCGCAGCCTGGGATTTCAACCGGATGGCGGATTACGATGTAGTGACTTATTCCAAGCCTGTACTGGGGCTGCTCACCCTGCAAAACGTGCTGAGCGAAGAGACATGCTACACGTCATATCTACCTATTTTGACCGCTACCAGTTTGGCCATCCCACGACCCAAGATTTCCGCCTGGTGGCCGAGGAAGAATCTGGCCAGGACTTAAGTTGGTTTTTCGATGGGCTGGTGTACGGCGCTGGCTCTGCTAATTACAAAGTGGACAGCCTGGAGGCGCAGCGGGCTCTCTTGAGCCATGAAGGCGAACTAGCCTTGCCCGTGGAGATCCTGGTGACGTTCAGCGACGGCAGTACGCAGCTCGTAACCTGGGCTGGTGATTCGGACAACCGGGTGCTCGATTATCCCTATCAAACCATCCGCAGCGCCCAAATAGACCCCGATCACAAGCTGGTCATTGATCTGGTTTGGTCTGACAACGGTTGCTCGCTCCAGGCTGACTCCAACGCCTGGCTGGCTTTGGTGGTGCACATGCTGTATTCTCTGCAAAATGGATTGTTGGTGCTGGGAGGATTTTGATATGAACAGTGTAAAACAAGCTTTGCGCAATTCTCTGCAATATTGGCCGGCACTAGGCCTCTTTTACCTGGGCAATATCTTCAGTGCGTTGATATTGGTTGTACTGCCGGCGTTGAACTTGCTGGGTCCCGCGCACTTCACCACCATCCGGGATGCGGCCGATGGCATTGACGCCTGGGCGATCATGGACGAATTGATGCCATTGGCAGATCAGATGAGACAGAACAGCCCTTTGCATGTTACAGACAGCACTGCGACAGCCTTGCTGCTGGTTGGGCTGGTGCTGTTCGCCGCTCCGCTGGCGACTTGGTCGGTGAATGCATTGCTCTCTGGAGGGCTGCAGCTTACATACGCTGAAGCGCCCGCGCCGTTCAGCCTGAAACGTTTCCTGTGGGGTTGCAGGCATTGGTGGAGTACATTTTGGCTTGGTTTGTTTTAGCTTCTGCTCACGCTAGTCGTCTTGGGCGTGATACTCGGCATCGGCTTCATGTTGATGAAGAACATCGGCGCCAGCACGTAGGGGGTGACCGTGCCGCTGGCGATCATATTCGCTGTGCTGATCTACGTCTCATTCGAACTGGCCCGCTTCCTGACGATGAAAGCGCAAACACACAACGTTTTCAAGATCCTGTGGCAGGCCCTGCGCTACTCCTTCAAGCACCCCTTGCAGGTACTGGGGCTGTACGGGCTGGGCTTTGGCCTGGTGCTGATTATTCACCTGATCTAACAGGTGGCGCTGCTGCCTAACCTGCCGCTGGCGCTCTGGGTGCTGGTACTGCTCGTTCAGCAATCTTTCATCTTCCTGCGCCTGTGGGCGCGGCCTTACGCTGGGCCTAGGGGATGGACATCATCAATCAGATGCCCTGGAACAAGCAGTATATGTGAGATTCTGAATAGTCATTGCCAAGAGATTTTTTTAATTGGGTGATCGGTCTGGATACAGCCGCTGAATACAGCCGCTTGACTCGGGGTTTCTTCTCAACTATACTTCAGTCACGGAGGTCACGGGTATGAGTGTTTTCCGCGATTCTAAGCAATTCTATGAGTGCGTTGGGGAATTGATGGATCGGGCGAAGCTGAATCCTGAAATCGGCCCAGTGATTGCCCGGGCTGGCATGATCATCCAGTTTCGCTATCGCGATCCAGAAGCCGTCATCACCATCAATGCGAAGGACAAACCAACCCAGACCGGCGCTTTCGTGGATGTCATCCATGGTCCGTGCAGCCTGTCGCCAGACGTGGTGATGACGATGAAGGCTGACACTGCCCACGCCTTCTGGCACGGTAAAGTAAACCTGGTCACGGCTCTAGCGCGCGGGGAAATTGTCGCCGCCGGTCCGATTCCGAAAATCCTCCAGTTGCTTCCTGCGGTCCAACCCCTCTATCCTCTCTACCTGGCTTTGTTGAGGGAAAAAGGTTACAGTTCACTGATTCTTAAATAATTTACCATGAGCATACCTCGCCTGACTTTTTTTTGTGAACTCGATCAGGCTGCGCTGCCCGCGCTTTTTGCCGATCCGTCAGTAATTGCCAATCTGCAGGTCTTAAACGCCCGCCTCAGCCTGGGTCTGCTCGATTTTAGCCCGGAGCGCGCCACAGTGGTACACCAATTAAACCAGGCAGGCGTTCCGGTGGTCGCCTGGTTGTTGTTGCCGCCTGAACATGGCTACTGGTTTAACATGGATAACGCCCATCAGGCGCTGGAATGCTACCAGAATTTTAAAGCCTGGACCCTTGAGCATCAGCTGATGTGGGCCGGTGTGGGGTTGGACATTGAACCAGATTTACGGGATCTACAAGGCTTGCGATCCGTATGGTGGCGGGTGGCACCACGCTGGCTGGTGCGTGGCTTGAAGGTCCGCCGCTTTAACACAGCTCGGGCAGCCTATCGCAGCCTGGTGGCGCAGATCCATGCAGATGGTTTCCCGGTTGAAGCTTATCAGTTCTGCTTGATTGCGGATGAACGGGTAATGGGCTCCACTTTTTTGCAGCGCACCACGGGCATCGTGGATATTGCTGTCGATCGTGAAGTATGGATGTTGTACACCAGTTTCATCCGCCCAAACGGTCCAGGGATGTTAGGCAGCTATGGGGTGGAGGCTCAAGCGATTGGTTTGGGCAGCACTGGAGGTGGTGTAGAGATCGCCGCGGATATCCCTCCGCTTAGTTGGGATGAATTGGCGCGGGATTTACGCCTGGCCTGGAATAACTGTAACGATCTGTATATTTACAGCCTGGAAGGATGTGTTCGCCAGGGCTTTCTCGTGCAATTGAAAGGCTTCGCCTGGGACCAGCCGATTATATTGCCCGAGGATAGCATTGTGCGGGTAGAGGGATGGCGACATGGGTTGCAAAGCGTGCTGTGGTTAATGGCCCATTTGTACCTGGTAGGATTAGCCATCTTAGGAGCTCTGGGCGTAATCTTTGGCTTACGTCGTTTCCTTCGCCAGCGTTCTACAGGAATAGCAGAATAGAAGCCACTCTCAGCAACTTTTTAATGCGGATTACGTTATATTAATCGTCTGTTCATCTGAATAACCGGTCAGGTGTTTCGTGTTCCGGAAATAATAATAAAAGGAGAAAAAACCATGAGACGTGGCGCATATTTTTGGGGATTAATTTTCATTCTGGTGGGGGGTTTACTCCTGCTTCAAAACATGGAGCTGCTCAAAATAGATGTATGGAAACTCCTCTGGCCCCTGTTCTTGATCGCCGCGGGTGTGTGGGTCCTGCTTGGTTTCTTCTTTCGAAAGACGCCAGAGACTGAGCATGCCAGCGTGGCTCTGGAAGGAGCCACGCTGGCTCGCGTACACATCCGGCATGGAGCCGGGCGCTTGACCATCCAGGGGAGCGCGGCGCCCGGGAACCTGGTAGAAGGTGATTTTGGCGGTGGATTAGTCCTTGACACTCGCCGGTCCGGCGATCAACTTGAGGTCACCTTACGTATGCCATCCCAGGCGTTTCCGACTTGGGGACCGGGCTACAGCCTGGATTGGATTCTCAATCTGGCGCAGGATGTACCGCTCGAACTGGATGTGGAAGGCGGGGCGAATGAGGCCCACCTTTACCTTACCGATCTTAAAGTGACTCGCTTGAATCTCAAAACCGGCGCCAGCTCAACAGAATTGCTCTTGCCCACCAACGCCGGCTTAACCCAGGTAGATTGCCGAGCCGGGGTATCTTCGCTAACAGTCCGCGTGCCCGATGGAGTCGGTGCGCGTATCCACGCCCGGGGTGGTTTGGCCAGTGTAAACGTTGATACCGGGCGATTTCCTCGCGCCGGGGCTTACTACCAGTCCGCGGATTTTGAAACTGCTGCCAATAAAGCAGAATTAACGATCGAAACAGGTATTGGCTCAGTGAATGTGAGGTAACGCTTGAGGCCCTCCCAGAAACAGCTCGCGGAAGGCATTCTCTTTACCGACATGTACCAGTTCACCATGGCCCAACTGTACTACCGGATGGGCTTGCAAGATAAGCTGGTGCAGTTCGATCACTATTTCCGTGACTACCCGGACTATGGCACCCACAAAGCAGGCTATTGTGTCAATGCTGGTCTGGAATGGTTATTGGACTGGATCAACACAGCTTATTTTCGGGAAGAAGATTTGGCGTTTCTGCGCGCCCAGCGCACTCGCAGCGGCAGCCAGATGTTCGCCGATGATTTCCTGGAGTGGTTGCGGCGGGACGGCAATTTCTCGGGGATCAGCCTGCGGGCGATTCCTGAGGGGCGAGTGATCCATCCGAATGTACCGGTCACGGTAGTGCAGGGACCGATCGCAATGGCGCAAATCCTGGAGACTCCGCTGTTGAACAAGCTCAACTTCCAGATCCTGGTCGCCACCAAAGCCGCCCGCATTCGGGACACCGGCCGGGGACAACTCCTGTTGGAGTTTGGCTTGCGGCGGGCGCACGACTTGGGCGCCAATGCCGGAGCGCGCGCTGCCTTGATCGGTGGTGCGGATTTCAGCTCGAATGTCGGGCTTTCGGCGGTCATGGGTCTGCCTCCCAAGGGTACCCATGCTCACAGCCTGGTGCAGCTATTTCTCTCTCTCGGGATGAGTGAGTTGGACGCTTTCCGTGCCTATGCCGAGAATTATCCGGATGATTGTTTGCTCCTGGTCGATACGATCAATACCCTGGAAAGCGGTATCCCGAATGCGATCAAGGTTTTTGATGAATTGCGTCGCAAAGGTCATGTCCCCATGGGAGTGCGCCTGGATTCCAGCGACCTGGCTTACCTGAGCATCCAGGCCGCCCGCCAATTAGATGCCGCCGGCTTCCCGGATGTCTCGATTGTTCTTTCTAATAACCTGGACGAGTTGGTGATCTGGCAGATTATTACTCAAATAACCGAAGAGGCGCCGCGCTATAACATAGATACCGATCGCTTGATCCGGCGCCTGGTTTATGGTGTGGGCACGCGTTTGATCACCTCTTGGGGCGACGCCGCTTTAGGAGGGGTGTATAAGCTGGCGGCGGTGCACCATGCCGGGCATTGGCTGCCGGCGATTAAAATATCCGATTCGTTATCCAAGACCCCGAACCCCGGCTACAAGCACGTGTGGCGCTTATATGACGTGCGTGGGAAAGCCACTGCTGACCTGGTGGGTCTGGATGGTGAAGATCCTGGCCAGGAAAAGCAAATCGTCCTGCGTCACCCGACCGACAATACCAAATGGCGCCGGTTGGGTTGTGACGAGTTGACCCAGATTGAGCCTCTGCTCGTGGATATCTTGCGTGATGGGCAGCTCGTCTACGATCAACCGGACCTGACGGCCATGCGCGCTTTCCGCCAGTCTGATCTTGAGGCGCTCGATCCTGGTGTCAGACGGATTATGAATCCCCACATCTACCATGTTTCTCTTACCCAACGTTTGTGGGATTTAAAACAACAATTAATTCAATCGGCTTTTCAAACCAATCAGGAGGTGAAATGATGATGCGCTGGTTAAACTCCCGGATCTTATGGGGATGTTTGTTAATTCTGGGTGGGATCCTCTTCCTGCTCCAGAATTTATGGGAAATTAAAGTCGGAGAAGCGTTTTGGGCGATCCTGTTCTTGCTGGCAGGTGGTTTTTTCCTGGCGGTTTATCTTCAAAAACGAGACGAATCGCGGGGACTGCCATCCCCCGGTGTTTCGCACTGGTGGGCGTTAATCCCCTCCATGACATGTCTGGGCATCGGCGTGGCGATTGGGCTGGGTGTTGTCTCGTCCGATTTGTCCTCCCTCCTGAGCGGTCCAATCATCCTGGGTGGGATTGGCGTGGGTTTCTTGTTGGTATTTCTGTTCCACCAGGAGAATTGGTGGGCGTTGATTCCCGCGGGAACTTTACTAACCCTGACAGTCGTGGCGCTCCTGGATGAATCCTCATCGAAAATCGACAGCGACGGAGTACTTTTCCTCGGTCTGGGCTTGACTTTTGCTTTGGTAGCCCTGCTCCGTGTGCCTCAGGGGAACCTGAGATGGGCGTGGATACCAGCCGGGATTCTGTTCTTAATCGGATTGATCGTCCTGGGAGCATCAGTGGATGTAATTAACTATGTCTGGCCAGCGGTATTAATCCTGGCTGGTGGTTTATTGGTTTTGCGAACTGTACTTCACAGAGGATAAAATATGAAAACGCCTCTTCAACGTAGCCGTGACGATACCATGATCAGCGGGGTATGTGGGGGACTGGGTAAATATCTAGGGATCGACTCAACCCTGGTGCGGGTATTTTTTGTGATCCTGTCCTTGGGAAATGGGATTGGTGTACTCGTCTATTTCCTGTTCTGGATTATTGTCCCGCTCGAAGGCCAAAGACGCGCAGAGGACTTGGGAGAAAATGTACGGACAGGCAGCCAGGAAATCGCTGATCGCGCGCGCCAGATGGGAACCGAGTTTCGTGAAATAGTGAGGCATCCCAGCCCTCAATCTGGTATATTCATCGGAGCTGCGCTGGTTCTGCTGGGAGTCGTTTATCTAATCGAGAATCTCAATCTTTCCTGGCTGCGTTGGTTTCATTTCAGTGTAATTTGGCCTGTGTTATTAATCTTGAGTGGATTAGTCTTGTTATTCCGTCGTTCACGTGGAGAGTAAAACATGAGCAATGAACAAACTACCAAAGGCAGGGGCCGTTTCCGGGGAGGGTTATTTTTCCCGGTATTGTTGGTAACCTTGGGGGTTATCTTTCTATTAAACAACCTGCATATCCTGGCTGGCGATGCCTGGGATACACTCCTTAAATTATGGCCGTTTCTACTCATTCTACTGGGCCTGGATGGCATCCTGCGCAGGGACGGCCTGGTGGGTGGTGTATTACTGATCGGGATTGGAGTGGTTTTCTTACTGAGCAACTTTAACGTTCTTGCTCTGAATGTTTGGGAAACCATCTTGCGCTTGTGGCCCATCCTCATCATCGCCATCGGTTTCGATATTCTTATCGGCCGGCGCCGTCACCTCCTGATCTCGTTGATTGCCCTGCTGTTGATCCTGGCTATCCTGGCTGGAGCAGTCTGGTTTTTAGGGTTGGCTCCTGAGTCAGGTGGTCAGGCTCTGCTTAACCGCCAGATTGATCAGACTTTCGATACAGCCCAACGGGCGCGCGTAGCTATCGAACCAGGAGCCGGTTCCCTGCGGTTAAATGCGCTTTCCGATGAAACGAAGCTCGTTTCTGGTTCTGTTCCAGCCACGGAACGCTCGCAATCAGTCAAACGCTATTTCTCGGTGCAGGACGACGAAGCCCGTCTGACGCTACGGGGGGAGGGGTATCTGTTTTTCTGGCCAGGCAATAACGAGGATCGCTGGGTGTGGAATTTAGGCCTCAACCCGAAAATACCGATTGATCTGGTGGTGAGTCTTGGCGCGGGCGAGTCTGACCTGGATTTGTCTGCCCTGAATCTGACCGGGTTTAAGATCAGCATGGGGGTAGGGCAAACGACCGTAACCTTACCTTCCCGGGGTGTTCTCAAAGGTCAGTTGAATGGCGCCATCGGTCAGTTGGTCATCCTTGTCCCGAACGGGATTGGCGTGAAAATCCAGGCCAATACTGGTTTAGTGGGCGTGAACGCGCCCGCCAGCTATCAGAAACAGGATCGCCAATACACCTCACCGAATTATGCCAGCGCCGAGAATCGCATCGATCTGGAGGTAGGGTTAGCAATTGGTGGTGTAGATATCGTACAAAAATAACTCAGGTGAGTCCGCAGAGGGGTGGATTGTTTCCTGGTTACAGGTTCAACCACTGCGTGGCGGCGCGTGGGAGTTGTGCCAACGGGCCAACCTTTACGGTGCAGGTTGGCAGGGAATCTAAAAATAGTTTCCCGTAACGCTTGGTCAGGATGCGCCGGTCCAGGACGGCCACCACGCCATGATCGAACTGGGTACGGATCAGCCGGCCAAATCCCTGCCGGAAGCGTAATATCGCTTCGGGCAGGGAATATTGGTAAAAGGGGTCCTCGAAAGTTTCTGAGCGGGCGGCGATTATTGGATCGGACGGCACATCGAAAGGCAGCTTGACGATTACCAGCACCGAGAGTGCCTCGCCAGGAACATCCACGCCTTCCCAGAAAGCGCGTGTTCCGAGCAAGACCGCCCGTTCGGTTGAGCGGAATGTTTCGAGCAAGGTGTGGGGCGAAGCTCCTTCGCCCTGTTCGTATACATAGATATCATCTTTGGCCAGGATGGGCGAGATGGCATTTGAGGTGCGCTTGAGCTGGTCGTATGAAGTAAAAAGCACCAACGCTCGCCCGCCTGTCGCCCGGCACAGGTTGATTAACCCCATTTCTGTGCCACGCTGGTGTCCATTACGATCCGTCGGTTCAGCGATATCGTTCACCAGGTAAAGCAGCGTGGCAGTTTCGTAATCGAAAGGTGAACCGACCGCCAATTCATAGGCGTCGGTTGCGTTGAGCCGGCCGCGCAGGTAATCAAACTCGCCCGCCGTCGTCAGAGTCGCCGAGGTCAAAATCACGGAAGATTTTTCCCGCCACAGGTACTGTTCGACCAACGCCCCGATATGCAACGGAGCGGCGTGTAGCGATAAGCGGTAGCTGTTGGCGGTGAGTTCCGCCCAATAGATTTGATCAGCGGACGGCTTGAAAACCAGGTTATTGAGCTGGTCATGGCATTCGGTGAAGCGGCGGAAATTCGTCGCCAGGCTGCTGTATAGTTCTTCATCAGTTTCAGATAACGCTTCGCGAATCTCGGCCAGGCCCTGGATGAGCTTTCCCAGGTTTGACATCAGGGTGGAAAACGTCCGCTCGGTGTCTTCCCAGGCTATCTCGACTTGCGCCCAGGCAGGTTGGGTCCGTGTGGCAGGGACAATACGTTCCTGATGACTGTACATGCCCATCTCACGACCATCACGTTGTTCGCTTAGAAATTGTTCCACGCTGGTAAAGAACTGACGAATCAGACTTTCCATCCGGAAAACCTGATCGGTCAAATTATCCACCGCATAGGTGAGTACGGCGTATTCATTGACGGCCAGGATCCCTTGCGTGGCGCTCAAGAGCCAGCCTAACAGGCCATTTTTCGATCCGCCCAACTCCCGCAGTAGTCGTTCGATATCCCACTGTGTTACGTGAAAACTTAAGGCATTGGTAGTGGCGTCTTCCAGGTGGTGAGCTTCGTCTATAATCAGATAGCCGTAATCCGGCAGAACGCGATTATTCGCGGCGACATCGGATAACAGTAAGGCATGGTTTACGATTAAAACATGGGCGCTTTGCGCAGCCAGGTGTGCCCGGTAGTAAGGGCAGGCGCCCCCCGTCCGTTTGATGCAGTTTTCAGCCGTGCAGGCCTCGTCCTCCGCCGATACATGCAACCAGACTTCGCGTTCGTCGGGTCCGTTCAGATTGATTTCGCTGCGATCCCCACTTCCTCCATTATTCAGCCAAACTAATACCTTCCCCAGAACGCGCATTTCATTAACGTCGATCGGTCCTCGGCGACGTAAGTTTTCCAGGCGGCGTGGGCAGAGATAGTTTGAGCGACCTTTCAAGACGATGGCCCGCAATTCAGCCAACCCCAAAGCGTTTTTCAAGTCAGGGATATCTTTATTAATAAGTTGGTCCTGCAGGTTGATGGTGTTGGTCGAGATGACCACTCTTAGTTGGTTCTGCGTCGCCCACAGAGCCGCTGGTACGAGGTAAGCGATGCTCTTACCAGTGCCGGTGCCAGCCTCGACCAATAAGTGCCGCCCAAGCGAGAGCGCCTCTGTCACCGCTCGCAGCATGGCGACTTGTTGAGCGCGGTATTCATAGTGTGGAAAATGGTGCGAAAAAGCGCCGCCCTGTTCGAGAATGGCCGCCACGTCATCTATATTCAGGCTGACCACCTCGGTGTCGGGGGAGAGTGGGATGGCGGTTTGGCTGTAAGAGTCACCGAAGAGAGGCCCCGTAGAGCTGGGATGGCCTTTACGCGGCGCGGGGGCTTCCCGTGAACGCGCCCGTAAAGCCTGGCGAAAAGGCCAATAAGCCCCCCAGTTTAAGGATTCGCCCAATCGAACGAATTCGGCTAACAATTCCAGAGGCAGCAGCAAAGCCTCTTCGTAGAGGCTTAAATACACGGCACGTGTGGCCCGGGCATCATCCAATGCGCGGTGGGTAGCTGGCAGCGGTACGCTCAAGGCTTGCGCCAGAGCGCCCAGGTTGTAACGGCTGGCGCCAGGCATCAGGACCGCCGCGAGTTCGTAGGTATCCAACGTCTCATTCTGACCCAGGATGCCATAACGATTCAGGAACCCCAGATCGAAGCCGATGTTTTGTCCTAAAATATAGGCATTGCCCACAAAGTCGGTTAGTTCATTCAGCACTGCCCGTAAGGGCGGGGCTTGCAGCACCATCTGATCTGTAATGCCGGTCAGTTGGGTAATAAAAGGTGGGATTCGCCGCCCGGGATTGATCAGGGTGCTCCATTCTGCTTCTACCCGCTGGGCGCTGAATCGTACTGCGCCGATCTCAATAATCGCGTCTTTATCCGCATCGAGGCCGGTGGTTTCAATATCTAAGGCGACAATGGTTTCCATCGCACGGATTATACCATCCAGCCGGAGGGTGACTTTGGGAATGGCGCCATCCCTGTCGGGGGATTTGAGTATAATCATTGTATGTACCTGGATACCGGCTTACCGCTGATTGATTTGCACCGCCACCTGGACGGTAGTGTGCGCCTGTCAACCATCCTCGAGTTAGGTCAGCAGCATCATTTACCCCTGCCCGCCGAGGATGTTGAGGGCTTACGATCCATTATCCAGATTAACGATCCGCAGCCGGGTGTCATGGCGTTCATCGCCCGGTTTGAATGGATGCGCCGGGTTCTGGTTGATTACGCCGCTTGCCGCCGCATTGCCTATGAGAATATTGCCGATTTACAGCGGGAAGGCATCACTTACGCTGAACTCCGTTTCAGCCCGTGGTTTATGGCGGAAGTCAACCAGCTCAACCCTGCCGGGGTGGTAGAGGCAGTCTGCGATGGCGTTGCGGCCGGGCAAAGGGATTACGCCGTGCGGGTCAATCTGATTGGTGTGCTTAGTCGCACCTACGGCCCTCAGATTGCCTGGCAAGAGTTGGCAGCCCTGCTCAGCCAGCGGTCAGCATTGGTGGCACTGGATTTGGCCGGGGACGAGTTACATTGGCCGGCGACTCTCTTCAGGGAGCATTTTCGGCGGGCGTGCCAGGTCGGCTGGCAGGTCACTGTGCATGCGGGCGAAATGGATGGACCGCAAAGCATCTGGCAGGCCATTCGCGAATTAGGCGCGACTCGCATCGGTCATGGCATACGGGCGATTGAAGATCCAGATTTGCTGGTTTATCTGGCCGAAAAGCGCATCGGCATTGAAACCAACCTGACCAGCAACGTGCAAACCAGTTGTGTGCCCGATTATCCCAGTCATCCCGTGCGGAAATTCCTGGAGCACGGCATCCTCACCAATCTGAACACCGATGATCCCGGGATCAGTGGAATTGACCTGCGCTATGAGTATGAAATTGCTGCACCTGCCGCCGGTTTAACCACCGACCAGGTTTGCCTTCTCCAACAGAATGCACTGGAGATGGCGTTCTTATCCGATAATGAAAAGCAACTTATTGCCAAACATTCACCCAATATCGGCAGGTAACGTAGTATGGAGGGATGATGAAACGGATCGCAGTTCTAACGAGTGGTGGTGATGCGCCTGGGATGAACGCCGCAATCCGCGCCGTAGTGCGTACGGGCCTGGAGAAAGGTTTCGAAGTATACGGTGTGCAGCATGGCTACGCTGGTTTGATCAGCGGCGATTACACCTCCATGACCGCTCGTGACGTGAGTGGTATTATTCAGCGCGGCGGTACAATCCTGGGCAGCGCACGCAGCCCGGAGTTTAAAACTGAGGCAGGTCAGCTCCAGGCGATTGAGTGTTTGGAACAGCAAGGTATATCGAGTGTGGTAGTCATCGGCGGCAATGGCTCTCAGACCGGTGCCTATGCCTTGGCGCGACTGGGATTTCCGGTGGTGGGTGTCGCCTCCACGATTGATAACGATCTGTTTGGCTCCGAGATCACCATTGGTGTAGATACTGCCTTGAATATTGCCCTGGAAGCGATCGATCGACTTAAAGTAACAGCTGAATCGCACCACCGGGCATTTTTGATCGAGGTCATGGGGCGCGATTGTGGCTATCTGGCTTTAATGGCGGGGATTGCTGGTGGCGCCGAAGCGGTGGTTATACCAGAGATCGAAGTAGATCCTGAAGTGATTGCGGATGAATTACGTTCCTCGTATCAACGTGGCAAGGCGCATGCCCTGGTGGTGGTGGCTGAGGGGGCGCACTATAACGCTGAGGGTTTGGTTAATTACTTCCGAGAGCACCGCGAGCGGTTGGGCTTCGAGTTACGCGCCACGGTGCTCGGGCATGTCCAGCGTGGTGGTGCGCCGCAAGCCTTTGACCGCATTTTGGCGACTCGTCTGGCCGCCGGCGCAGTGGATTGCCTGGCGCGGGGAGAATATGGTGTCCTGGTAGGGTTGAAGCAGGGTGTGGTTGGTTCTACGCCATTGGAAGTCGTGGCCAGCAATAAAAAACCATTGGATAATCAGTTATTGGAATTAGTCAGGGTTTTAGCGATGTAACCAGTGAGACCACACCGGGATTACGGGGTTAATTAAGGCGGCGTGGGTGTTTTCTCTATCCCAGCGATGGCGGTGAGTTGAACCCGCCATTCGTTAGCGCCAAAGGTGGCAGTCGCATCTGGATTTATTGATTGGCGATCTGTACTGACTCCACCTGGCGAGCCACTGCGTCCATTTTCCACAACGACGCCGCCCCCACCACAGGCTGTCAGGGTTAACGCCAGGATGATCCATAGAATGAATAGTCGGGTGAGGGTGTGTTTCGTAAATACCATTTTGATATTCCTTGTCAGCCAGGACAATCATCCTGAAGCTTTACAAGTTGTCATCCTTTTAGTTACAAGATTTGGGCCACAATACACCGTAGATACACCCTAAAAATGGGGTTTTAAATAGCGGTATAATGAGTCAATCCTGATCCTCGTGGAGGGTAGCGATGAGCGAACGTAGAATTCGAATTTTGGTTGCGAAACCAGGTCTGGATGGTCATGATCGTGGCGCCAAGGTGGTGGCGCGCGCCCTGCGTGATGCCGGGATGGAAGTAATATACACCGGGTTGCGCCAGACGCCAGAGATGATCGCCGAAAGCGCCTTGCAGGAGGACGTGGACGCGGTGGGATTGTCTATCCTGTCTGGCGCACACATGGTGCTGGTGCCACGTGTCCTGGATCTGCTGCGCGCTAATGGACAGGAGGGGGTTAAAGTTTTTGTGGGGGGGATCATCCCCAACGAAGATGTTCCACGTTTATTGGAGATCGGTGTGGCGGGGATTTATGGACCCGGTACACTGACCGATGACATCGTTAATGACATCCGGTGTGCCATCCTGGGTGAGGCAACGGTTGGCTCTTAACTCTATGGCGAATACACCGGAGCTGGCTCCAGCGGTACTGGCTGGAAATCGGCTGGCATTGGCGCGTCTTTTAACGCATATAGAAAATGACACTCCGGTTGGGCGAGTGGCATTGAACGTGTTGTTCTCTCATACAGGTCGTGCGCATCTGATCGGAGTCACGGGTGCGCCAGGAACTGGGAAATCCTCCTTGGTCAACCAGATTGCCCGCCATTATCGCCGGTCTGATGCAGCAGGACCGCGCCAGGTGGGTATTGTGGCCGTTGATCCCTCCAGTCCATTCACCGGCGGGGCTATTTTGGGTGACCGGGTGCGCATGCGTGACCTGGCGGGAGATCCGGGGGTATTCATCCGTTCGATGGCGACGCGTGGCTCTTTAGGCGGGCTGGCGTATACCACTGCGGGTGTGGTGCAGGCCCTGGACGCGGCGGGTTATGATGTCATTCTGATTGAAACCGTCGGTGCAGGTCAGGCGGAGGTAGATATTGCCCGACTGGCGCACACCACCCTGGTAGTCGAAGCGCCGGGTTTTGGCGATGACATCCAGGCGATTAAGGCTGGAATCCTGGAAATTGCGGATGTTTTGGTGATTAACAAGGCTGACCAACCCGGTGTGGAAGGAACCGAACGAGCTTTGCGCAGTATGTTACAGCTTGCTCATCCGACTCAACATGTCTTCCGCCACCATGGTCAGTGGATGGAAACAGATCCTCATGTTGCGGTGGCCAGCCCAGAATTGTGGATTCCTCCCATCCAACGCACTGTAGCGACCGAAGGGATAGGCATTACCGAGTTGGTGACCGCTATTGCTGGCCACAACGCTTTTCTGAAACAAACCGGAGAGTGGCAACGCCGGGAACACGAACGGCTACGCTCCGAGTTGAATGAGCTTCTGCAAAATACGTTGGTAACCCGCTGGCGTGCGACGATTTTAGAAAGTCAGTATGGGGAAATATTAAAACAGCTTGTCCAGCGTAAGATATCGCCCTGGCAGGCGGTTGAGCTGCTGTTGGATGGAGGAACAAGATGATCTATGGAAAGAGAATCCGTTTGCGTGCGCCTGAACGCAGCGATATCCCCCGTTTTGTGACCTGGTTGAATGATCCTGAGGTAATTGCGGGATTGATGGTTTGGTTGCCGATGTCGCTTGCTGACGAAGAGGGGTGGTTCGAACGTATGATGAAGAGTCCCATAGAAGAACATCCTTTGACGATTGAAATCCACCAGGGAGACGCGTGGATGCCGGTCGGAAACTGCGGGTATCATAACCTGAATTGGCGCTGCCGGTCAGCCGAAGTCGGGATTTTCATCGGGGAAAAAGCCTGTTGGAACCAGGGGTATGGCACAGAAACAATGCGGCTGCTGCTTCAGCATGGATTTACAACCATGAACCTGAACCGGATTGCACTGGATGTCTATGAAACGAACGCACGCGCCATCCGCTCTTATGAAAAAGCCGGTTTTGTGCATGAGGGTCGCAAACGCCAGGCAATGTATAAGGATGGGCGCTATCTGGATGTCATCATCATGAGTGTTCTGCGTTCGGAATGGCATGCTGAAGACTGAGAAGAC
>CAYGZL010000127.1:0-26270 GCA_964354345.1 uncultured Anaerolineaceae bacterium | reverse complement strand
GAACAGTGGTCTGGTCGCTTGTTATACCGAATTCCTGGTAAGCCAGGGCAAGAATCCAGATGGTCATCGCCTGCGAGCCAGCCGCCAGGTCAAAATCGCCGGCGTCATGCCAGCCACCGCGATCGAGATGAGGAATGTGTTCGAGCGGTGTGAAATGGGTTTCAGTAGTGCCAGATTGACGATAGCTGTCGAAATGGTTGGTGTTTAAAGGCGCCTGTCGGGCATCGTCCAGATGACAGGCGCCATGCCAGATGCGCCCGCCATCGAGAATGCACATATGGCACATCTGCACCGGCAAATGGGTTTCGAGGGTGGGCTGCCAGACCCCGCGCTGATAGACATCTTCAGCGATGGGGAATGGGGGCGTCACCTGGTTGCCGAGGCGTATCTGGTACAGACCAGGCGTTTGAACACAGGTAAAATCGAATAATCCGTAGTCATAGCATAAGAAGCGATTGAGGGGCGTAATAAAACCACTTAAGACAGGCAGGATGTTACCATCTGGTTGGATACGCTCTAAAATAACCTGTCCGATTGACTGTGCGGTGGGATCGAGCTCGACCAGCAGACGTTTCTCAGCGTGTAGAGAATAACCAACCTGGGAAATAAGAAGGACGGGCGGGCGCGTCCACCCTGGAATGCGATGAGGGGTAAGTTTGAGAGAAATGGCACCCGCAGACGCACCAGCTTTGACTGGGGCGCGGATAACAAACCAACCGTTCACTGCGGCATCCCTGCCATCGTAAAGCTGCAATTCTCCATTAAAGCTTTCGATTTCCAGGTGAACCGCGGGGTCTTCAGAGGCGGCGACGAACTTCGAACCGTGGGCGAGGGGAAACGGTTGCAGCCTTCCATCTGTACCTTTTACCAGGGGACCATTGGGTTGGAGAGGGAATATGCCAAAATACCTGCCCAGGGAATAGCTCCTTGAAATGAAGGCGGGAGGGTACAGTTCGAGATTAAAACCCAGGACACCCTCCAGTTCTTCAGGCAGAGGATGCGCCAGATCAGCTACGATAAAAAGACTCTCCCCCTCTGACCAAACGCGTAAGGTGTAAACCAGGGGAGGGCTGTGAAACTGAAGTGAAATTTGGACCTGATCCTGCTCAGTGATGGAGCGTTGACCGACTTCTGGAAGGGCATCCCATTGACCCGGAGTGGCGTCCAGGCGAAAGTCGCCATTGGTGATCAGGCGCTCACCGTGCAGGATCAGCTCGAGACCTCCCTGGTGGCCTTCGGGATAGATGTCATGGAATACTAAAAACGTTGCACCAGGTGCGGACAGGGTGTGTTGATCGGTCAGCGTCCAAATTGTAGGCATTGTTAACCTCCACAACAGATTGTATCCTAAGTACAGCCCAACTTGATGGGATAGAGTAAAATAAATCAGGAGATTGATGGGATGGCAACCTGGATTGCTCATTTACGGATAGCCGAAGTCTTGTTGGAACAATTTCCTGGTTTGGAGGCGCACGCATTCGCGGTGGGCAATATTGCACCGGATTCAGGGATGCCAGACGAGAAGTGGGAAACGTTTTCGCCACCGACGGAAGTGACGCATGTTCAGGCGCCAGAGGCCGCAATGTTTTCCTGTGCTGACCTGGACTTCTACCGTCGTAACCTGGTTGACCTGCCCTGGCCCGGTACTGAACCACCGAGATATTCATTTATTTTTGGTTATTTCTGCCATTTAGTAACCGATAATCTCTGGTCGCTGCGGATTGGCAAGCCAACTTACCAGCGTTTTTCCGATAAATTTCAAGCGGATCGAAACTTTGTCTGGGAAGTAAAGAAAGATTGGTACGGGCTGGATTTCGAGTATGTCCGGGCACACCCGGACTGCCTGTATTGGAAAGTATTCCTGACCTGTGACTACCCGGTCAACTATCTTTCTTTCCTGCGACCTGAGGGCGTACGAGAAAGAATCTGCTATATCCAAAGATATTATCAGCTCAAGGATGCACATGCTGAGGAATTGGTCAACCGGAAGCGAATATATCTGACTGCAGAGGAAATGGATGGGTTTATTGAGGAAGCTGCGCGGCGTTTAGCTTATATTTATGTCCATTTGCGTATAGATAGAATATTTTCTAACGAATTCCATTCTAGCCTGGAACTGATGGACGATCTATGAAATAATGTCGTAGAATAAGATAGCTATGTGACGAGAGATTGGATCAAAAAAGCGCTCCTTTTTGAACAAAGACTGAGATTGCTTCGCAAAGTGCGCCCGCAATGACTAATTTTAGGGTTGTCCATTCCGAATGAATTGCTAAAGTGCTTATGAGTTCCTCGCAAAGACGACCAGCAGGTATCCCGATTTGGATCGTGTTGTGTCTCTTTTTCACTGCGTGTAATTTTCCTGCAGGCTCAAGGATTGCTCTGCCCACTGTGACTGCACTGGCGAGTGCAACGATGCAGGTTACCCCCTCTTTGACTATGACCAGCCAGGCGACTCTGATCCCTTCACGAACGCCAACGGTTACGCGATCACCCGGTCCGACCTTATCTCCAACCCCAACAGCAACGGTGACATCTACACCCACGCCGGTTGGGATCACATCGCTGGAAAATGTAAACCATTTCAAGCAAGCAGTGTTGATTGGCGACCTGCTGAGACAGAAAGAGGATTACGCAAGCGCTATTGTCGCATTTTCAGATCTCCTGAGCTATGATCTGGCACAGGAAGTAAGTGAGCAAGTATATAGTCTCAGAGCCCGCTGCTACCAGGTCATGGGGGATCTTGTAGCGGCAAATCGAGATTACCTCCAGGTGGTTGCATTGGGAGGCACCACTCCGCGGATCGAGAATAACCTGTGCTGGAATTATGGATTACTCAACCAACCTGAGCCAGGTCTACCTTACTGTGAGCAGGCAGTGAAGGATAATCCGGTGCAGGGGTACCTGGACAGCCGCGGATTGGTGTATGCTCTCCTGGGTAAAACTGAAGACGCGATTGCTGATTTCGAGGCAGTGATGCAGTATCGTGATCAGGCTAACGATCCTGAGTTAAGCAGTTTTTATAACAGTCGGCAAGCCTGGTTAACGGATTTAAAGGCAGGGAAGAATCCATTTACCCCCCAGGTATTAGCCGGGTTAATTCAAGGAGATATCCGGGTTTCAAAGCCATCTGTTCCATCTGGATCACCAAACGACCGTTCGCGGGAAGCATTTCTCCAGACAGCTGCCAAACTTGGCTTTTCATTCAGTGAGGTGAATAAGTATGGAGCGCGAGAGATGGTAGTTGGGTGGCTGGAGAAAGGAGATTGCCTGGCCGGGCTGACCTTACTTGGTCCTGCGCAGGCGATCCAGGAAGCCGTCCTCCACCTGGGGAGTTCGTGTGAGTTGGACTCCCAGGATCTGGTCCTGTGGCTGCCTTACCAGTTCCTGGCTGACCCAGAGGATCGCATACATGCGCTGATCTGGTATATAATCGATGTGAACAATGTCATTGATAATATAACCCCCGAGACTCACTACAATATCAACGACGTCAGCTATGTTACCCGGAAGCTTCCGGAGTATCCCGATATACTTGAAATCAGAGGCAGGATCCCATGAAAATATTAGTTCAAAATGTCCATATTCATAGCCCACAAATGTGCTCGGCATGCGGCGCCAGTGAGGGTCGAAAATACTTTGAATACCAGGTGCGCAGTGAGAGTCGTTCGCTGTATGCACGCGTGCAAGCCGTCTGGACTTTCCTACGTTGTGAAAGCTGCATGGCTTATTTGAGAGAGTGGGAGGGCAAATTTCAGGCGCAAATTCTACGGGGGTTGGCGATTGGATTCGGCGTGAGTCTGATTGTACTGCTGATTGTAACCGGATTGTTAATCAGCCTTCCCGACTTGACCCTGGCGCGGTTTAGGGCCAACCTGAGCGGGCTTCCGTGGCTGGTCCCCTGGCTCATTCTCATCCTGCTGGTGGCGCTCAGTGCGCTGGCCGGGTGGATTGGATATCGCTTTACTCGCAATCGGGCGTTACGCAATAAAAAACTGCCGGCGGAAGTTCGCGCCAGGCTTGGACGCATCCTTGAACCGATCAAAGTTGTGCGATATTACTCCAGCCAGGAAAAGGGCATGGGACCAGCCGGGTATCTGGAAATTATTATCGAGGACACGACTTTTGGGAGGAAGTTTGCGGAGTTAAACCACGCCCTGATCGTCAGTATGAATTGTGCCAAATGTGGAGCGGAAATTGAAGAGCAAAAGGATGTCCTGGGGCGGTTGAAAGGCTGGAACGCGACCGTGTGCCTGGAGTGCAAGAAGGCTTACTGCCCGAACTGCCTGGATCCAGCCAAGCCGCAATTGTGTCCGGAAGCCGGGCACCAGACCCTACCAGCAGGTCGAGAGGCGGTGGCCAAAGCAGGCCTGATCGCAGCGGAGTATTTGTAAAATAAAAGCCCCACAAGATTGGCGATATCTCAAATTGCTAATCTTGTGGGGGGTATAGAGATTGGAAATCAGCTAACCAACAGCTCCAGCCGATCTACCAGGCCAGATAGGATATCGAATGTCTCCTCGACTGGAGCGGGGGTAGAGAGATCCAGGCCGGCCCGGCGCAGGCTGTCGAGTGCGTACAAAGAGCTGCCGGACTTGAGAAAACCCAGGTAGGCTTCGGCAGCCCCGGGTTCACCGCGGCGGATGCGGCGGGCAAAAGCGTTGGCGCCAGAGATGCCGGTAGCATACTGGAAAACGTAAAAGTTCATATACATATGGGGGAAGGTTGCCCAGGTGATGCCGACGCGTTGCCGGTCGAAAGTCATCTCACTCCCATAGCCCTCACTGAACAGATCTGCCATCAGTTCCGTCATATCGCTGGCGGAAAGACCCTGACCACGCTCTTCACGCTGGTAGACCTCATATTCCCAGCGAGCCAGGGTGGGCATGATGAAGAAATAGCGATGGAAGTTAGACATGGCTTCTTCGATCACGGTGATCTGGAAGTCACGGTCGGGGTTGGTTGCGAGTAAGTGTGCCCGTACCAGGGCCTGGTGAGCATTCGAAGCGATCTCTGCAGCGAATGTGGAATAATCACTGTAGATAAAAGGTTGGTTCTGCCAGGCCAGGTAAGAATGCATTGAGTGACCCAGTTCATGCGCCAGGGTGCTCAGGCTGAAGATCGAGCCATCGAAGTTCATTAGTATAAAGGGATAGGTGCCAGGTGCACCACCGGAGAACGCGCCATCCCACTTTCCGATGTTGGGGTAGACATCCACCCAGCGTTGTTCCAAACAACCCCGGCGGACAGTCTCGGCATAATCAGCGCCAAGCGGCATCAAACCCTGGCAGATCCAATCTACGGTTTGTTCGTAAGTCAGCTTAGGACGGTGGCTGGTCAATGGCGCCCAGATGTCGTAAGGTTTTAACTCAGCCACGCCCAAAGCTTTGCGCCGAATTGCCCAATAGCGATGCCAGATTGGTAAATTCTTCCGGAAAGTTTGGATCAGGTTTTGGAAGACATCCAGAGGAATGTTATCACCAGCTAGAGTAGCTGCCAGGCACGAAGGATAGCGCCGGGCGCGCATCTGGAAAACCTGGGATTTGATATTCGTCGCCAGGTTGCTGGCCAGGGCATTCCGGAATTGGAGATATACATCAGTGTAGCTCTCGTAAGCGCTGCGGCGCAATTCGCGGTCAGGTTCACTCATCACATTATCAAAGGTGCTGGCTGTAATTTGTACCTGGTCGCCAGAGGAGGTGGTGGCGGGAGCGAATATGAAGTCCGAGTTGGAAAGCATGTTCAGTGTATTGAAGACATTCCCAAAGGGATCCGAGGCTAACCCGAGTAATTCTTCAACTTCGGCTGAACGGACATTCGCCTGACGGCGGAAAAGATTATCCATGTAGTGGGTGTACACCGCCAGGGCGGAATCCTGAGCCAACCAATCTCGCATCGTGGGTTCACCGATGGCGATAAGTTCGGGGTTAATGAAGGAGATTGCGGCGAAAGCTTGAGCCGCGGCGGCCTGGATCTGGCTATTCCGACGAGCGGCGTCCTGATCTGTGGTGTCCACGGAAAAGGACATATTGGCGTAGATATCGAGCTTCATTAGCCTGGTCATGAGCGCTTCGGTGGCCTGGAAAGCAGCCACAACTACGGCTGGCCCATCAACCAGGTGATCCTTGTATTGCGCCAACGCAGCCACGGATTGTGGCAGGGTTTGAAGATCGGCTTCCCAGTCAGCTTGGGTGGGGAAAACGGACTCAGCGTTCCATTTATAGTGGGAGGGAATCTCGGTGCGGAGAGGGATTTTTGTTTCAGACATAAATAACTCCTAAGGATTATTCGCCAGGATAATCTGGCGTGTTCGGTAGCCGAGCTATTATATCGTATGTGGCGGGCAGATATAGGTTTGACAAATAACAACAGGGTAACTATAATATATTGTCGGTTCGTCAGAAAAATCAAAAAAAATATAAATCGATGAATTCAAAGTTAAGGGTTTTAACCGCTTTAAAACGCAATGGTATTCCTGACCGGGTACCATTACAGTTTGACCTTTGCCGCCCATTGTTGGAAAGTTTCAGCCAAAAATATAACATCCCGGTTCATTACTCGCCTTCCTATTATGAAGACCTGATGTATCGCACGTCAGGCAATGAGCTACGCCTGGCGATGGGCAGTGACTGTGTCGTTGTCGGTGGTGGGTTACCAGCAGGTTATCAACACCCCCAGACGGAAGACGGCTGCATCATCAATGAGTTTGGGATGAAAATGCGCCAGGGTCCGCTTTATATGGAGATAATCGAATGTCCCCTCGGTAATGTAAGCTCAGCCGAGGAGGTGCGAGCTGTAACCTTCCCAAACCCATACGCCGAAGGACGGATGGCAGACGCGCGCATGTATATCGAAAAATATCGCCAGGATTATTTTATTATCGGAGATGTTGAACTGACCATGTTCGAGATGGCCTGGCACATGGTTGGCATGGAAAAGTTTATGATGGACCTGGCGATGGGTGAGGTCTATATTGGACCTTTACTCGATCGTTGCAAAGAATTCAGCATCGGAATTGGTAAGCAACTAGTCGCCTTGGGTGTGGATGGGATCTGGACGGGAGACGATTTCGGGGCGCAGAACGGAATGATGGTCTCGCCACGCATGTGGCGAAATGTATTTAAGCCTCGCTTTGCCGAGGTATTTGCTGAAATGAAGGCAGTCAATCCCCAGGTGATGATTGTGTATCACAGTGATGGGGCGATCTCCCCGATCCTGGATGACCTGGTGGAAATTGGTTTGGAGGTGTTTAACCCGGTCCAGCCCAATGTACCCGGTCACGAACCGGAATCATTGAAAAGTCGCTTCGGCGACAGGCTCTCCTTCTGGGGAGCGATTGACCAACAGGAGCTGTTACCTCATGGCACCCCGGAGGCGATCGAACGAGATGTGGCGGAGAAAATCCGTGTCCTTGGAGCTGGGGGTGGGTACTTATGTGCGCCAGCCCACATTGTCCAGGCGGACACGACGATGGAGAATATGGAAGCGTTTATCGGGGCAGTGAAGAAGTATGGTTAGCGGGTGAAACAAAGGAGAAGCCGATGAAACGAGTTGGATTTATTTTAAAAGTAAGACCAGAGAAAGCAGCGGAGTATATAGCACATCATGAGCAAGTATGGCCGGAGATGCTCGAGGCGTTACACCGAACCGGCTGGCACAACTATTCCCTGTTCATCCAGGAGAATGGATTATTATTTGGGTATTTTGAGACGCCTGAGAGCTTCCAGGCAGCACTGGAAGGGATGAGCAAAGAAGAGATCAATGCCCGTTGGCAGGAATTTATGTCGCCGTATTTCGAGAACCTGGGCGGAGCGCACCCGGATGAAAACATGTTGGAGTTGAAGGAAGTATTTCACCTCGATTGATCCTGGCATTCTTGAATGGAAGACCGTTAATGGCAGAACAAAAACAAAATAATATAAGTGAAACACCAGTATTCCAAATCCGGCATATCTCCAAGCGTTTTGATACAACCCAGGCATTAGATGATGTCTCAATGGACTTGTATCCAGGTGAGATTCATGCTTTGTTGGGGGAAAATGGGGCAGGTAAATCCACTTTGATTAAGATCATGACGGGGGTGTACCATCCAGACCAGGGGGAAATGCTCCTGGATGGTAAGCTGATTCGAGTCGGCAACTCGGTGGAGGCGCAAGATTACGGTATTGCAGCGATCTACCAGGAACCGATGGTATACCCAGACCTTAACGTTGCCGAGAATATTTTTATCACGCACCGGGCGCACGGGATTCTGGTTAACTGGCGAAAGATGTACCAGGAAGCGGAGGAAATCCTGGCCAAGCTGGGCGTGAATTTGGACGTAAAGATGTCGGCACGCGGTTTGACCCTGGCTGCGCAGCAAACGATTGAGATCGCCAAGGCAATTTCACTCAAGGTGCGTGTGCTGATTATGGATGAACCGACTGCTTCGCTTTCAGCGCACGAAGTGGAACAACTGTTCAAGTTAACCCACTCATTGCGCGATCAGGGTGTTTCGATCCTGTTTATCAGTCACCGTCTGGAGGAAGTCTTTGAAATCGCTGATCGGGTGACTGTATTCAGAGATGGGAAATGGATTTCCACACGGTCACGCACTGAGATTACCCTGGAGAGCTGCATTCACGACATGGTGGGCCGGAAGATCGATGAATTCTTCGCGAAAAGCATCGGACAACGGGGTAAATTGCTGATGTCAGTGAAAGATCTAAGCAAAGAAAACGTATTTTCAGAGATCAACTTCGAGGTCTATCAGGGTGAAGTGTTAGGTTTTGCCGGCTTAGTGGGCTCGCACCGGACGGATGTTGGCCTGGCCTTGTTCGGAGTTGAGCCAGCAGATAGTGGGGTGGTCATCCTGGATGGTAAAACAGAAAAAATCCGTTCTGCTGAACAAGCACTGCGCCTGGGAATTGCCTATATGTCCGAGGATCGGCGGGGTATTGGTTTGACATTGACTATGTCGATCACCAATAACATAACCCTGCCAATGTTGTATCAATACCTGTCGCGTTTCGGTTTGGTGCAGAAAGAAGCCGAAGAAAAAACCGCTGAATATTACCGCGAGCGTCTTTCCATTCGGACCCCTTCGGTTAACCACCCGGTCGGGATGCTCTCGGGTGGAAACCAGCAAAAGGTTATGCTCAGTAAATGGTTGAACACCCGACCGCAAGTGCTGATCCTGGATGAGCCTACGCGGGGCATTGATGTTGGGGCCAAAGCCGAAGTCCACCATTTGATTAATGAGCTGGCTGGACAAGGTTTAGGCATTATATTAATCTCCTCCGATATGCTCGAGATCATGGCGATGAGCGACAGAATCCTGGTGATGCGTGAAGGGAAACAGATGGGCATTTTCGATCGGGAGAGCGCAACACAAGAAACAATTTTAACCGCAGCAATGGGACAAAGCAGCAGTGTTGCGGAGGCTGCCTCATGAATACACTGAAGCGCCATTTTCGTCCAGAGCAGCTCCGTGAACTTAGTCTGGTATTACTCATCTTGCTGATCTTCCTCTTCTTCGGCACTCAAATCGAGGGGTATTTTAGCCCACGCATCTTTAATCGAGTCACCAGCGATGTGGCCATTATCGCGGTATTAGCATTGGGAGAAACACTGGTTTTATTAACTCGCAATTACGATCTCTCGGTGGGTTCGGTGGTTGGATTGACAGCGTTTACGATCGGAAAAATATTAAGTGCTAATCCGGAGATGTTACCTGTCGTGGCGCTACTGCTGGCAATTGGTATGGGGATCGTCATGGGGATATTGAACGGCATTCTCGTCTCTTATGGGCGGGTGCCTTCGATCATTGTCACGTTAGGCACCCTGGCGATCTTTCGTTCAACCCTGGTGGCGTATCCGGGGAACAAGATCGTGGTTACAAATGATTTCCCCAAATGGGTTATCGACCTGGGCAGTAATCAGTTGTTTACAATCGGAGAGTTTAATATCCGGGCAGTGGTGGCAGGCGCGCTGGTGATCTTTGTTGTCTTGCAACTGGTAACCACCTATTTACCTTATGGCCGCCGCTTATACGCGATCGGCTCCAATCCCGAAGCGGCGCGGATTGGTGGATTGCCCGCGCAGCGCATCGTTTTAGGGGCTTATCTGTTGTGTGGTGCAATGGCTGGGCTGGCTGGTTTCATGTTTATGGTGCGGTATGGCAACCTGACCGTGGCGGCTGCGCAAGGGATGGAGATGCAAGTAATTGCGGCAGCAGTTGTAGGGGGCGTAAGTACCAATGGGGGCGTTGGCACAATGATCGGAGCGCTCCTGGGCGCGTTGATCATCAATCTCTTGCAACAAAGCCTGCTCCGCTGGCATCTGATCAATGATTTTTGGGTGGGAGCATTATTGGGCATGCTCATCTTGCTGGCGGTAACGATTGATGCTGTGATAATCAACCGCTTGCGCGATACCTGGACACAGAGAGGTTTAGGAGATAAACAGGAAGCAAAGATCGCACCAGCCAAGGAGGAAGACAGTCATGCTGCGTAAACTACAACGCTTGAAAAGCTGGGAAGGATTTTTATTAGCCATCCTCATAGCGGTAGTCATATTCAATCTACTTACCGCGCCAAATTACTATACACTCCAAAATATTATTAACTTGTTTCAATTACATATCGAGAAGATCATTGTGGCTTTGATCATGACTTTTATCATCATCAACGCTGAAATTGATCTATCGGTTGGCTCAGTCATGGGCCTGGCGGGATGCGTAATGGCTTATCTATGGCAACATGAAATACCGTTTGGCTGGTGCCTGTTGATTGGATTATTGACCGGGGGTTTGACCGGTGCATTTAACGGGTTTATGGTGGCATATGTTGGTCTGTCATCTTTGGTTGTCACTCTGGCAGGGTTGATCGGGTTTCGTGGTCTGGCGCATGTATTGCTGGAAAACAATTCAGTCGGGAGCTATCCCGCCTGGTTTAATCAGCTCGGGCAACAACCATTGGTGGGCCCGTTTCCACTGGCTTTGATTATCTTTTTTGTTTTGCTATTGATTGCGATTGTGATCCTGCAATGGTCTGGGATTGGTCGTTATATCTATGTGATAGGGAATAACCGTGAAGTGGCGCGTTATTCGGGGGTCAACGTGCGGCGGGTCAAAATGATGTTATTCATTTCCTCGGGGATCGTCGCGGCTTTTGCAGGGCTTTTATTAGCAGCCAGATTAGGCTCGATGAGGGGTGATACAGCCCAGGGAACCGAATTAGACACGATAACGATGGCTTTGCTCGGAGGGGTCAGTATCTTTGGGGGTTCTGGATCCATCTTTGGGGTGATGTTGTCCATCCTGATCATTCTCAATTTGCGAAATGGGATGGGTTTGCTGAATGTCACTGGCGAAACCCAAACAGGCGTGATCGGTGCGCTCTTGATATTATCGGTGCTGCTTCCAAATATTGCCCGGAGTGTACAAGAAGCGTGGAATCGCCGTCAACGCGGAAAAATCGCACAGCCAGAAAAGAAACAAGAGGAGGTGGATACAGGAGTGGTATAACTCTAATAAAAACTGTAAACAACAAGCTAACCAACCAATATACGAATGAGAAGGAGAATGAAAATGTTCAAGAAGATCATGATGCTCGTAGTTATCGCGGCGCTATTGCTTTCGGCCTGCGGAACGACGCCTACGCCAACCCAACCGCCTGTTGTACCAACAACCAAAGTCGAGGCGACAACGCCACCGGTAACTACGGGTGAAGTTGTCAAGGCGAAGGCAGGTCAGGCAGTGAAGATGCTGTTACTGCCGAAATTCCTGGGGAATGCGGTGTTCGACCAGGCGCATGAAGGTGCGCTGGAAGCGGCGAAAGAGCTGCAGAATCCAGCCGAGTTACAATATAACGGGCCGACGCCGGAGAACAGCGTAACCGGGCAGATCGAAATGGTGACGAATGCGACGACGCAGGGGCTGAATGCCGTGATGTTGTCGAACAATGCGGGTGACCAGATCGCCCCGGCGGCGAAGGCGGCGCGCGAGAAGGGTTTGACGTTTGTGACGTGGGACTCGCCGATCCCATCTGCGGAAGGGGAGCAGGTGTTTGTAGCGCAGGTGGACTTCAAGGAGACGGGCATGGTGATGGCGGACATGGCGCTGAACATCCTGGGGGCGGATGGCGGCAAGTTTGCGGTGTTGTCGGCGTCACCGGATGCGGCGAACCAGAATGCCTGGATCGAAGCATTGAAGGAGGTGCTGAAGGATGCGAAGTACACCAAGTTAGAACTGTTGGACGTGGTGTACGGCATGGATCAGTCGGAAGAGAGCTACAAGCAGGCGTTGGCGCTGATAGACAAGTACCCGGATATGAAGCTGATCATGGCGCCGACGACCGTGGGTATTGCGGCAGCAGCCAAGGCGATGCAGGACGAGAAGCTGTGCGATAAAGTGAAGGTGAGTGGTCTGGGACTACCGAGCGAGATGGTAGCGTTCGTGAAGAACGGATGTGCGCCGGAGTTCGCTTTGTGGAGCTTCAAGGACCTTGGCTACCTGTCCTACTATGTGACATACCTGATCGCCACGGGTGGGATGAAGGGTGCTGAGGGGGAACAGTTCGAAGCAGGGCGGATGGGCACATTTACTATCACCAAGGATCCTACACGCGACAAAGGTCTGCGCATCTTGATGGGACCGTTCTCGGTCTACAACAAGGATAATATCGATAAAGAGGTCACTCCTTAATGATGAGGTTGCTTTATTACGCTCACCAAGGTGAATAATGACGACATCGTAAAGATCAGTGGGCGTAGATAATGAACTGAGGTAAAAAGGGCTGGTCGAAAGCAGACCAGCCCTTTTTAGTTTCTATGAACGAGCCTGGTGAAAAAAAACCGGAATTCCCTTTCAATAAGGCCGTTTATTATTTCCAAATTTTTTACTGATTTTTTTTGGAGGCTGCGCGAAGCTCTTCTAAATTTGTCTGGATTTTATAGATAGCATTGACGACATCGTCAATCCCTTGCGCACCAGCGCGGAAGATGGCCTCATCCAACCAGACTGCTTCGTGCTCGCAGGCGCGCTCGGCAACCGGAAAAGACATCTGATCGAATTGGAAATACTTGGGGAAGGCGTTCGGCACTGCCATGCGGGAAGTTAATGGTCGAAACAGGTTGTAGTGGTGCATGGCCTCGTAGCCAATCCAACAAGCGATTCCTTCAGCTTCCAGAGCAGTACACAGCAGATCGTGCTCCAGTCCGAACGATGGAGGGTCGATGGCGAAGATATAGCGATAGAAGGAGCGGGTGGTGTGGCGTGGATCGCGCCTGAGTACCCGTACCCCTGGGATATCACTGAGCGCTTCGTCCATGTAAGCGGCCATCTGTGCACGTTCCTGGGCCTGGGCGGGGAAGCGTTCCAATCCAACGACTGCCATGGCTGCCTGTAACTCGCTCAGACGATAGTTAGCGCCCAAGAGACTCTCGCCCTGGCTGATCTCAGGTCCGCCACCGGGTGCATGCGGCCGGCCGCAATCAATAATTGAGGCTGCACGGGCAGCCAATTCTGGTGTGCGACAGAGCAAAATGCCGCCCTCACCGCTGGTCAGAATCTTGGAGGATTGCAGGGAAAAAGAGCCGAAATGACCGATCGTTCCAGCGCCTTGACCATTCCATTTGGCGCCATGGGCGTGGGCGCAATCTTCTATGATGACCAGGTGGTATTTAACGGCTAAGTTCATGAGGGCGTCCATATCGGCCATCTGGTGAGCCAGGTGGACGGGTAAGATGGCCCTGGTGCGCGGTGTGATGGCTTTTTCAACCGCCTGTGGATCGAGGCAATAAGTCGCCGGATCAATATCAACGATGACGGGGATGGCGCCTGCGGAGATTGGGGCGGTCGCAGTGGCTTGAAAGGTATAGGCCGGGATGATGACTTCATCACCCCAACCGATGCCAGCGGCGCGCAAGGCGACTTCCATCGTGATTGTGCCATTAACCATAGGAACCGCATATCCGCCGCCTTGCAACTCGACGAACTTGCGCGCCAGTTCAGCGGTTTGCGGGCCGGGGTAGGGATATCCGCCCCACTGACCAGACTTGATGACCTCGGTCACGGCATCAATGTCGCGTTGATCCCAAACCGGCCAGGTAGGGTAGGGGGTGGTGCGGATTTTCGGACCGCCAAGGAGGGCAAGGTTATTCATGCGGATTCATCTTTCGGGGATCTGGCTTATTTTGTGGGTAATAATTTACTATTGGTGATTTACTTCTCGACATGGATCGATTTCATGATCCCGTCGACACTCGAATCTAATTCCTGACCGGTACTAGCCGGGAGTGTCCATTATATTATAATAATCCTGATTCGGGTTGCTGTCACATGAAGCGCCTGAATTGAGATATGATTACTATACATAAATAACAGCTTGATAATAATCTCACTATAGGGAATTCAAAAAAATGAACAATCGTGCTGTCTCTCTCATCTTTGGTGTGCTATTAATCTTCTTGGGGGGATTGGCGCTGGCTCAATCAGCGGGCTGGTTGACAAACCTGGGTGTGTCCCTATGGATGTTTATTCTGGGGGGGATCGCGATCCTGTTCCTCGTGTGTTACGTTCTGGCAGGTTTCGATCAGTGGGGCTGGTTAATCCCCACCGGAATTTTTGCTGGGACAGCAATTACACTATTCCTGGTGAATAGAGGTGTGCAAGGCGCAGTATTGGGTGCACCCGTATTATTAGGGATTGGCTTGCCATTCCTGGCGCCCTTTTTAATGAATCCTCGCAAGAATTGGTGGGCTTTGATCCCGGTTTGGGTATTTACGGTTATCGTTGCGTTACTATTCCTGGTAGACCGACCGATCCGGGGGGAGGCAATCGGATCATTGGTGCTGTGGAGTGTGGCACTGCCATTCTTAATCGTCTACCTGATCGATCGATCACAGTGGTGGGCGCTCATCCCCGCATTTGCCTGCGCGGCTGTAGGTGCAATTCCATTGCTGACCCTGGCGACCGATCACGGAGAATTCATCGGGGCGTTCGTTTTATTCTGTATCGCCTTGCCATTCTTTGTCATTTTTGCCCGGTCTTTGGACAACTGGTGGGCGTTGATCCCAGCCGGAGCCAATGGCAGCATTGCTTTGATGTTGGTCTTGATCGGGCTATTGCCGGAGGAAATCGCAAACTCTTCCATACCGCCGGCAGTCATGTTCTTCGGTTGGGCGGTGACTTTTGGTGTTTTATGGTTGTTAAGAAAAAGGTATAAAACCGAATGGGCGGTAATTCTTGTGCTTATCCTGGGATTGGTGGGGGTGATCCTGGTTTTGGCCTCACCCTGGTTAGAGATAGTGTGGCCGTTTCTCCTGATCGTGGTTGGGATTGTGATCCTGTTTAATGGATTGCGGCGTAAAGGAGCACGAATTTAATCAGAAAAGTGTAAATCAGATTTCTTATCAGTTCAGTAAAGTTGAGTAAAGTGGAGGTATTGGGGCGGGGCATCGGCGGAAGTGGAATACGCGCTGCGTTGTTCAGGCGGAAGCAAGGCGGCAAGTTGGGACATGATCTCAAATAACATCTGAGCGCGCCGGGTATGGGTCATTGGGCCGGACCCTGTCTGGAGGGTAAAGGGTGGACCGGTGGCGATGTGGAAGTCGGTGCGACTGAGTCGTTTCAGGTTAGTTTTGTAGCCGGCATGACCGATATATGCGACCGGTAGCATCGGGGCGCCAGACTTTAAGGCCAGATAGACGACACCCGGGTGGGCGGTTTGTAGACGCCCATTGCCACTGCGTGTGCCTTCAGGGGCGATGGCCAGGATTTCGCCGTGTTCCAGAATTTCAAACGCCTTCCGGAAGGACGTGCGGTTCATCCCACCCCGCGCCAATGGTATCGCGCCGCAGGCGTTCAGACCCCAGGCGACCACCGGATTCCTCCAGCGTGTCGCCAATACCATTCCGTGTACTGGACGCGGTTGCAGCCAGGCATAGATCACCGGGATTTCGAGAATGTTGACATGGTTGGTAACCAGGATCAAAGGTCCACGCGCTGGAACGCAGGATAGTTGGGCAGCATCAACACGGAAGACAGCGGTTGACAAGCCACGAAATAACGCCACCAGCAACCTTTGCGTGAAGTTCATGCGACCTAATGGGCAGATGACTTTCCCGCACCAACAATGACTTCAAGCTGGCGGGGGAAGATCTCGACTTCAAGGCGCATCCCCTCGGTGCTGATAATCTCGCCATCGGTTTGGGCGGGGATGGGTTTATCTTGCGAGGTGATCGTTACACGGGCGCTGCGCGCGGTGCGGATGCCCGGTTGGGTGGCTTGTGTGCCCTTGGTGAAATGAGGGATCAAGCGTAGAATGCGCCATGCGCTCATCTGCTCGGCGATGCATAAGTCCAGCAGGCCATCGTCGAACTCAGAGGTGGGAGCCATGTAGAAACCGCCGCCCAGGCGCCGGCCGTTCATCACCGAAACCAACAACGAGCGTTGGGTTAATGTTTGACCGTCGTATTCGATGACGGCCAGGGGGGCATCCTTATAGATAAAAATGGTCTTGAGAATGGCAATCAGGAAGCTTAAGAACCCACCCCAACGGGGCAGCTTACGCACCTCGAGGGTGGTGACGGCATCGAAGCCCACACCGACACAGTTAGCGAAGTAAAGTCCGGCAGGAACGATCCCCCCGGAGACACGACCGATATCTACCCAACGCCGATGCCCAGACGCCAGGATTTGGCAACATACTGCTAAACCAGCTGGTAGTCCAAGACTACCGGCAAAGTCATTGCCCCGCCCGACACATAACAACCCAAGGACTGGTACTGGCAGACCAGCGTTTTTAGCTGCCATCAGCCCGTTAACAATTTCGTTAACCGTACCATCACCACCAGCAGCCACGACAACGGCAACGCCAGCTTCGGCTGCCTGGTAAGCCAGTTGCCTGGGTTGACCTGGTGCGGGGGATTGGATCAGATCATAGGAGATGCCGGTCGTATCGAGCTGGCGTTTTAATTCCGGTAGGATGCGCAGACCATTGCCAGCGCCTGCAGCAGGATTCAGGATGACTTGGTAGGGTTTCATATAAATTCTCGGGATTGTAGGATTTTATCGCGTAGTCCGCAGAGGTGCTCTACTTTTGTTTTATAACACCGATTGTACCAGAGCGTTATGTTGTCGTGTTGGGCGGTGTTTCCGCCTGGAACACCAGGCTACAGCAAGTGACTGCGCCTTCGGCCTTAATCAGCTCGGAAACATCTACGGGAATTACTTGAATTGCATGAGCGACCAGGTGGTCGAGAGTACGCGGATAGCTGGTAGGGTAAATCAATTGGTCGTCGATCAGCAGTCCGTTCGCGCCATAAGGTTCTTGTTCGTCTACTTCGATGTATGCCATTTTGCTAAAGAGCTTATAGTCCACCCATTGCGGGTTGAGCAACAACGTTTCCACACTGATCTGAGTAACAGCGGATTTCAGGTGCAGGCATCCTGTAATGGGCACACCCTGAACCGTGTAGCCGAATGGTGTCAGGATGGATTGCATCTGGGCGATAGCTTCCCGGTTGCTGCGATCAGAGAATCCGATATAGAGAGTCTTGCCAAGTCGCAAGACATCACCGCCATCTAGAAAACCCGGCGGTTGGATATAAACCAATTGACGGTAAGGTGCGAGGGACGCGGCGATAGAGGGCACTTCGGGACGCCGAGAAGCGGCACCCGGGCGAGTTATGATGGCGAGTTCATCAAGAACGACCGCGCAATCTTCAACGAAGACTGCATCGGGCAAGTCTGGTGCTGCGGGTACGCTGATAACCTGGCACCCGAGAGCGCGCAGGCTGTTTTCGTAGTGGTGGTGCTGAGATCGAGCGAGTGCGACATCGATCGGTTGGCGTTCAACATGGGTTAATTCGCAGACGCTGATGGAAGGGCTGACTTCACGAGTGAGGGCGAGGAGCATAATAGATTGTTGTATCAGATGCTTGAGCGAGGATCGAACGCTGGAAGAGACAATTAGATTGGGAATTAATAGGTCGAAGTATACCGCAAACTGAGGGATTTATAAGGCTCGAAATGTTTCATCGGACGCGGAGAACGCGGAGGACGCGGAGGATGTGGATTCTGTAGCTGATTGCTGATGACTGTTTTTTGGACACGGAGAACATGGAGGACGCGGATTCTGCTGCTGATCGATGATGGCTGTTTATTGGACGCGGAGGACGCGGATTCTGCTGGTGATTGATGATGGCTGTTTGTTGGACGCGGAGGACGCGGATTCTGCTGGTGATCGATGATGGCTGTTTGTTGGACGCGGAGAATGCGGAGGACGCGGAGAATGCGTCTGATGGTTGATATTATCAATTTCGCGCCTGCGACTCCTGCTGTATGATAATCGTAACCATACTCACGGATGTCAATTTGTGTATATAATTATCGCAGGTGGGGCGCGCATTGTTAGTATGCAATACGGTCCCTCCGCAATTTACCCCACACATGTTGACTGAGATTGCTTCGCGAAGTGCGCTCGCAAAGACGGAAAGGCGTGTCATTTCTGAAGGGAATGCGTTGGCGATGTGTTGTTACTCGCAACGACCGGGGAATAAGTTGTCCTTTCGGAATGAAGGGCAATTTATGCTTTTGAGTATATTGGTATCGTTAAAATGGGGAAGAAATAATTCGTAAGGTACTAAGGAGTAATTGCTGAGTGTGGATTTTGGAGGATATTATGCAAGTCGGATATCGTAAGCCAATCAGGATATTCATATGGTGGGGGTTGATCCTGGTAGTGATTGGGTGTTTGGGTTGCACCCGGGAGAAGACTACTCCACCAGTTGAAACCATCACACCGTCCATAACGCCACGCACCGTGACGCTTGGTGATTTGCGTCCTTTGAAGGAGGATTACCCGGATCATGTATTGTGTAATATGGCGGGATTCCCTGATTATAAAACGGGGATGCAAAATCCCTGGTTGATTTCTGGAAGCGACCTGGCACAATGGTTATACTTGTTTCATGGGTTGGAAACGTTAGAGAAGTCGCGTGTACAAGGGTTGGTTTTCGTGTGTTTGCAAGATAATAAAGGGGAGTACCTGGGGATTGAGGCCATGCAGTATTGGCGACCGACGGAGAAGGACCTGGTGGCGTTTAAGGGGATGTTACTCCGCCAGGGTACGGATAACCGTAGATTGTACCAATTTGGCGAGATATTGGCTGTCGTCTGGCGCAACAATCCCGCCACGGATTGGAGCGTCCTGACGCAATGGCTCGAAGGTAAATTAGGATTGGTCGAAGTGACTCTGGCATTACCCCAGACAACCAGCGGTGATTTGGTTAATCACATCTCATCCGGATTGACGGACGATTATAACTCTTTGAGCTACCCCGAGCGTTGCACTCCAACCAGCAGCTGCGGACTGGCTGGGGAGGTCGAACAAAGCTGCCTGGTCTGCCCGGGGGGTAAGTTTATGTTTTCCAAGGGGTGCCTGGAACCGCCTGGCGTTACACAAGCGGGTACAGAGCAGGGTTTGTGTGTACAGAGCCACATGCTGGGGAGTGGCTATGATGATTACTTCAACGGCGAGTGTATGACCAGCACGGTCTTTTGTCTGATCCCATTTACGGGACAGGAGGTGCCCACCATCTCAGCAGCTGTGTCAGCCCGGTTATTGCCAATCTGGAAGGAAGAGCTGCTGGCAAGAACGAATATGGGAGAGGATTTTTACCAGAAGCATATTTTCATTCAATCAGCGGATGCCCGGGGGCGTTGGTTCCGGGTGGGGTATTATTACCGGGTGGATTGGTTAACCTATCTGTTAAGCGACCAGGCGGCGTTGGAAGGCACGGGCATTTCAGCTGGGAATGGTGTACTACCAGTAGAGGGAATTGAAAAGGCAAAGCCGGATGGTACACACGCACCAACTGATGATGGCGTTCCACCAGTAGAGGGAATTGACGTGGTTGCCATCCGGAAGAATTTTGATTTCAGCCTGACCCATCCAGTCGCGAAGATCCTGACGCAAGAGCAGGTGCAGGCAAAATTGGATGGTTGCAAGTCTGGGATGACTTATGATCTGGATCACAATCTGCGTGTTCGTGCAGGTCAATTTGTACTACAGGCCTATGGAGAGGTGGATCGCCCTGCCAACCGTTGCCAAATAGCTGAGTTGGATTTGGAAACCGGTGAGATGATGGTTTGCCAGGAGACCGCCTGCGTAATACCTTGATGATCAGACTAATTCATTAACGCGTTCGAACTGGCTGTTGTACAACTCGGCGTAAAAACCCGTTTTGAGCCAGCAGCTCCGGATGGCTGCCCTGTTCCACTAAGATAAGAATCTTGGGATCCGCCAAAATCGCACGAGCGATGGTTAACAGTTGCATCTGCCCTTCAGAGATATTGTTGGCTTGTTCATTGAGGGTGAGAGTTTGCTTAATCGAGAGAAGATATCCGTTCCTGGAGGCAGCATGGCCGAGTTGAAGTTAAAACCAGCTCCCTGGAATTTTGATAATACTAAAACATTTGCAGGATCTGCCGTGATTTACTCGAGGATGACACCCAGCATACTGTTTTACTTATAACTGGATTCAGTAGTGCGAGTCGCTTGCACCGTTCGTTCCGACATCTGGCTGGCCGCGGCGATGGTGACACCCATTTCTTCACCAAGTACGGTCACATTGCTGGTGCGGTGGTCGTTTGAAATAAGGCGCCAATTTGTGACATGGATAAGCCACAAGCTTTCGAATATTTCATGAAAAATCGCAGCGAGTGGTGCATTAAAACTTAAATCCATGCCAGGAATTGTTAAGAGCGAATAATCATATATAATCAACTTGTTATCATTAGCTTGTTGGATACACTTTTGTAAAGAATAATGTGAGATAAGGCTCGCCTGTGGCAACTAACCGACCAACCGGCACCGTCACTTTCCTTTTCACCGATATTGAAGGCAGTACCCAATTGTGGGAGGATCATCCTGAGTTGATGAAACATGCCTTCACTCGACAGGAAGCCATCTTGCGAGAAGCGACTACTCGCCAGGACGGTTATCCATATAAGATGATCGGCGATGCTTTTCAGATAGCCTTCTCCACTGCGCCTCAGGCGATGACAGCTGCACTCGAAGCTCAGCGCGGTCTGCAGACTGAGCCATGGGGAGAGGTGGAGCTTAGAGTGCGGATGGCTCTCCACACAGGAGTAACTGAAGAACGCCGCGATGAACTTGGTGATGACTATGTTGGACCGGCTCTCAACCGGCTCGGACGCCTGATCGGAGTGGGGTATGGTGGGCAAGTGTTGCTAAGCCAGGCAACTGCTGATCTGGTACGGGATAGTTTACCGCCAGGGGTTGAGTTAAAGGATTTAGGAGAACGGCGGTTGAGAGATTTAACTCGTGCAGAGCATATTTACCAGCTGGTCGCACCTGATTTACCAGCCAACTTTCCACCGCTCAAGACATTGGATGTGTGTCTGCACAACCTGCCTGTGCAGCTTACCAGCTTTATCGGACGCGAAAAGGAGCGGGTGGAGGTAAAACGTCTCTTGGGAGTAAACCGATTGGTGACATTGGTGGGATCGGGTGGAAGTGGGAAGACGCGCCTGGCATTGGAGGTGGCGAGTGACTTGAGTGGGGAATACCCCCAGGGAGTATGGTTCGCTGATTTAAGTGGCTTGAATGATCCGGCGATGGTGCCCCAAATTGTGGCGAGTATGTATGGCTTGCAGGAGACAGCCGGGCAGCCGCTGTTGAGCACTGTGGTTTCCTATCTAAAATCCAGGCAATCCTTGCTTGTGCTGGATAACTGTGAACATCTGTTAGAAACCTGCGCTCAACTGGCCGATAACCTGTTACGAGCCTGCCCAAACCTGAAAATCCTGGCTACCAGTCGAGCGCCGTTACATATCTCTGGTGAATGGACCTGGATGTTGAACCCACTTTCCTTACCCAACCTGGATCGATCCGAAGAAGACTCGGGATTGTTTGGTTATGAAGCGATCCGTCTATTCACGGAACGGGCTCAAGCAGTGCAACCCAGTTTTCGGCTTAATCCTGATAATGTTAAGGCGGTCGCTCGCATTTGCGTCCAGTTGGATGGTCTGCCCCTGGCGATCGAGCTGGCTGCAGCGCGGGTGCGGATGTTTACGGTCGAGGTTATTGCCAGCCACCTGAGCCAGACCCTGGAACTATCGACCGGTGTCAACCGGGCAGCACAAACCCGCCAGCGGACCTTACGCGGTGCGATTGAATGGAGTTATCAACTGTTATCATCTGATGAGCAAATCCTTTTTCGCCGCCTATCGGTTTTCGCAGGGAGTTTCACCCTCGAAGCAGCTGAAATAGTTACAAAGTCAAAATTTAGAGATATAAAGATTACGTCTGAGAAAACGACAAGTCTGATGGTGTCCCAGCCACCAGATTTCCTAAACTTACTCACCCAACTTATCGATCAATCGTTGGTACTGGTTGAGGGTGAACGCTACAGGCTGCTGGAGACAATACGCGAGTATGCCCATCTACAACTCCACGCGAGCGCTGAAACAGAGTTTTATCATCAGCGCCATGCAGCCTATTTCATGACCCTGGCAGAGCAACAGGATCCCGAATATGCCTTGGATAGGCTGGAACCTCATCCCGATCGACTCAAAGAAGACTTACCAAATTTACGCAATGCCTTGGCTTTTTACCGAGAAAACGGGGATATCGAAGCTGGTTTACAGATGGCTGGAGCTTTATGGCGCTTCTGGCGGGTGGGGGGATTTCATGCTGAAGGCACCCGTTGGTTGGAGGGATTTCTGAATTCCGGCAAGGGAAGTATACTCGGGCGCGCACGAGCGTTGATTCGGGCTGGTTGTATTGTCATCCATACCGGTGATTACTGGCGGGCAAATCGCTATTTTGTTGAGGGCCTGGAACTGGCAAACCAGGTAAACCATCAATGGAGTATCGCCTTTGCCTTGTGCAATATGCACGACATCTATTATGCGATTTTATATAACCAGATCCCAACGGATGAATTATTTGAGAAAATCCTGGCGCGGGCACAGGCAACCAACAACCTTTGGCTGATTGCATTTGCCTTGTGCCATGCAATCGGGTTTGGTACGAACCAGGAGGATCGGGTGCGGGATGCTAAACACTTACAAGAAAGCCTGGCAATTGCCCGTTCACTGCAGGATCCCTGGCTGATTGCGTATATATTACTGTATTATGGTGTATTCCAGACATCAATGGGTGAACTCGATCAGGCGCGAGTTTACCGTGAGGAGTGCTTAACCATCAACCGCGCACTGGGTGATTGCTTAAGTATCGCACATGTCTTGCTTGCTTTGGCAGATACGGCTTACCAGCAAGGAGATTACGCGGCTGTCTATAATTATCTGGAGGAGCGCCTGGAGATGGAGCGGTGTATTGAAAACCGCTATGGTATCGGTCGTTCATTAAACACGCTGGGAAATGTCGCCTGCCAACTGGGCAATTATCCGTGCGCCAGAGAAAAATACATGGAAAGCCTGGCTCTTTTCCAAGAGGTTGGCAGCCATTGGGATATAGCCAATCAGGAAAGCAGCCTGGGCATGTTAGCGATCAGGCGAGGGCAGTATAGCGAAGCGAATAGCTGGCTAAAAAGAGGTTTACGTCGCTATATTGAAGTGAAGGAAAGCCGTGAAGTTACGGGGTCTCTGCTTTCGTTCGCGCATCTGGCGCTCCGGGTTAACCAGCCACTGGTTGCAGTACGCTTGTTCGCCTATTGTGCCGAAAATGGTTTTCCGATTGCTTTCAATCTGTTGGGTACTCAAGCGGGTTGGTTTCAACCTGTGGAAAGCCGTCATGCTCTTTGTGAAGTAGAAGCTGCCCTAGATCCACTTGAGTTTTCAACAAATTGGCAGGCAGGTCAATTGTTATCTCAGCCGCAGGCCATAGTTCTAGCATTAGCTATCGGGGATTAAGGAAAATTTTTGCAAGAGCTAAGGCTGCTGGTTTAGGTTCGCCAGCGTAATCGAGGATGGAGGTATTGGCGGTGCAGGGGAATGAGTCATGACCCATCCAGAAGATTACACCCCCGCAGCGGGGGAATTTGGCTTTCAACTCATGGGCGACAATCGAAAGGGCTTGAGCCTGGCGCTCCTGGCTCCAGGTGACATATTCTTCCAGGTTATTGGGTTCACGGTCGTGGGTGGCAATAAACTCCGCCCATTCGATCCACCAGGAGGTGCGTCGCCAGAGGGGGTTATCGGCTGTGCCGGGCAGCACAGGCAAGTCACCGGCAGAAAATAGGATCAATTCGGCAGAGCTGGCGCCCGGTGCACCAACTTCGGAATGGAACAGAGCATCAACCTCCTGCCAATAAGACTGCCATTCATTAAGATCGAGGGGAGCTTTCCAGGGACCGTGCACATCCCAATGGAGACCTTTACCGAAGCTGGCGCGCTCCGCCGAGAAGCGGGGTCCAGAAGAGGAGGTGGGTAGGAAACGCCGTCCGGGATCCAGGCGAGTGGTGACCTCCGCCAGACGTTGGATCAGGGGGTGGCTGAGAGAAACTGGTTTCCCCCCACCGGTCTTAGAGCCATCCAGGTCGCCTTGTAACTCATTACCGCCACACCAGCATAACAGTGAGGCGTGATGCTGGCGACGGGCGACTGCGCTCTCGGCGATGGCTGCCAGAGCGGAGATGGAGGCTGTGTCTTCGGGCGGCCAGTTGTCCACCCCTGACGAGGAGAGGGGGAACTCCTGCCAGACCAGCAAACCCAACTCGTCGCACAGGTTGTAGAAAGTCTCAGTTTCAATAAAACCACCACCCCAAACCCGCAGCAGATTGACGCCAAGTTTGCGGTATTGCTCCAGGCGTAACTTGTAATCAGATGGAGTCAGGTCGGCGAAGTTGGGGCGGATCGGGGTCCAGTTGATCCCCTGGAGAAAGAGGGGGCGACCGTTGATCACACACAACCAGGGATCGGCCTCAGGCGGCGCGCCAGCACACGCGCGCCATTCAACGGATTTGAAACCGACCGTCTGGATCAATTCATCCTGGAGAATACCGCGAGAATCAAACAGGGAAATCGATAGTTGGTAAAGCGGTTGGCTACCTGAACCGTTGGGCATCCAGGATTTGACTGGCAAACCGGTCCATAGCAAACTGGAGGCGTTAAACTCAGACAGGGGCAAGTTTGCGGTGCGCAGGGGTATTTTGCCATCGAACAAACGTACCTGGATTGAACAATTCGCGGATCCCTGAGCTTGACCCCATAAACGCAAGGTGCCGGTGTGGGCGGTAAGGTTGTATTGGGCAACGGCGCGCAGTGTTCCCAATTCTGCGCCATCGCTAATTTCAAGCGAAATCGCATCCCAGATACCGATCTGCACCAGACGCGTAATCCAATCCCAGGAATAGTAGAAGCGTGGTTTCCAATCGGTCATCTGCGAGGTGTAGCCGATCTGACCCAGCCAGCGCGGGGGTGTGTCGAAGATAATCCACAGCCGGTTATGATCGGGTCGCCAGGCAGCCGAGAGATCGAAAGTGTAGGGCAAGTGAGTGGTGGCGAAGCGACCGACTTCCTGTCCATTCAGGTATATCCAACCACGATCATCCAACCCCTGACAGACCAGGCGGACCTTCTGGTCGTCAGAGGGGCGCAATTCGCCGGGCAATTCGACCTGGTAAATCCAGTGGCGGTTTTCTACCCATTCGTACTGACGATAATTGAGGGCGATATTCCAGTCCGGTAGAAGACCAGCCGCGTGGAGCGCACCTTGAACTGAACCAGGCACTGCAGCAGCGATCGCGGGTGTCTCAGCCGAGGTGGCCAGGGTTATATCGGTAATGGTTGGGATGACCCAATGATAAGGCTGGAAGCCAGCCAATTTCCAGGAGAGTTGGGAGAGATCGTAAACCTGTCTCATGCGTGTAGCCAGTTATTCTTGAATCTTGGTGATGCGAGCGATCTCGGGATCGGTGAAGAGGTCGGCTTCATCTGTACTGGCGGTTGAAAACTCTGAGACGACTGCTCCTTGGGGGCCAGACTGAAACCAATGCAGGGTGTTGGGCTGGAGGGTGTGTTGCTCTCCAGGATTAAGCACAATTTCATGCCAGATGGTATATGTTGCTTCTCGTCCGGTTGGGGGGATCGCCGAAGGATTGGGGGTGGGTTCGCCAGTGACGTAAAGGTATACCACGCCCCATCGACAGCGGAATGTTTCCTCCTTACCTGGATCGGCGCTAACGGCGGGATGACGGTGCTCGGGACATGTTTGACGGGGTAACATTGCGACTTCCTTGGCACAGCAGCGGATGGTGTTGACATACACCAGGACTGCTAAACCGGTGGTTTCGTATTG